>NZ_JBFAQM010000022.1:31842-146207 GCF_040677315.1 Actinoplanes sp. NPDC049316 | reverse complement strand
CGGCGAGGGTGTCGAAGCCCTCGACGAACTCCGAGAGGATCCGCAGCGCCCGCCAGCACCGGCCCGCCAGCACCGGCGCCCCGCCAGCACCGGCGCCCCGCCAGCACCGGCGCCCCGCCAGCACCGGCGCCCCGCCAGCACCGGCGCCCCGCCGGGTCCGCCGGGTCCGCCGGGTCCGCCGGGTCCGCCGGTTGAGCGGCAGTCTGCGTCCGGGGTGCCTGCGTCGGGGCCTCCACCCCGGGCGGCCTACGGCCTACGGTCGGGCCCTGCGGCCGGGCCCTGCGGTCGGCCGCCGGGCCGGTGTAGGGGTGCTTCGGGCCGCAGGCGCGCTTCGGGCCGCGGGTTGTTGCCTCCGGCCAGGGGTCGTTGCCTCCGGCCGGGGGTTGTTTCTTCCGGGCCGCGCGTTGCTCGGGCTGCTCCGGAGCCGCAGACGTGGCTTGCAGGCTGCAAGCTGCTTGAGGCCGCGCGGCTCGTCGGCTGTTCGGCCGCTCGGCCGCTCGGCTCGTCGGTCGTCGGTCATGCGGTTGTCGGGACGATCAATCGTGACTGTCCGCAGTGGATTGTGTGAACCGACGGCGCCAGCTCTGCGCCGTTCTCCGGCTTGCCGTCCGTTCCCAGGTTCCGTGCGAATCGGGGGTGCGCCCCGCCCGACACCTGCAGCCGCAGCCGGTGGCCCGCCCTGACCCGATGGAAGCACGGGTCCAGCCGCAGCGTGAGCCGCTGCACCACGCCGGGCGGGACCGACGGGTCCAGGCGGAGCAGTGCGTCCGAGAAGTTGTGGGAGCGGCCCGACGGGTCGACGTCGCAGAGGCGGGCGAAGACGTCCGCGTACGGGTTGTCGACCGAGATGTCGATCTCCAGGGCCGGGGTGCCCGCCAGGTCGAGGTCCGTGGTGAACGCCGGGGCGGTGAAGGTGACGACGTCGCCGCGGGATTCGAGTTTGCGGTTGTCGCGTACGCCCATGGTGCCCGAGAGGACCCGGCCTCCTACCGAGGGTGTCGGGTCTTGCGGGTCGTAGCGGAAGATCACGGCGCCGGGTGGTGCGGACTTCGCCGAGGTGAGGGTGCCGTCCGCGGTCAGCGTGAAGGTTCGCGGCCGCGTCGCGGGCGGCCACTGTGGCAGGTCGTGCCATTTCTCCTCGCCGGTGCGGAAGACGCTGACCGTCCCGGCCAGGCCCGATGGTGCCGTCCCGGCCAGGCCCGATGGTGCCGTCCCGGCCAGGCCCGATGATGCCGTTCCGGCCGGGCCCGATGATGCCGAGCCGGCCACGTAGTGGTCGAGCCACGCGAGCGTGGCCGGTTCCGTACGCGTGGCGCCCTTCGTCGCGACCCCGAAATGCGTCCACGGTCCGATCAGGAGCGACACGTCCGCTCCCCGGGCCCGGAGGGTTTCGTACTGGGTGAGCGTCTGGTCGAGGAACAGGTCCTGCCAGCCGCTGATCAGCAGCACCGGTACCGCGACCCGCTCCAGCGCCGGACCCGCCCGGTACGCGTCCCAGAACGGATCCGAGTCCTCCGGGTGCGACAGCCATTCGCGGTACCACGGCGCGCGGCCCTGCAGCACGGGTTCCGCGGCGTCGGCGAGGGGTAGCCCCTGCAGTCCCGGCCGTACGCGTCGGCGGGCGGTGGTGAGGTGGCGGATCCGGTTGAGGCCGCGGTGCTCCTGGCCGGTGATCTGATGACTCCAGCTGAGGAAGTCGCCGAGGGTGAAGGCGCCCGTGCCGAAGACCGCGTCTCGGAAGTCGTGGGGGCCCACCGCGATCACCGCCATCTTGAGCTCCGGCGGTGGGTCGAGCAGGAGTGTCCACTGGGTCCAGCCGAGGTACGAGGCGCCGAGCGTGGCGAGCCGGCCGTCGAACCATTCCCGGGTACGCAGCCACGCCACGGTGTCCTGCCCGTCGGCGGTCTCCTGCGCCATGGGGACGAACGTGCCGCCCGAGCCGAAGGTGCCCCGTACGCTCGCCACAACGACGTGGTAACCGCGCGCCGCGAGCATGCGGCCCTGCAGGAGCGAGGCCGGCAGGCCGCGACCGTACGGTGTGCGGATCAGAACCGTTCCGCGTGCCCCGTCTCGGGGCGCATAGTGGGTTGCCCGCAGCTCGACACCGTCGCGCATCGGGATGCGCACGTCGGCCTCCACCGAGTAGCGGGTGCGTGGCGGCGGCAGGTGGAGCAGACGTCCGAGCGGTGAGTTCATCGGGCGCCTCCCAGGGGCCGTCGCGGAAGATCCATTCTGGTGGACGCGGCGCGGAGAGCAAGTAGCCCTCGGTGAAGACGTGATCACTTTCCGATTTGAGCGATCTGTGTACTCAAATTCTCCGTGACTCCGGTGATCTCTCTGGGCGCGGCGCGCCGGGGCGGGCAGACTGGCTCGCCGTGGAGGCGCAGCGGGTGCTCGGTGGTCGCTACACATTGCTGGACGTCCTGGGCACCGGAGGAATGGCGGTGGTCTGGCGCGCCCGCGACGAGGTCCTCGGCCGGCAGGTCGCCGTCAAACTTCTGGCCGGACGGTACGCCGGGGACGCGCAGTCCCGCGCCCGCATCCGGGACGAGGCGCGAGCCGCCGCGACGCTCTCGCACCCCAACGTCGCGCAGATCTACGACTACGGCGAGGCCCTCGACGGCGGGCGGCTCACCCCGTACGTGGTCATGGAGCTCGTCCACGGCATCACCCTGCAGCAGCGGGTGCGAAACGGCTTGCTGGAGCCGCACGAGATCTTCCGGATCGGCGCGCAGGTGGCGGCCGCGCTCGCGGCCGCCCACGCCGACGGCCTGGTGCACCGGGACGTCAAGCCGGGCAACGTCATGGTCACGCCGGCCGGTGCGAAGGTCGTCGACTTCGGGCTGGCCGCGACCGTCGGGCCGGTCGAGCCGGACGACGAGTTGCTCGGCACCCCCGCGTATCTCGCGCCGGAGCGGGTGGTCGGCGGGGCGGTCGAGCCGGCCTCCGACGTGTACGCGCTCGGCGTGCTCCTCTACCGGCTGCTCGCCGGGGAGTCGCCGTGGACGGTCGACAGTACGACCCAGATGCTCACCGCTCACGTGTCCGTCGAGCCCGTCCCGCTGCCGCAGCTCCCCGGAGTGCCCTGGGCCGTCACCGATCTGATCAACCGCTGCCTGCGTAAGGATCCCGCCGAGCGGCCCAGCGCGGCGGAGGCGGCGGAGGTCCTGGCCACCGGCGGGGAGCGGGCGAAGCCGCGGGCGATCCGCTACCGCACGCTGCTGCTCGCAGGCGGTGTCGCGGCGGCCGTGGCGATCGTCGGGCATGTCTGGATGGTGCTGCGTACGCCCCACGCTCCTGCGGCGGTCATGCCACCGGCTGCACCGGCCCAATCGCGGCCGGCCGTGGCTCCCGTCGAGGTGGATCCCGGATCGCCCGGGTCCACGCCGGCGACCAGGGCATCGGCGAGGAAAAGGACGACGGTTCATCCCGAGTTCAGCCCGGAGCCGGCGCCGCAGGGGCGGACGTTCACGTCAGCCGGTGGCAGCGTCACGGCACGGTGCGTGGAGGGCCGCCGGGCGCAGCTCGTGTCGTGGGAGCCCGCGAGCCCGTACGAGGTTCAGCGCGTGAACGCCGGACCCGCGCTCGCGGCGATCGTCGTCTTCGAGCACGCCAAGAGCGGGAACGTCACGAACGGGCACGCCACGAACGGGCACGCCACGAACCGGATCCGGTTGACGGTGACCTGCGTCTCCGGCACCCCGGCGCTGGTCAACCGGCCCGCCTGATCAGAGCTCCGGCTCCTCGCCGGTGGCCGGCGGCACCTCGTTCGGGTCGTACGGCTCGAGCCCGGCCGCGACTCGCTCGGCTTCGGTCCGGCGCGCCAGCTCGTCGTCGTCGAGGTGGGCGGGCGCGCCGCCGTGGAAACGCCGGTCCCTGTCGCCCTCGGCCGCCTGGGTCTGGAACTGCTCGGTAGCCATGCTGCCTCCCGATCTGGCGTTGATCTGTCACCCACCGCTTACCCGCTCCGGCGGCCGGCACGCCTCAGATCACCTCCGCGAAACCCTCAGAGTCGGGGCGGTTCTGCCGATAAAGGGAGCCATCAGTCAGCACGAGGAGGCAAGCATGGACGCCTATCTCGATGTCGCGTACCGATGGATCAGCAACCTCGTCGGCCCGCAGTCGGTGATTCCCTGGTGGGCATGGGTGGCCGCGCTCGGCATGGTGTTCTGGGGTGTGCTCGCCCCCGGGGTGGCTGCGTGGAGCGAGCCCGACCGGAACCCCGGCCAGGTACGTCGCTGACGCTCTGTGCGGCGCCGGGCCGCTCTGACGCTGGTCGTCCTCGCCCTGCAGAGCCTGACCAGCCCTCACCTGTACGGCGCGGCCGGCTGGGCGCCCCGGCCCTTCGGGATCAACAGCGCGTACGCGGAGCTGAACCTGCTGTACCACGCCGTCTTCAGCGTGGCGATCCCCATCGCGCTCGTGGAACGGATCTTCCCGGCTTTGCGGCGGAGGCCCTTCCTGCGCCGGGGCGGCCTGGCCGGCACCTCGATCGTGGCTGTTCTCGGCGTCGGGCTGCTGCGGGTCTCCGTGCCGCCGTCCGAGGATCCCGGATACACGCTTCCGGTGCCCGCGGTGGCCGTCCTCGTCCTGTTCATCGTCGGGCTGGCGGTGTGCGCCGTACGGTTGCCGTCTTCTTCGAGACGGCCCGGCGCCGAGCCGCCTCGGCCGGCCCTCGTCGGATCCGGGTGCGCGGCCGCGGTGCCGGCGTATCTGGGGTTGCTCTACCCGTTCGCCGGGGCTCGGCAGCCGGCGTTCACCGACGGGCTGTGGGTGCTGGTCCCGATGCTGGTCGCGGCTGTCGTCGCGGGGTCGGCCGGCCTGGCCCTCCGGCGCTGGTCGGCCGCGCCCGGCTGGACACCGCGGCACCAGCTCGCCGCCCTCGGGGGAGCGCTCCTGGCGCACACCGCGTTCGGAGCGATCGCTGTCGCCGCACCGCGTGGTGCCCCGGACGTGGCCGTGCAGCTCGCCTGGGGTGGGGCCACCGCGATTCTGCTCGTGCTTCTGGACCGGCGCCGCCCCGCACCGGCCACGCCCGGAGAGAGGATCCCGTCATGACGAAGGACGCCTGGGAGGGCACCGTGATCAAGAAATCGCGCGGCCTGCTGGACGGCTCGTCCCTGTACCGGCGCCTGACGATCAGGTTGGACGACGGCAGCATCACCAAGATTCGCGTCAGCCGTGACCTGTGGGTCGCCGTCACCGTGGGCGACACACTGACCAAGGCCTCGGCGCGGTCCTGATGGGACGACCCGCGCCCCTGATCCTCGGTCCCGAGGTCGGGGCATGGGGCGCCGGGGTGGTTCATGGGGTGGGGCACCCGGAGCGACGACGCCCCACCGCCATCGCGTCGGTCCTACTGAAGCGTCATGCCGGTGACGTAGCGGTAGTCGCTCCAGCTGCTGCCGGTGAAGCTGAGGTAGACGTTGACCTTCTCGCCCCGCGTGTAGCTGCCCGGGATCGAGACGCAGCTCTTCGCGGTGTCGCCCCCGTAGTCCCATGCCTGCGCGTCCGCACCGTTGTCCCAGGCCTCGTAGTGCACCCCGGCGTAGGCGCTCGACCCGGAGTTGTAGACCCGCACGCAGGCCTTCCGTGCCGACATGTCGAGGTAGGCGTAGGCCTTCCACTCGCCGTTACGCGTGAGTACCACGTCGTTGGTCGCTGCGGCGGCGGGCATCGCCGTTGCCCCGAGCACCACCGCGGACACCCCCGCAAGCGCCGCAGTCCATGTCGCGAAACGTCGCATCTATCCAAGACCTCCCAGCTAGGCCCCGGACTCTCCCGGGGCGCCGTGCCGGGACCGTAACAGCTAATCAAGCCCGCCGCCTGCTGAGAACGGCGGACGGTAGCCGTGCTGGTATTCCCAGCGAGGGGACTCGGGCTCCGAGCTACGTAGCGGACGATGCCCCCGTCATTCGCCGTCGTCGGTATTCGGTGGCGCGTACCGCCGAAGGCGGCTTCACCGAGGGGCGTCCACCATCTGCTCGATGAGCGCGGCGAACTCCGTGCTGATCCGGTCCGCCTCCTGGGTCAGCTGGTCCGACACGTGCTGGATGCGGGCCGCCACGGACCCGGTCCGGTACGCGGTCTCGCGGACGCTGCTCTGCGAGCCGTCGCCGCCGGCGATCGCTGACGCGACGTGGTCGGTGGCGGCGCCGAGCGACCGTACGGTCTCGGCCATCCGGGCCATCACGGTGGCCGCGTCGTGCGACGTCGCCTGGATAGCCTCCACCTCGGCGGCGATCTGGTCGGTGGCCGCTGCGCTCTGCTGCGCCAGTTCCTTGACCTCGTTCGCGACGACGGCGAAGCCCTTGCCCATCTCACCGGCGCGCGCCGCCTCGATGGTCGCGTTGAGCGCGAGCAGGTTCGTCTGCGCCGCGACGCTGCGGATCACCTCGATCACTCCGCCGATCGTCTCGGCGGCCGTGGTCAGCCCGATGACGGTGTCACTGACCTGGTTGGCCTCCTCGGCGGCCCGGGCGGCCGTGCCGGTGGACTCGGCCGCCTGGCCGGAGATGTCGTCGACGGCGGTGCTCAGATCCCCGGTGGTCGAGGTGAGCTCGGTGGCGGCCTGCTGCATGCCAGCCACCGCGTCGGTGATGCGGTCGTGCACCGTGCGCACTACGACCTCCACCCGGCCGGCGAGTTCCACTGCCGCCTGCCGCTGGTCCTCTGCCGCCTGCTCCTGCAGTTCCGCGTTCTGCTGTTCCAGGGCCTGCTTGGCCTTGAGGTTCTTGTGCAGGGTGTGCACCGCGGCGGCCATCCGGCCGACCTCGTCGTGGCCGGCCGGCGGCAGGTCGACGTCGGTCTCACCGTCGGCCAGCCGAGCCAGCGTGCCGGTCAGCCGGCGCACCGGACGGGAGATGGAGACGCTGACCGCGCCCAGGCCCACCAGCAGCAGAGCGAGCACGATGCCGGTCTGCAGCAGGACCTCGTTGCGCTTCTCCGCCACGATCACGTCGACGTCGTCGATGTAGATGCCGCTGCCGATCACCCATCCCCACGGCTGGAAGCCGGACACGTAGGACAATTTCGGCACGGGGTCGCGGTGGTTCGGCTTCGGCCACAGATAGCTGACGAACCCGGAGCCGTCCGCGCGAACAGTCTTGACGAACTCGACGAACAGCAGCTTGCCGTTCGGATCGGCGTTCTGGGACAGATTCGTACCGTCCAGCTCGGGCTTGGTCGGGTGCATGACCATGGTGGGGGTCATGTCGTTGATCCAGAAGTACTCGGCCTTGTCGTACCGCATGCTTTTGATCGCGGCCTTGGCCGCCGCCTGAGCCTCGTCGCGGGTCATCGTCCCGTTCGCCTCAAGCTGCTGGTAGCCGGCCACCACCGAGTACGCGGCCTCCACGAGGTTGCGCGTCTTGGTCTGCCGCGCCTCCATCTCGGCGGGCCGGATGTCGGAGATCCGGGCGAAGGCCAGCACGAGGACCCCTAGGACCGCCACCACGGCCACGGCCATGAGCTTCACTGCAATCGAAACGCGTCCCTTGCGCATGGGTGCCAGCCTCCGGTTCGACGTGTCCGTAGTCACTCTTTCGCCGAACAGCGCCGAAACCTGAGAGGAATGCCCTCGCCGGAGAACGCTGCCGCCCCGATCGCATCGTCCGAGCCGGGTGACCTGCCCGCACCTCACCCAGGCGCGGAGGCCGGCGATGAGGGCCGGCGCCGACGGTGCAGACCGGCAGGCCGGCAGGCCGCTGAGCCGTTTGCTGGTACGTGTTCGCGGGGCGACTGGGACGTCTCAGACCCGGCAGGACGGACGATCGGGCCCGGCGGGAGGGAGGCGGTGATGCGTGGACCAACCGCGAGGCGGGAAGAGCGGCCGGATCCGGGAGGCGGCGACGAACGTCGTGCGGCACAGCGGGGCGAGCCGGTGCGTGGTGCGATCCCAGCGATGCCCAGCAGTCAGAACGGCCGCAACCGTCTCGCACAACGGCCGCAACTGTCTCGCACAACGGCCGCAACTGTCTCGCACAACGGCCGCAACCGTCTCGCCAACCGCAAGCCACGAACCGACCGGGGGTCCGGGGGCGGAGCCCCACGGCGTGGGGTCTGGGGTTCGAACCCCAGGCAGAAATGACGAGGCCACCAGGTTCGCGCTTTCCAGCGAACACATGGCGGCCATGGACTCGTGCCCCCGGCAGGATTCGAACCTGCGCTTTCGCCTCCGGAGGGCGACGCTCTATCCCCTGAGCTACGGGGGCTCAGCGGGTGAAACTCTAGCAGGCCGTCCGGAACCCCCGCCAACCGGTTCCCCGGCGCGCCGCCCGCCCGGCCGCGACAGCCGGACGCCACCCGGTGCGGCGCCCGGCGGCTCAGGGGCCGCCGCCCCGCCCCCGGCCCGGCCCAAAGCGCCGGCCCGGCCCAAAGCGCCGGCCCGGCCCAAAGCCGGTCCAGGCGCGGTCCGGTCCAGGCGCGGTCCGGTCCAGGCGCGGTCCGGTCCAGGCGCGGCCCGGTCCAGGCGCGGCCCGGTCCAAGCGCGGCCCGGCTCAAACCCGGGCCGGTCGAAGCCCGGCCCCGCGGCCCGCGGGCGGCGGTCAGCGTTGGAGCTGCTGGAGCATCGAGTCGATCAGGTTGATCTCGCCCTGCTGGCCCTTCACCATCGAGTCCGCGATCCAGCGCACGTCCTCGTTGTCGGACATGTCGAGGATTTCCTGCGCCATGTGGATGCCGCCCACGTGGTGCTGGCGCATCAGCGTGAGGAACTGGACGTCGAGGTCCTTGCCGGTGGCCTTGCGCAGGGCCGCGAGCTGGTCCGGGGTCGCCATGCCCGGCATGAGGCCGTTGCGGACGGAACCCTCGGAGCCGGGCATCCATGCCATCGGCTGGGCGGTGCCGGTCGGGCTGAGGTTCCAGTCGCGCAGCCAGGCCTGCATGGTGGCGATCTGGCCCTGCTGGGTGAGGGCGATGTCGTTGGCCAGCGTGACGACCTGCGGGTTCGTGGAGTTGGCGTGAGCGATCATGGACATCTCCACCGCCTGGGCGTGGTGTGTGCTCATGTCGCGCAGGAAGCCGGCTTCGGCCGAGTCGTCGCCCGGGGTGCCGAAGCTGCGCGCGCCGAGGAAGCCCGCGGCGCCGCCCAGGAGCAGGCCGAGGATGAGCGCGAGGGCGATCCAGCCCGCCCCGAACCGGCGGGCGCCGGCCGGGGTGGTGCCGTCGGCCGCGGTGGTGTCGTGGTCCGCGGCCCCGGCGTCGGTGGAGACGGTCATCAGTTGCCCTGCTGGTCCATGCTCGTGCCGTTGGACGCCCCGGTGACCGGGCCGGTGGCGGTGTTGCCGCCGGAGCAGGCCGCGTTGGGCTCCTGCGTCGCGTTCACCCGCAGGTCCTTGATGAACTCGTCGATGCGCTTGTCGTCGGCGTTGTCGACCTTGAGCTGGTAGCCCCACGCCTGCAGCGAGATGTTCTTGTCGAGGTTGGCGACCGGGCTCAGCATCATGAAGTCCTTGCCCTCGACCTTCGACTTGAGCTTGTCGACCTGGTCGGCGGCGAGGCCCTGCTTGTACGTGACCCAGACGGCGCCGTGCTCGAGGCTGTGCACGGCGTGCTCGTTGGCGATGGGCTCGGTGTAGACGTCGCCCATGCAGTTCTGCCACTGCGCGTTGTGCGCGCCGCCGACCGGCGGGTTGGTGACGTACGTGAGCACGCCGTCCTTGTGGTCCCGGGCGTCGATCTGCGGGTTCTTCTGCTCGCGGTAGTTGACGATGCCCTCGATGCCGGCGGCCTTGTCCTCCCAGGACTCGGTGCCCTTCACCGACGCGAAGACGCCGTACCCGATGATGCCGACGGCGATGAGCACCACGACGCCGGCGACGAGGATCGGGCCCCAGTTGCGGCCGCCGCTGACCTTGACCGGTGTGACCGGCTTGCGACCCTTGCCGCCGCCCTTACCCTGCGGGCCTTTGCCGCCGGGGCGGTTGCCGGGCTTGCCGCCCGATGCCCCGCCGGGCTTGGCACCCGACTTCCCGGCGGGTGGTTTGCCCTGGCCGGAGGTCTTGTCGACCTTGACGGTGGACGGGACCCGCTCGGGCCCCGGGGTGCTCATGCTCATCGTGCCTCGTCAATTCGTCTGAATGGTCGGCCCAGGCCCGCACGCGGCGCCCCGGTACGCCGCCGGGCGCCAAAGTCTACCCGGATAGCATGGCTCAGTGACTCCCGCTGACCTCGCTTCCACTGTTCTCACAGCTGCGCGTGCCGTATTCGTCACCCGCGGCCTGGACGTCTCCCTGCTTCCCGAGACGACGACGGTGGAGCGGCCCCGCAACCCCGAGCACGGCGACTACGCCTCGACGATGGCCATGCAGCTCGGCAAGAAGGCCGGCGTGCCCCCGCGCGAGCTGGCGGCGGCGCTGGCCGAGGAGCTGAGCAGCCGGCCCGGGATCAAGTCGGTGGAGATCGCCGGCCCGGGTTTCCTCAACATCCGCCTGGACGCGGCGGCCGCCGGTGTGCTGGCGCGCGACGTGGTGCTGGCCGGCGCGGAGTACGGCCACACCGACCGCCTCGCCGGTCAGCGCATCAACCTGGAGTTCGTCTCGGCCAACCCCACGGGCCCCGTACACATCGGTGGTGTCCGGTGGGCCGCGGTCGGTGACGCGCTGTCCCGGCTGCTGCGGGCCGCCGGCGCCGACGTCGGCACGGAGTATTACTTCAACGACGCCGGTTCGCAGATCGACCGGTTCGCCCGCTCCCTGTACGCGGCCGCCAAGGGCGAGCCCGCTCCGGAGGACGGGTACGGCGGCGCGTACATCGCCGAGATCGCGCAGGCGGTGCTCGGGCAGGCCCCCGGCGTGCTGGAGGAGGCCGAGCCGCAGGCGCTCGAGACGTTCCGGCGCATCGGCGTCGAGTTGATGTTCGCCGAGATCAAGCAGTCGTTGGCCGACTTCGGGGTGCGCTTCGACACGTACTTCAACGAGAAGGACCTGCACGACCGCGGTGAGCTGCAGGAGGCACTGGACCGGCTGCGCGAGCAGGGGCACGTCTTCGAAGCCGACGGCGCCACCTGGCTGCGCACCACCGACTTCGGCGACGACAAGGACCGCGTGCTGCGAAAGTCCGACGGCGACTGGACGTATTTCGCGGCGGACTGCGCGTATTACCTGGACAAGCGCAAGCGTGGGTTCGACAAGGTCGTGATCATGCTGGGTGCCGACCACCACGGCTACATCGGCCGGATGAAGGCGATGGCCGCGTGCTTCGGCGACGACCCGGCGGCCACCCTGGAGATCCTCATCGGCCAGCTGGTCAACCTGGTGCGCGACGGCGAGCCGCTGCGGATGAGCAAGCGCGCCGGCACGGTCATCACCCTCGAGGACTTCGTCGACGCCCTCGGCGTGGACGCGACCCGATACGCGCTGGCCCGCTATTCGTCGGATTCCCCGATCGACATCGACATCGACCTGTGGACGCGTGCGAAGAGCGACAACCCCGTCTACTACGTCCAATATGTCGCAGCGCGCTCGGCCAGCGTGGCCCGGCAGGCGGCGGCGGTCGGGCTGACCCGCGGCGAGCCCGGCGGCTTCCGGCCCGAGCTGCTCACCCACGAGCGGGAGAACGACCTGCTCAAGGCCATCGGTGAATACCCCGCTGTCGTGGGCAGCGCCGCCGAGCTGCGAGAGCCGCACCGGGTGGCCCGTTATCTGGAGGAGCTGGCGGGCGACTACCACCGCTTCTTCGACAAGTGCCGGGTGACGCCGATGGGCGATGAGGAGATCACAGACTTGCACCGGGCGCGCTTGTGGCTGAACGACGCCACTCGAACGGTGATCGCGAACGGTTTGGGACTGCTGGGCGTCAGTGCGCCCGAGAGGATGTAGGGCATGCGCGCACATGAGGCCGGGGCACTGCACGGCGACCTCGGCAACCGCGGGCCGGCGTGGCTGCGTAGCCCGGAGGACGTGAACGCGCTCGTGCCGCAGCTCTGGCCGCGTACGGTCAGCCGGGGAGAAACGGGCGCGCTGGAGATCGGCGGCGTGAGTGTCCTGGACCTGGCGGCCGAGCACGGCACCCCGGCGTACCTGCTGGACGAGGACGATCTACGGGCCCGGTGCCGCGATTTCCAGGCCGCCTTCGCGGACGCGGACGTCTACTACGCGGGCAAGTCCTTCCTCTGCAAGGCCGTCGTCAAGGTGATCGACGAGGAGGGGCTCTTCCTCGACGTGTGCTCCGGCGGCGAGCTCGCGGTCGCGCTGGCCGCCGGCTTCCCGCCCGAGCGGATGGGCTTCCACGGCAACAACAAGTCGGTGTCCGAGCTGCGCCGGGCGCTGGACGCCGGGGTGGGGCGGATCATCCTGGACTCGTTCCAGGAGATCGACCGGCTCACCGCGCTCGCCCGGGAGGCCGGCAAGCGCCCGGCCGTGCTGATCCGGGTGACGGTGGGCGTGGAGGCGCACACCCACGAGTTCATCGCGACCGCGCACGAGGACCAGAAGTTCGGCTTCTCGCTGGCCGGCGGGGCGGCGTTCGAGGCGGCGGTGCGCGTGCTCGACGAGGACGTGCTCGACCTGCGCGGCCTGCACTCGCACATCGGCTCGCAGATCTTCGACACCTCCGGGTTCGAGGTCTCCGCCCGGCGCGTGCTGCAGCTGCAGGCGCAGATCCGGGACGCGCGCGGGGTCGAGCTGGCCGAGCTGGACCTCGGCGGTGGCTTCGGCATCGCGTACACGACCCAGGACGACCCCTCGCCCGCCGGCGACCTCGCCAAGCGGATCAACAAGATCGTCGACGCCGAGTGCGCCGCCGAGCAGCTGCGCCGGCCGCGGCTCTCGATCGAGCCGGGCCGGGCCGTCGTGGGACCGGCCGTGCTCACCCTGTACGAGGTCGGCACGGTCAAGAACGTCGACGGCATCCGCACGTACGTGAGCGTCGACGGCGGGATGAGCGACAACATCCGTACGGCGCTCTACGACGCGTCTTATTCGGCCACGGTCGCCGGCCGGGCCTCGGCGGCACCCCCGATGCTCGCCCGCGTCGTGGGAAAGCATTGTGAGTCCGGGGACATCGTCGTGAAGGATGAATTCCTGCCCGCCGACGTGCAGCCCGGAGATCTTCTCGCCGTACCCGGCACGGGGGCGTACTGCCGCAGCATGGCCAGCAACTACAACCACGTGCCCCGGCCGCCGGTCGTCGCCGTCCGCGACGGCGTCTCGCGGGTGATCGTCCGCCGGGAGACCGAAGAAGATCTGCTCGCATTGGATGTGGGATGAGTTCTGGGAAGCCTGCGGTTCGCCTGGCCCTGCTCGGCTGCGGCACGGTCGGCAGTGAGGTCGTACGCCTGCTCCACGATCAGGCCGAGGACCTGACGGCGCGGATCGGGGCGCCGCTGGAGCTGGTGGGCATCGCCGTGCGCCGGCCGGGCCGGCAGCGCGGCGACCTGCCGGTCGATCCGGGCCTGTTCACCACGGACGCGCTGGGCCTGATCAAGCGCGACGACGTCGACGTGGTGATCGAGGTCGTGGGCGGCATCGAGCCCGCCCGCACCTGGCTGACCGAGGCGCTCGGCGCCGGCAAGAGCGTCGTGACCGCCAACAAGGCGCTGCTCGCCGAGGACGGCGCGACGCTGCACGACGCCGCCACCCAGGGCGACGCCGACCTCTACTACGAGGCCTCCGTCGCGGGGGCGATCCCGTTGCTGCGTCCGCTGCGCGAGTCGCTGCACGGCGACCGCGTCACGCGGGTCACCGGCATTGTCAACGGCACGACCAACTTCATCCTGTCGTCGATGGACGCCACCGGGGCCGGCTTCGGCGAGGCGCTGGAGGAGGCCACCGAGCTCGGGTACGCCGAAGCCGACCCGACCGCGGACGTGGAGGGCTTCGACGCCGCCGCGAAGGCCGCGATCCTGGGCTCGCTGGCGTTCCACACCCGGGTGACCGCCGCCGACGTGTTCCGCGAGGGCATGACCGGCGTGACGGCCGCCGACGTGGCCAGCGCCAAGGAGATGGGCTGCACGATCAAGCTGCTCTGCATCGCCGAGCGCGGCCCGGACTCGACCGGCCAGGAGTCGGTCAGCGTGCGGGTGCACCCCGCGATGATCCCGCGCAGCCACCCGCTGGCCAGCGTGGGCGACGCGTTCAACGCGGTGTTCGTCGAGGCCGAGGCCGCGGGGCAGCTGATGTTCTACGGCCGGGGAGCCGGGGGTACGCCCACCGCCAGCGCGGTGCTGGGTGACATCGTCGCGGCGGCGCGCAACCGCCTCGCCGGCACCCGCGCGCCGAGCGAGAGCGCGTACGCCCACCTGCCGATCCGTCCCATCGGCGAGGCCGTCACCCGCTACCACATCAGCCTGGACGTGGCCGACCGGCAGGGCGTGCTCGCCACGGTCGCCGGCGTCTTCGCCAAGCACGAGGTCTCGATCGCGACGGTCCGGCAGTCCGGCCGGGACGAGGACGCGACGCTCGTCATCGTCACGCACGGCGCGCCCGACGCCAACCTCGCGGCCACCGTGGAGGATCTGCGCTCGCTGGACATCGTCCGTTCGATCGCCAGCGTGCTGCGCGTCGAGGGAGGCGTGTGACCATGCTCGACCACGTCGGTTTCCAGTGCTCGGACATGGCCGCGAGCGCGGCCTTCTACGACACCGTGCTCGCGCCGCTGGGCCTGCGCCGGCTCAGCGACCACACGGTCGCCATCGGGTACGGCGGCGACTTCCCGGACTTCTGGATCAGCGAGTTCAACTCGGGTGACGGCTTCCGCGAGTCGCACATCGCGTTCAAGGCGGCGGACCGGGCGACCGTCGACGCGTTCTTCGCCGCCGCCGTCGAGGCGGGCGCCGAGGTGCTGCACGAGCCGGCCGTGCACCCGGAATACCACGAGAACTACTACGGCGCCTTCGTGCGCGACCCGGACGGCAACAACGTCGAGGCCGTGTCCCACGGTCCCGCATAGTGGATGCCTGGTCTCGCCATTCGGCAGGCTAGTGCATGCTGAGCTCGCCCGCAGCGGAAAACAGAAGGCCAAAGCGACGCAAAGCCAGCCAGCGAGAGGAAAAGACCATGTGGCGGGGATTGATCGAGGCGTACCGTGACCGGCTCCCGGTCTCGGAGACCACGCCGGTGGTCACGCTGCACGAGGGCAACACGCCGCTCCTGCCCGCCCCGGTGCTCTCCCGGCGCACCGGCGCCGACGTCTACCTCAAGGTCGAGGGCGCCAACCCGACCGGCTCCTTCAAGGACCGGGGCATGACGATGGCCGTGTCGAAGGCGGTGGAGGAGGGCTCCAAGGCGATCATCTGCGCCTCCACCGGCAACACGAGCGCGTCGGCTGCCGCGTACGCCGCCCGCGCCGGGATCACCTGCGCGGTGCTCGTGCCCCAGGGCAAGATCGCGCTCGGCAAGCTGGCCCAGGCGCTGGTCCACGGCGCCAAGCTGCTGCAGGTCAACGGCAACTTCGACGACTGCCTCGCGCTCGCCTCGAAGCTGTCCCAGGACTTCCCGGTGTCGCTGGTCAACTCGGTGAACATCTTCCGCCTGCACGGCCAGAAGACGGCCGCCTTCGAGATCGTCGAGGCGCTCGGCACCGCCCCCGACATCCACTGCCTCCCGGTCGGCAACGCGGGCAACATCTCCGCGTACTGGATGGGCTACCAGGAGGACCACGAGGCGGGCAACTCCAAGATCCTGCCGAAGATGTACGGCTTCCAGGCCTCCGGCGCGGCCCCGATCGTCAACGGCAGGGTGGTGCCGGAGCCGTCCACCATCGCCACGGCCATCCGCATCGGCAACCCGGCGAGCTGGACCAAGGCCCTCGACGCCCGGGACGCCTCCGGCGGGCTGATCTCCGCGGTGACGGACCGGGAGATTCTCACGGCGTACCGGCTGCTCGCCCGTGAGGTCGGCGTCTTCGTCGAGCTGGGCAGCGCGGCCAGCGTGGCGGGCCTGCTCCAGCAGGCGGAGGCGGGCATGATCCCGGCCGGCGCGACGGTCGTCTGCACGGTCACCGGTCACGGCCTCAAGGACCCGGAGTGGGCCATCTCCACCGCGCCGTCGCCGACCACCATCAAGAACGACGTCCTCGCCGCCGCGCAGGCCCTCGACCTGGCCTGACTGTCCGGCCGCGCAGGGCCCTCGACCTGGCCTGACTGTCCGTCCGGCCGTGGGGCCCGCGACGCCGCTCAGGCGCCGCGCGCTCGTCTGCGGGCCGCGGAATCGGCTGCCTGCGCCGCCTCGGCCGCGGCGTCGACGACGTCGGTGGCGAGCGTTTCCACGACCTCGGTGGCCGCGTTGTTGACGGCTTCGGCAGCCGGCGCTTCGGTGGCCGCGCCGGTCGCGTTGCGGGCCGCGCAGCCGGCCAGGTCGCGAGCCTCGGTGCCGGCCGTGTCCTCGGTGGCGACGCGGACCATCGCCTGCATCGCGTCGCGTACCGTCTGCAGTTCGGCGTCGGTGAGCTTGCGCAGCAGCCGGGTCTGCTTCTCCGTGCCCGCCGTGATGATCCGGGAGATCATCTCCGTGCCGGTGGCGCTGAGCCGGATCCGCCGGACGCGGCGATCGTGTGGATCCTCCGCGCGGGTGACCAGGTCATGGGTCACGAGCCGGTCCACCATGCCGCTCAGCGTGGCCAGGCTGACCCCGAGCAGGCCGGCCAGCTCCCGGCCCGAGGTGTCGCCGAGGCGGTGCAGCAGGAGCATGATCTTGAGCTGCGGCATGGTCAGCTGGCTGCTGAAGAGCGGGTCCGAGCGGTCGTACGCGAACAGGTGCTGCAGCTGCTGCTGGGCGTGCATGATGTCCGCGATGAGTCGTTCGTTCTCGGCCACCGCACCTCCTGTGTTGCGCCCCGGTGGCCGGTCGGCGTCCGTCGTGTGACGGGACGTTACCAGCGGGCCCCGGCGAAAACCATTTGTTCGCGTCGGGCAAACTATATGCCTTGGCCGAACTTTATCGGGGGAGCACATGTCATTCCTGACCAGGCTCAGTCTCGCCAACCGAGGGCTCGTCGCCCTCATCGCGGTGGTGATCACCGGCTTCGGCGTGTACGCCATCCCGTCCCTCAAGCAGCAGCTCCTGCCCTCGCTGGAGTTTCCGGGCGCGTTCATCGGCGTGGTCCTGCCGGGCGCCAGCCCGGAGATCATGGAGGAGCAGGTCACCAAGCCGATCGAGGACGCCGTGAAGGGCGCCGACGGCCTGGACACCATCCAGTCGACGACCCGCGAGGGCTCGGCCACGATCGTCGTGCAGTACGAGTTCGGCACCGACCTCGACAACGCGATCAACCAGCTCACCACCTCGGTCAACCGGATCCAGCCGACGCTGCCCGACGACGTGAAGCCGACCATCTTCGCGGGCGGCACCGACGACATCCCGGCGATCGTGCTCGCGGCCAGCGGCGGCTCCGACCAGTCCGACCTGGCCCGGCGGCTCGAGCAGAACGTGGTCCCCGAGCTGAACGCCATCGAGGGCGTCCGTGACGTCCAGATCACCGGCACCCGTACCGAGCAGGTCGTGATCAAGCCCGACGTCGCCAAGCTGCGCGCCGCCGGCGCCGACCCCCGGGCGATCACCACGCTGCTGCAGAACAACGGCATCTCCGTGCCGGCCGGCGCGATCACCGACGAGGGCCGCTCGCTCAGCGTCCAGGTGGGCACCCCGATCAACTCGGTCGAGCAGCTGCAGAACCTCTATCTCGCCGGTGCGCGCGGCCCGGTCCGGCTCGGCGACGTCGCCTCGGTCACCAGCCGGCTCGCCACGGCCACGTCGTTCACGCGTACGGACGGCGTCGAGAGCCTGGGCGTCGCCGTCACCGCCGCCCCCGACGGCAACGCGGTCGCCATCTCCCACGAGGTACGCGAGAAGCTCGCCGACCTGGAGGGCGCCTCCGGCGCGAAGCTGACCGTCATCACCGACCAGGCGCCCTTCGTCGAGCGCTCGATCGAGAGCCTGACCACCGAGGGCCTGCTCGGCCTGATCATGGCCGTCATCGTGATCCTGGTCTTCCTGCTCTCCGTCCGTTCCACGCTGGTGACGGCGGTCTCGATCCCGCTGTCCGTGCTGATCGCGCTGATCGGGCTGTGGATCGGTGACTATTCGCTCAACCTGCTCACCCTCGGCGCGCTGACCATCGCCGTCGGCCGCGTCGTCGACGACTCGATCGTCGTGCTCGAGAACATCAAACGGCATCTCGGGTACGGCGAAGCCAAGGTGCACGCCATCATGTCCGGCGTGAAGGAGGTCGCCGGCGCGGTGACCGCCTCCACCCTCACCACGGTCGCCGTGTTCGCCCCCATCGCCCTCGTCGGCGGCTTCGTCGGACAGCTGTTCGCCCCGTTCGCCATCACCGTCACCGTGGCGCTCGTCGCGTCGCTCTTCGTGTCGCTGACCGTGGTACCCGTGCTCGCGTACTGGTTCCTGCGTCCCGCCGCCGGCGGCAGCGAGGCCGAGGCCGTCCGCCGGGCCGCCGAGGAGAAGGAGCTGCGCAGCCCGCTGCAGCGGGCGTACCTGCCGATCATCCGCTGGGTGACCCGCAGCCGCCCCACCCGCTGGTCCACCGTCGCGATCGGCGTGGTGGTGCTGCTCGGCACGCTGGGGCTGGCGAGCCGGCTCGAGACCAACTTCCTCGACGAGTCCGGCCAGGACACCATCCAGGTCAGCCAGGACCTGCCCGTCGGCACGAGCCTCGCCGCCACCAACGAGGCCGCCAAGAAGGTCGAGGCGGTGCTGGCCGCCCGCGACGACGTCGAGACCTACCAGGTGACGGTCGGCAACGGCGAGTTCAACCCGTTCGTCGGCTCCGGCGGGGCCAGCGGCGCCAGCTTCAACGTGGCGCTCAAGGAGGACGCCGACGCGGCGAAGATCTCCGACGAGCTGCGCGAGCAGTTCAAGGGCATGACCGACGCCGGCGAGATCACCGTGGGCGGCGACAACGGCACCGGCTTCAACGCCAGCCAGCTGTCCGTCGTCGTGCAGGCCGCCGACCAGGACACCCTCGCGGCCGCGACCAAGCAGGTCCAGGAGGCGATGGCCGGCACGAAGGACGTCACCGACGTCAGCACCACGCTGGCGGCCAGCGTGCCGCGCCTCGACGTGCAGGTCGACCGGCAGGCCGCCGCCCGTCGCGGGCTGACCGAGGCCGCGGTCGGTCAGGCCGTCGCCGGTTCCTTCCGGGCCGCCCCGGCCGGGCAGATCACGGTCGACGGCGCGAGCCGCGACGTGGTCGTCACGCTGGGCACCCCGCCCGGGAACGCCGACGCGCTGCGCAAGCTGCCGCTGACCACGCCGAGCGGCCAGGTCGTCACGCTCGACTCGGTCGCCGACGTCAAGGAGGTCGACGGGCCCGAAGAGGTCACCCGCATCGACGGCAACCGCAGCGCCACGGTCAACGGCACTGCCACCGGCTCCAACGTCGGTGCGACCACCAAGGACCTGACGAAGCGGCTCGACGGCCTGACCCTTCCGCCCGGCGCCTCGTACTCGATCGGCGGCGTCAGCCAGGACCAGGCGGACGCGTTCGCCGACCTGGGGCTGGCGGTCCTCGCGGCCATCGCGATCGTCTTCGTCATCATGGTCGCGACGTTCCGCAGCCTGATCCAGCCGCTGGTGCTGCTGGTCTCCATCCCGTTCGCGGCGACCGGCGCGATCGCTCTGCTGCTGGCGACCGGCACCCCGCTCGGTGTGCCGGCGCTCATCGGGGTTCTCATGCTGGTCGGCATCGTGGTCACCAACGCGATCGTGCTGCTCGACCTGATCAACCACTACCGGACGGCCGGGCTGGGGGTCCAGGAGGCCGTCGTCGAAGGTGGCCGGCACCGCCTGCGCCCCATCCTCATGACGGCGATCGCGACCATCTTCGCGCTGCTGCCGATGGCGCTGGGCCTGACCGGTGAGGGCGGCTTCATCTCCCAGCCGCTGGCGATCGTCGTCATCGGCGGCCTGGTCAGCTCGACGCTGCTCACCCTCGTCCTGGTACCGACCCTCTACACGATGGTCGAGAACACCAAGTTGAAGCGCCGCGAGCGCCGCGAGCGCAGGCGGGCCCGCAAGACGGTCGCGACCGGTTCGGACGCGATGGCCCCGGGCGACATCGCGGCCTCCTCCGGTACGGACGCACCACGGCACGCTGCTGAGGGTCCCGACGGCGACGTTCCGGCGGACACCCCGGTGCCCGAGTCCAGCGGCGGAGCGCACGAGGCTCCGGAGGGTGAGCCCGCCGGTCGCCCCATGCGAGCCGAGGGCGAGGGATCGGGCGCGCTGCGCGGCTACACGGACCAGTTCGAGGTCCTGAAGATGCCGCGTCGTCCGGCCACGCCGCCGCCTGCCTGACGGGCTGATCCGGTGCCCGGCCCGCGTGGGCCGGGCACCGGTCCGGTCGCTCTCCGGATGAGCGGCCGCCGCCCGGCCGGTACTGTGTGTGTACGTGGCATCTCCGCTTTCGGTCCTTACGGGCAACCGTGACTTCCGCCGCCTGTTCGCGGCCCAGCTGGTCGTCTTCGGGTCGGACTGGTTCGTCATGGTGCCGCTGCTCGTGCTGCTGCCCGAGCTCACCGGCAGCGGTGTGTGGGGCGCGCTCGTGCTGGCCGTGGACACCGGGATCAACGCGGTGCTGCTGCCGTACACGGGGACCGTCGCGGACCGGCTCGACCGGCGCGCCATCCTCATCGCCGCGAACGTGGCCGCGCTAGTCGCCATGCTTCTGCTGTTCCTCGTACGCTCCTCCGCCACCGCCCCGCTCGCCCTCGTCGCGATCGGGGCGGTCGCGGTGGCGAAGGCGTTCTACTCCCCGGCGGCCTCGGCGGCGCTGCCGAACGTCGTCGACCCCGAGGACCTGGCGGCGGCCAACGCGGTCGCCGGCTCCGCCTGGGGCACCATGACCATCGTCGGCGCCTCGCTCGGCGGGATCGTGAGCAGCGCCGTCGGCCCGTACGTGAGCTTCGCCGTGGCCGCGGGCAGCCTCGCCGTCGCGGCAGCGGTGACGGCACTGATCCGCCGCCCGCTGCAGGCTCCCCGCGACATGTCGGCCCCGCCGCCGCGAACCTGGCACGCCCTGATCGAGGCGTTGCGCTACATCGGCGCCCGCCCGCGGATCCGCGCCCTGGTCACGGTGAAATCCGCGGTCGGCCTCGGCAACGGCGTCCTCACGGTGTTCCCGCTGCTCGCCGGCATGTACGGCGTCGGCTCACTGGGCGCGGGCGCGCTCTTCGCCGTACGCGGAGCCGGCGCCCTGGTCGGTCCCCTCGTGATGCGCCCGGTCCTGAACCACCGCACCTGGCTCCTGCCCGGCCTGGCCCTGTCCATGAGCCTGTACGGCCTCGGCTATCTGGGCGTCGCCGCGGCCCCCTGGTTCCCGCTCGTGCTGGCGCTGGTGTTCGTCGCGCACTTCGCCGGCGGCACCAACTGGGTCCTGTCCAACTACGCCCTGCAGGGCGAGGTGCCGGACCGCCTGCGCGGCCGGGTCTTCGCCACCGACATGATGCTGGCGACGTTGGCCATCTCGGTCAGCCAGCTCGGGGCGGCGCTCTTCGTGGACCACGTCGACGAACGCGTCATCCTCGCGACCTGCGGCCTGATCACCCTCCTGTACGCGATCGGCTGGCGCATCGCCACCCGCCACCTCACCCTCGCCGAGGCAGACCCGGCCGGCGCGGACGCGGAACCGCCTCCCGCAGCGGGCGACCGGCCGAACCCCATCGTCCCGGGCGAGCCGACAACGCCGACCGGTCCGGGCGAGCTGTCGATGCGGACCGGTCCGGCCGAGCGGCAGAACGCGGCCGGTCGCGGGGACCGGTTGACGCCGACCGTGCCAGACGAGCCGTCGATGCCTACTGTTCCGGACGGGCCGTGGATGCCTACTGTCCCGGACGGGCCGTCGATGCCGGCAGTCGCGGGCGGGCCGTCGATGCCGAACGGTCGGGGCGAGCGGTCGAAGCAGGCTGGTGCGGACCGCGCGAACGGCGCCGCGGCGGCGGACCATGCCGGGACCGGGGCGAGGGAGGCCGCCGCGATGTCGGGGGACGGCGGTCTGGCGTTCGGCAGTGACGAGCTGCCGCCGGACGTGCCGGCCGGCGACGGACAATCCCGCTCCGCCAAGGCAGCTGACTGAGCCCACTGCTGACTGAGCCCACTGCTGACTGAGCCCACTGCTGACTGAGCGCACTGCTGACTGAGCGCACTGCTGACTGAGCGCACTGCTGACTGAGCGCACTGCTGACTGAGCGCACTGCTGACTGAGCCCACCGCGAGAACGATGCCGGCCAGAGCAGCAGGGGCCGGACCGGCGGCGGTCGGCGGCGGCCGGGGAGCGGTCGCGAGCGGTCGCGAGCGGTCGCGAGCGGTCGGGGAGCGGTCGGGCCGACTACATCGGTGGGCGCACGTCACGGCCTCCCTGTGGTGGGAAGCCGCCGGTCGGTGACGGATAACTGCGGGACTTGAGCGGCTCCTGGTAAGGGCTGGACCCGAAGGGCTCGTCCTGCCCCTCCGGCGACCGGGTCACCAGCGCCGCGATCAGCAGAGCCACCCCGGCAGCCACGACCACCGCCAGCACGATGCCCACCGCCAGCGTGAGGACGCCGTACGTCCGGGTGCTGTAGTCCAGGGAGCCGATGATCCGCGGCAACAGCACGAACCAGGCGATGTCGAGAATCTGACCCAGCAGGAGCGCGCCGAGGCCGAGCTGGGCCAGGCTGGTGCTGCGCCGGCCGAGGCGGGCGCGCCGCGTCGCCACCAGGACCAGGCCCGCGACCAGGACGGCCAGGACCGGCAGGTGGGTGATGACGCCCGAGAAGAGGTAGCCGACGCTCATGGCAGTGACCGTAGACCAGGCGTACGACAAATCGGGGTCCCTCGGGTGACGCGCCCCTGATGATCAAGGCCTAGCATGTGGCGATGGGCCTGACCTTCGTCTCCGAGCCGGTACGCGTCCGGACGCCGGCCACCAGCGCCAATCTCGGGCCGGGCTTCGACACGCTGGGCCTGGCCCTCGCCCTGTACGACGAGCTCTCCGCGCGGGTCACGGGGGACGGGTTCACCGTCGACGTGTCCGGCGAAGGGGCCGGTGACCTGCCCACCGACGAGTCCCACCTGGTGGTGCGGGCCATGCTCGCCACGTTCGACGAGCTGGGCGGGCGACCCGCCGGTGTCGCGGTGGAGTGTGTCAACCGGATCCCGCAGGCGCGGGGGCTCGGATCGTCCTCGGCGGCCATCGTGGGCGGCGTGCAGCTGGCCCGGGGGCTGGTCGAGGAGCAGATCTCCGACGAGGACGCGCTGCGGATCGCGGCGCGGCTGGAGGGCCACCCCGACAATGTCGCGCCCTGTCTGCTCGGCGGGTTCACCATCGCGTGGACCGAGAGCGCCGGGGCCCGGGCCGTGCGGTTGTCTGCCGCTGACGCCGTACGTCCGACTGTTTTCGTTCCGCAGGAACGTGGCCTGACCTCGACGGCGCGGGCCGCGCTGCCGCCGAGCGTGCCGCACGCGGACGCCGCGTTCAACACCGGGCGGGCCGCCCTGCTGGTGCACGCGCTGCAGCACGATCCGGATCTGCTGTTCGCCGCGACAGAGGACCGCCTGCATCAGGGATATCGGGCCGAGGCGATGCCCGGCACCTCGTCGCTGGTGGCATCACTGCGGTCGGTCGGGGTGGCCGCGGTCGTCAGCGGCGCGGGCCCCACCGTGCTGGCTCTGACGCCCGTGCCCGCGGATTTCCATCCGGGAAGAGAATGGCGGGCGGAAACGTTGGGCGTGGATGCCGACGGCGCCCTTGTCAGAGGGAGTATGGTGGAACACGCCGAGCGGGACCCTGTTGCCGCAGGTCGCAAGAGTTGACTACGCTCAAGACCTAGCACAGCCGCGAAGCAAGCGATCTCTGCGGTTCGGCGCGCACCCCCGAGACTTTTGCCGATCTGGCTCGTCTCAATTCTTTATCAAGGCACACGCCGGGCAGCAGGTTCCCAGGTCGCTGCGCTCGCCGAGACCTACTCGTCACCGTATGACGGGTCGGGAAACCGTCGGGCTGCCGTGCTGCAAACTCCCGCGCCGCAGGTGCGAAGCGGGTTCCGAGGGCACCCGGCCACCAGGCTGCTGCAGACCCGGGTGGTCTTGGGCTTTTTCGACGGAAGGAATCCATTGAGCGACACCACCGACGTGACGTCGGGTGTTTCTGACGTCGCTGATGACGGCGCCACCACCACCGCGGCTGTCACCAAGCGCCGCCGCGGCGGCACCGGCCTGTCCGCGATGCTGCTGCCCGAGCTGCAGAGCCTCGCCGCGTCCCTCGGCATCTCCGGCACCGCCCGGATGCGCAAGGGTGAGCTGATCACCGCCATCACGGAGCGCCAGAACGGTGGCGCCCCGGCCGCGGCCGAGAGCGCCCCGCGGGCGCGCCGCAGCAACGGCGCCACCCGCGCCGACGCGCCGCCGGCCGAGCCGGTGCGTGCCGAGGCCGCCCCGGCCGCGGTGAGCGCCCAGCCGGCCCCGGCCCCCGTGGCCGAGCAGCAGCAGCCGGCCTCGCCGCCCGCCGTCGTGCAGACCGCCGCGGCCCCGGCGACGGAGCAGGCGCCGGCGTCCGAGCAGGCCGAGCCCGAGCAGGGCCGTCGCAGCCGCCGGGACCGGCAGGACCGCCAGGACCGGCAGGACCGGCAGGACCGCGAGCCGCGCGACCAGGGTGAGGCCCGCACCGACGGCGCCGACACCACCGAGCGCAGCGACCGGCCGGAGCGCGGTGAGCGCAACCGCGACCGCCAGCGCAACCAGCAGCGTGGCGAGGGCGGCGACCGTAACGAGCGCGGTGACCGGGGCGAGCGCGGTGACCGGGGCGAGCGCGGTGAGCGTAACGACCGGGGTGACCGCAACGACCGCGGGCCGCGCAACGACAGCCACGACGACGACGACAACGAGAGCGGCGAGGGCGGGCGGCGTAGCCGTCGCAGCCGCTTCCGGGACCGCCGTCGCGGCCGTGACCGTGACGGCGACGGCGGTGGCCGCGAGGGCGGGCGTGAAGGCGGCGGCCGTGAGGGCCGCGAGCCGCACGTCAACGAGGACGACGTGCTGGTGCCCGTGGCCGGCATCCTGGACGTGCTCGACAACTACGCGTTCGTCCGGACGACCGGCTACCTCTCCGGCCCCAACGACGTGTACGTGTCGATGTCGCAGGTCAAGAAGCACGGCCTGCGCCGCGGCGACGCGGTCACCGGTGCCGTGCGGGCCGCCCCGCGCGACGGCGAGCAGCGGCGGGACAAGTACAACCCGCTGGTGCGGCTGGACACCATCAACGGGATGGAGCCCGAGGAGGCACGCCGCCGCCCCGAGTTCTACAAGCTCACCCCGCTCTACCCGCAGGAGCGCCTGCGGCTGGAGACCGAGCCGCACATCCTGACCACGCGCGTCATCGACCTGGTGATGCCGATCGGCAAGGGCCAGCGCGCCCTGATCGTCTCGCCGCCGAAGGCCGGCAAGACGATGGTGCTGCAGGCGATCGCGAACGCGATCACCCACAACAACCCCGAGTGCCACCTGATGGTCGTGCTGGTCGACGAGCGGCCCGAAGAGGTCACCGACATGCAGCGCTCGGTCAAGGGCGAGGTCATCGCGGCCACGTTCGACCGGCCGCCGCAGGACCACACCACGGTCGCCGAGCTGGCGATCGAGCGGGCCAAGCGGCTCGTCGAGCTGGGCCACGACGTCGTCGTGCTGCTCGACTCGGTGACCCGGCTCGGGCGGTCGTACAACCTGGCGGCGCCGGCCTCCGGCCGCATCATGTCCGGCGGTATCGACTCGACCGCGCTCTACCCGCCGAAGCGGTTCCTGGGCGCGGCGCGCAACATCGAGAACGGCGGCTCGCTGACCATTCTCGCGACGGCGCTGGTCGAGACCGGCTCGATGATGGACACGGTCATCTTCGAGGAGTTCAAGGGCACGGGTAACGCCGAGCTCAAGCTCGACCGGAAGATCGCCGACAAGCGGACGTTCCCGGCCATCGACATCCACCCGTCCGGCACCCGCAAGGAAGAGATCCTGCTCGGCAAGGAAGAGCTGGCGATCGTCCACAAGCTGCGCAAGGTGCTGAGCTCGCTGGAGTCGTCGGCGGCGCTGGACCTCCTGCTCGACCGGCTCAAGCAGTCCCGGACGAACATCGAGTTCCTCATGCAGATCGCGAAGTCCACCCCGGGCGAGTGAGTAGCACCGCCCACCCGGCTGGGTAGGGGCGAAACACGCCAAAAAGGGCGGCCACCGTACGGTGGCCGCCCTTTTGTCGCACATCAGGTGCGGTCCGGCCCGTACGGGGTCGTGCGAACCTCCCGTGACCATCTACTCAATCTGGGGGAGGGCGCTCGATGATCGTGCCTGGCTACCGGGACCATCCGGCGGAGCCCTGGGACCGGCGGGCCCCGGTCGACCCGGGCGAGGCGGAGGACTTCCTGCGCCGCTGCTACCTGGAGAACCCGCGCCTCGGCCCGGTCGAGCCGCGCCTGGCCGTCGTGCGCGCGCAGATCGCGGCGACCGGCAGCTACGTGCACACCACCGAGGAGCTCACGTACGGGGCGAGGATGGCGTGGCGCAACGCGAGCCGCTGCATCGGCCGGCTCTACTGGCGCAGCCTCGTGGTCCTCGACCGGCGGCGCGCCCGTACGGCCGACGAGATCTTCTCCCTGCTCGTGCACCACCTGCAGGCCGCCGGCGGGGGCCGGGAGGCGGGCCGGATCCGCCCGGTCATCAGCATCTTCGCCGCGGCCCAGCCGGGGCAGCCGTACGCGAGGATCTGGAACGAGCAGCTGATCCGCTACGCCGGCTACCGCACCGAGGACGGCGGTCACGTCGGCGATCCGCGGCAGGCCGAGTTCACCGCCGCGATGCGGGGCTTCGGCTGGCACGGCAAGGGCGAGGCGTTCGACGTCCTGCCACTGGCCATCGAGGTGCCCGGCGAGCCCGTACGCCTCTACGAGCTGCCCGAGCGCGCGATCCTCGAGGTGCCGCTCAGCCACCCCGAGTACGGCTGGTTCGCCGAGCTGGGCCTGCGCTGGCACGCCGTACCGGCCATCGCGAACATGCGCCTGTCCATCGGCGGGGTCACCTACCCCCTCGCGCCGTTCAACGGCTGGTACATGGGCAGCGAGATCGGGGCCCGCAACCTCGCCGACACCGACCGCTACGACATGCTCCCGGTCGTGGCGGAGCGTCTGGGGCTCGACACCAGCCGCGAGTCCACCCTGTGGCGCGACCGCGCGCTGGTCGAGCTCAACCGCGCGGTGCTCTGGTCCTTCGAGGCCGCCGGCGTCAAGATCAGCGACCATCACACCGAGTCGCAGCGCTTCATCCGGCACCTCGCCAACGAGGAGAAGGCGGGCCGCCCGGTGCCGGCCGACTGGACGTGGATCGTGCCGCCCGTCTCCGGCGGCATCACCCCGGTCTTCCACCGCTACTACGAGGAAATGGACCTGCGGCCCAACTTCTACCCGCACGACGGCGGGTGCCCGTACAGCAAGAACTAGGCGAACTCGTTCACCGCGAAATCGTCGCGGTGGCGCCACGCGGCTTCCGTGCGTACGTGGTCGGCCCGTACCCATTTCAGGACCTTGACCCCGAACTCGCCGGCCGGGATGCGGCCGGCGCTGCGCACCACGAAACCCTCCGACGTCTCCGGGGTGTGCCGCCGCGCCCACGCCGCCCGCGCCTCGCTGAGGCTGCCACCGCGGTAGAGGACCGGAACCACCGGCAGTTCCAGGCGCTGCGCCCAGTCCACCGTGTCGTCCCAGCCGAGCAACGTATCCGTCTCGTCCCAGATGCCGAAGACGATGAAGACCCCGGGCAGATCCGTGTACGCGATGCTGCGCCGCGCCCACATCGACTCCCCGCACACCCGCCAGTCGTCCGGGATCCGGTACGCCGTCATCGCCCACAACGCCTTGGCCGGCCGGTCCCACGGGTGCGTGCCCGAGTCGGGGGAACGCGCGTACATGGCGTCGCGGGTGAAGGTGAGGTTCCCGCCGTCGAGCTTCTCGGTCACCACCAGCTCACCGTCCAGCCAGGACAGGTCGTGCTGCACCTTGTCGTCCGCGCTCGCGCCGGGGGAGTCGGGCAGGTGGAAAGTCCGCGGATACCTCGCCGCCTGCCCGCTCATCAGAAGTCCCCCTCCGCCACCTGGAACACGGTCAGTCCCAGGGCGCGCCACATGCGCACGACCTGCTGCCGGTCGTCGAAGACGCCGACGACCCGCCAGCGGTCGCGGATCTCCCGATCGAAGATCTCCCGCTTCACGATCGCGTCCTTGCGCGAGTCGCCCTCGGGCCGCATGAATAGTGCTTCGTACGGCACCCCGACGTAAAGATCCAGCCAGGCCTCCGTTTCCGCCCGGCACACCGCGTCGCGTCCCGAGCAGAAGACGATCGTGTTGCCGGCCGCGTGCATCGCCCGGACCGCCGCGATCACCGCCTGATTCGGCAGGTCCGAGCCGACCCGGGACCAGTCGTACGGGCTGCGCCCGTCCATCAGCGCGACCGTGCCGTCGATGTCCACGAGAACCGCCGCCGGCAGCTCCGGATCGGGCCGGTAGACGACCCCGGGGCCGCCGCGCTCCACGTACGGCACCGGCAGCGGCAGGTTCCGGCCGGCCAGGTACCGCTCGTGCATGCGACGGATCGCGCCCTCGCCGACCCGGTCCTCCTCCGAGCGCTCGGCGTCGCGCCGGACGCACTCCTGCACCGGCACGTCGGTGAAGTCGTGCACCTCGAACGACGCGTCGAAGCGGGCCGCCAGTTCCGCCCACTCCCGTACGGTCTTCGCCCGCAGGTTGGTGTCGTCCACGATGACGTCGGAGCGGGCCCGCAGCAGCGCCTCCACGGCCGCCCGCTGGGCGTGCGTCACCTGCCCCTCGGCCCGCTGCGTGAACAGCCGCTGCCCGTGCAGCATCCGCCGCAGGTCGTCCCGGTTGACCCGGACGACCTGCGGCTGCAGCTTGCGCGCGAACGTGGTCTTGCCCGATGCGGGCAGCCCGCGCGTGATCAGCAGTCTGGTCATTCCTCGCTCACCTCAGGTGCCGGGGGTCAGGTCGCCCGCCGGACGGACGAGCTGCCACAGGCCGGGACGGTAATCCTTGCCGTCGAGGCGCAGGAACAGCGCACCCCGGTCGGGGCTGCGCACGGCCTGCGCCGCGAACTCGCGCCGGCCCCACCCGCCGGGCAGGCCGGCCACGATCGCCGCGAACTCCTTCTCCACCCGCTCGGCCAGCGCGTCGACGGAGGCGGTCAGCTCGATGGCCACCCCGCGAACCCACGCGTGGAACTCGTCGGGCAGCGGTTCCGTCAGCGCGTCCAGGTCGCCGCCGCAGGCCAGGACCTCCCAGACGGTACGCGCGGTCAGCCCGGTCACGAGCCGGTGCAGCCGGACGTACTCGGCGTACTTGATCTTCACGCGCTCGTCGGTGTCCGGGAAGTGCACGACCAGGCCCTCCCGCCCGTCCCGCGGCGGTGCGGCCAGCGCCTCGGCCAGCGTCGCGTACGCGAAGGTCTCCACGACCGGGCCCGGCCAGCCCGGCACCGCGTCCGGCCCGTACGTGCGGCCGGTCGCGATGTCCACCGCGGCGAGCAGCACGAGGTCGTCCATCGCGCCGTAGTCCACCACGATCCGGTTGCCCGGGTAGATGATCTCGACGAGCACGGTGAAGCCGGCCGGCGGGGTGAAACCCGCGTACCGGGTGCGCAGAATCTCCGTAGCGTGCAGCGCCTGCGCCGAGGTGAACGAGCCCCGGGTCGCCACGGCGAACCCGGCACCGTCGGGGTAGAGCACACCGAGCGATCCGTCCGCTTTGTCGGTTACGCGGACTTCGGCATCCGGCCGCAGCGCCGGGGCGTGCGACTCCGTGTGGTTGAAGAACTTCGGCAGGACGCGCGCGAGGACCTCGCCGGACTCCGAGGCGATCAGCCCGCGGCAGGCGAGGGTCACCGGGGTCCAGGCGCCGGCGTACTGGCACGCCTCGGTGTAGTTGTAGATCACGTACGGCCGCGACGGGTGACGCTGCTTGCGCACGTGCCCGGTTTCGACCGCGGCGGCCAGTTCGGCCGGGTCGAAGACGTCGGCGAGCAGCGTCATGGCACGTTCCTTTCCTGGTGGGAATGCCCTGAGGGCCGCTCACGTTATCCAGGGCGGACCGGTCGACGCCTCCTGATTTCTGATCAGGGGGTGCGACATGGCAGACTGGTCCATCGGCCAGCAAAAGGTTCCGGTTCACGCTCGAGTCGTCCGCCCTGGCGGGGCGACGGTGCTGACGGCGACCCGGCGACCCGTTCATCGAGAGGGACCGAGAAGACATGAAGAGCGGAATCCACCCGGAGTACACGACCACCGAGGTCATCTGCTCCTGCGGCAGCACGTTCACGACCCGCAGCACCGCCAAGAGTGGCGAGATCCGCGTCGAGACCTGCAGCGCCTGCCACCCGTTCTACACGGGCAAGCAGCGCGTGCTGGACACCGCGGGCCGGGTCGCCAAGTTCCAGGCGAAGTACGCGAAGGTCAACGCCGGCAAGAAGAAGTAACTGCCTCGACGGCGCCCGGTTCCCGCAGTGCGGGGCCGGGCGCCGTTGGTATGTGGGGAGAATTGTGAGCAACGACCGGCTGACCACGCTGCTGGACGAGTACGCGCAGCTCGAGAAGCAGATGGAGGACCCGTCCATCCACGCCGACCAGGCGCTGGTGCGCCGGGTCGGCCGCCGCTTCGCCGAGCTGGCGCCGCTGTATGCCGCCCACACCGAGCTGGAGGCGGCCCGCGCCGACCTCGCCGCGGCGAAGGAGCTGGCCGCCGAGGACCCCTCGTTCGCCGGTGAGGTGGAGGCGGTCGCCGCCGTGCTGCCCGCGCTGGAGGAGAAGCTCGGCGAGATGCTGATCCCCCGGGACCCGCACGACGCCAAGGACGTCATCGTCGAGATCAAGGCGGGCGAGGGCGGCCAGGAGTCCGCGCTGTTCGCCGGGGACCTGCTGCGCATGTACACCCGGTACGCGGAGCGCCGCGGCTGGACGGTCGAGGTCATCGACGCGCAGGAGTCCGACCTGGGCGGCGTCAAGGACGTCTCGGTGGCGGTGAAGACGAAGGGCATGCCCGAGGGCGGTCACGGGGTCTGGTCCCGGCTGAAGTGGGAGGGTGGCGTGCACCGCGTGCAGCGGGTGCCGGTCACCGAGTCGCAGGGCCGTATCCACACATCGGCCGCCGGGGTGCTCGTGCTGCCCGAGGCCGAGGACGTCGACGTGCAGATCGACCCGGGCGACATCCGGGTGGACGTGTTCCGGTCGTCGGGCCCGGGCGGCCAGTCGGTCAACACGACGGACTCCGCGGTGCGGATCACCCACCTGCCCACCGGCATCGTGGTGAGCTGCCAGAACGAGAAGAGCCAGCTGCAGAACCGCGAGCAGGCGATGCGCATCCTGCGGGCCCGGCTGCTGGCCGCGGCGCAGGAGGAGGCCGACGCGGCCGCGTCCGACGCCCGCAAGGCGCAGGTCCGCACGGTGGACCGGTCGGAGCGGATCCGGACGTACAACTTCCCGCAGAACCGGATCACCGATCACCGCATCGGCTACACCGCGTACAACCTGGATCTGGTCCTGGGCGGTGAGCTGGACGCCGTGCTGGACGCGCTGGCGGAGGCCGACCGGGCCGCGCGGCTGGCCGGCGACACGGAGATCAGCCGACGTCCGTGACCGCCAGGCGGCCGTCGCCGGCGGCCACGCAGGCGAGGATGGTGGCCGCGCTCTGGCAGCTGTTCTCGGAGATCGCGTCGATGGTGCCGAGCAGCCGCACGTGCCGGGTGCGGGAGTCGAGCCGGCTCACGGCCATCCGGCCGGCCGGCTCCTCCGTGTGGCTCACCAGGTACGGCATGTCGTCCGCCGAGGTGTAGTCCCACACCAGGGTCGCCGTGCCCATGTCGATGACCGCCACGCCGCTGCCGGCGTCGATGAGGGTCCGCCGGCCGCCGTTCTGCTCGTCGACCACCAGCAGCCCGCCGGTGATCGGGTAGACGTTGGCCGCGTCGGCCCGGCTCCAGCGCAGGTGGCCGGTGTCCCGGTCGTAGCCGGTGGTGCCGAGGGGCGTGCTGATGCACAGGACCGGTCCGCAGCTGGTGAAGCCGCCGTACGACCGGGTGTCGATCTGCCACAGCTTGCCCAGCGTCTCGGTGTCGTACGCGCTGACCGTCCCGCGCTGGTCGACGACGTTCTCCAGGTAGAGCCGGTGCCCCTCGGCGCTGATGTTGGTGTACGTGCCGTCCCCGCGGTCCTGCCGGTTCCAGGGCAGCCGCCCGCTCGCCACCTCGCGCCCGTTCGTGAGGTCGTACACCGTGGTCGCGCCCGAGTCGGTGACGGTGACCAGCCGGTCCGAGCCGGCGCCGATCCCGTTTCCGGCCACCCACGTCTCGAGGCCACCGCCCGGGCGGTCCCAGACCGGGCTGCCGTCGCGCAGCCGGACCACGCGCAGCGTCCGGGCCGAGGTGCCGTCGTCGTTCCACTCCACGAGGAGCACCAACCCGTCGGCCGAGGCCGCGAAGTCGCCGGGCTGCCGCCACAGGTGCCGGCCGGTGGCCGCGTCCACGGCGACGGTCCGGCGGGTGAACTGGCGGTAGTAGCTCCCGCCTCCCTCGGGGTCGTCGACCTGCACGGTGGTGTCCTCGGCGGGCAGCAGCATCACACCGGACTCCACGGCGCCGACCCAGGACGCGCCGCCCAGCTCGGTGCTGGACCAGAGGACCTCACCGGTGTGGCTGGCGTACGCGGTGAGGCTGCCGTCCATGGTGCTGAGCACGTACACGGCCTCCGGGGTGACGGTGAAGCCGTCGCTGCCGTCGCGGAACGGCACGGTCCACAGCTGCCGCGGGGCGTGCGAGACGGGCAACGCGGACGCCGTCACGCCGAAGAGGCAGAGCAGGGCGATCGCGGCGAGCAGGATCCGCCGGAGGTCGCCGTGCCGGATCGGGCGCGAGAGGGACTCGAGCGGCTCCTGACCGGCGTCCGTGACGAGCCCGAGCTCGATGACCCCCATGGCGGAAGCGTAGGGCCTGCGCCGGTCAGGCGGGGGTCCGGTTGGCCGCCGCGGCGGCCAGCGCGGCGCTGAGGCTGCGCGTGCTCGGCCCGACCTCGGACCAGCCGGCCGCCAGCCCGATCGGGGTGCCGGGCACCAGAACCTGCCAGTTCTCGCCGGCCGCGGCGGCGCTGATGCGGCGCGACACCTCCGCGGCCTGTGCGGTGCCGGCGCCGGGCAGCACCACGACGAACTCGTCGCCGGCGAAGCGGGCCACGAAGTCGCCGCGGCGCATCACGCGGTTCAGCACGCCGGCGATGCGCTGCAGCACCAGGTCGCCGCAGTGCCGGCCGTGCCGGGCGTTGACCGCGCTGAAGCCGATGAGGTCGCAGACGCCGATGGCCGCGCGCTCGCCGCGGGCCAGCATGGCGGTCACGTACCGTTCGAGCTGGCGGCGGTTGGGCAGGCCGGTGAGCGGGTCGGTGAGGGTCTCGTCGCCGTACCGGCCGGCGTCGCGGTGCGTCTCCTGGGCGTCGAGGCGGGCCGCCACCCCGTCGAGGTAGCCGTCGCGGAGCCGGTCGATGCGCTGGGCGGCGAGGCGGAAGGCGTACCGGTCGGCGATGTGGGCGGCCTGGTGGTCGCCCGCGGTGGCGTGGCAGATGCTGCGCAGCCGGGCCGGCTCGGCGGGCCCGAGGATCTCGGGGGAGACCGGCACCGAGTCGAGCTTGCGCAACGCCTCGGCCGGCCGGTCGGCGGCGATGTCGAGGCAGACGCCGGCGAGGTGGCGCAGGTCGCGGGAGCGGACGCTGTCGCCGCCGCTGGTGAGCAGGTCGCCGACGGCGGTCTCGGTCTGCTCGCCCAGGGCGGCCCGGCGGGCCAGGGCGTACCCGTAGACCGGCCGGCTGCTGGGCCGCAGCCGGGACTCGGCCCCGGTGGCGACGTAGCGGGTCAGCTCGGCGTCGATGTCGCGCAGCACGCGCAGGCAGCCGTCGGTGTCGCCCTGGTGGTCGAGCGCGACGGCGTTGCGCAGCCGGATGCCGGGCGCCGCGAACAGCTCGGGGGCGAGCCCGGCCGCCGCGCCGACCTGCCGGGCCTGCTCGATCGCGGTGAGCGCGTGGCCGTGGAAGCCGAGGTACGAGTACGCCATGGCGAGGTCGTGCCAGCCCCACGCGGTCTCCCCGTCGCCGTCGGGCACCGCCGCGAGGGCCCGGGACGCCTGGACGAGGTGGGTGACGCCGCGGTCGAGGGCGCTCTGCAGGTGGGCGCCGAGCGCGGCGAAGGCGTGCATCTGGCCGCGCAGGTACGGATCGGAGGTCTCGTGCACGGCGTTGGCGGCGAGCGTCATGGCGGTCGCGAACTCGGCCACCCGCCCCAGGTTGATGAGCGAGCCGAACCGCTGGACGAGCGCGTACGCCCGGGTGAGCGGGTCGGTGGTGACCTCGAGGACCTTGTCGAGGATGGTCAGCGCCTCGGCGGAACGGCCGCCCTGCTGGAGCTCACCCGCCCGGCGCAGGTCGTCGACGCAATCCGGTAGCTGGTCCAACCAGGTCATGAGACCGCCACGGCCATTCAGGCCCCTCCTGCCGGCGTCGTCCATCGATCGGAGACCCGGCCGGTCACCGTCGCGAGACGACGTCCCATGATTATGCCGTGACACTCGCGCACGAACACCCCTCCGAGGGGACGGACCGGACGAGGTTGGCACCCGCGCTGGCGGCGGCCGCGAACCGGTTGTCGGCGGCGGGTGTCGCCTCGGCCCGCGTCGATGCCGAGCTGCTGGCCGCGTACGTGCTGGGGATCGGGCGGGGACGGCTGCTGCTCGTGGACACCGTGCGCGGCGACGAGCTGCGCCGGTTCGAGGAGTTGGTGGAGCGGCGGGCACAGCGGGTGCCGTTGCAGCATCTGCTCGGCACGGCCGCGTTCCGGCATCTGGAGCTGGCGGTGGGCGACGGGGTGTTCGTGCCGCGCCCGGAGACCGAGCTGCTCGCGGGGTGGGGCATCGAGCACACGCGGCCGGGCGCCACAGTGGTCGATCTCTGCAGCGGAACGGGCGCGCTGGCCCTGTCGATCGCGGACGAGGCGGAGCCGGGGCTCGTGGTGGCCGTCGAGCGTTCCCCCGAGGCGTTGGTCTATCTGCGGCGCAACGCCGCGGCCTTTCCGGGGGTACGCGTCGTGCAGGCCGACGTGACCGCCCCGGACCTGCTCGGCGAGCTGGCCGGCCGGGTGGACGTGCTGCTGTGCAACCCGCCGTACGTGCCGGAGGGGACGCCCGTGCCGCCGGAGGTCGCCGACCACGACCCGGCCGAGGCGGTGTTCGGCGGCGCGGACGGCCTGAGCGTGATCCGGCCGGTGATCGGGCGCGCCGCCGCGCTGCTGCGCCCCGGTGGTGTGGTGGGCATCGAGCACGACGACGTGCACGGGCCGGCCGTACCGGACCTGCTGCGGCAGGACGGCCGCTTCACGGACGTCGTGGCGCACCGGGACCTGGCGGGCCGCCCGCGGTTCGCCACCGCCCGGCGGGCCTGACGGGCGGGCCGGGCACCATGGCACACTGCATCTCGTGATGCTCTACGACTGTCGGGCCGTGGCCGAGCGGGATCGCGGCATCGCCGCGGCCGTCGAGGCGGTCAAGAGCGGCGAGCTCGTCGTCATGCCCACCGACACCGTGTACGGGGTCGGCGCGGACGCGTTCACGCCGCACGCCGTCACCGCGCTGCAGAACGCCCGCGGGGTGGATCGTCGCGTGCCGCCGCCGGTGCTGGTCGGCTCGCGCCACACGCTGGACGGGCTGGTGTATTCGCTGCCCAAGGCGGCGCGTGAGCTGGCCGACGCGTTCTGGCCGGGCGCCCTGACGATCCTGGTGGAGCACTCGCCGAGCCTGCAGTGGGACCTGGGCGAGACCGGCGGGCGGGTCGCCGTGCGGATGCCGCTGCACCCGGTCGCGCTCGAGGTGCTCCGCGAGGTCGGCCCGATGGCGGTGACCACGGCGAACAAGGCCGGGCAGGCCGCGCCGGTCACCGCCGAGGAGGCGCGCGACCAGCTGGAGTACGCGGTCCGCATCTACCTTGAGGCGGGGGTGGCGCACGACCCGGCGCCGAGCACGATCGTCGACGTGAGCGGTGATGTGCCCCGCGTGCTGCGCGAGGGCGCGCTGGCGTACGAGAAGCTGCGTGACGTGGTTCCCGACCTGCTGCCCGTGGGGTCCTGACCATGCCGCCGTTCACCGTGCTGCACGTGTGCATGGGCAACATCTGCCGGTCGCCGATGGCGGAGCGGCTGCTCGTGCTCGCGGCGCGGCAGCGGCTGGCCAAGCTCGGCTCCGGCGCCGCCCTGGACGACCTGCTGCGCAGCGAGAGCGCCGGCACGGGCGGCTGGCACGAGGGCGAGGAGATGAACCCGCCGGCGGCCCGGCAGATCCGGTTGCGCGGCGGCAGTGTGGACGGTTTCACCGCGCGCAAGCTGACCAGCGCCCACCTGGCCGGCGCCGACCTGATCCTCACCGCCACGGCGGACCAGACCGACTACGTGCACGCGCTGCTGCCCGAGGCGGCGCACCGCAGCTTCGTCCTCGGGCACCTCGGTCGCATCCTGCGCGAGATCGACACCGCGGCGCTGCCCCCGGCCGGCACCGACCCGGAGGCTTTCGCCGCGCGGGCCGCCGCCCTGGTGGCCGCCGCCGACCGGGGGCGCGGCGACAAGGAGCCGCTGCCCGGCGATGACCTGGACGACCCGTGGGGCCGCGGCGACCAGACCTTCCAGCGCGTCGCCGACGAGATCAACGAGTCCCTGTACGCGCTGGTCGACGCGCTGCTGCCGGGAGCGCCGAGGTCGCAGTGATCGTCGCAGCCGACGCCGGCGGGATCCGCCGCGCAGCCGACCTGCTGCGCGCCGGATCGGTCGTCGCCTTCCCCACCGAGACCGTGTACGGCCTCGGCGCGGACGCGTTCTCCGAGAAGGCCGTCGCGGAGGTCTACCGGCTCAAGAACCGGCCCTCGTGGAACCCGCTGATCGTGCACGTCCCGGACGTGGCGGCGGCGCGCGGGCTGGCCCGGCACTGGCCGGAGGTCGCCGACCGGCTGGCCGCCGCGTTCTGGCCGGGACCGCTGACCCTCGTCGTCGAACGCGCGCCGCACCTGACCCGGGTCGGTGCCGGCACCGGCACGATCGCGATCCGCGTCCCGGCGCACCCGGTCGCGCTGCGGCTGCTCGAAGCGTGCGGGCTGCCCCTGGCGGCGCCCAGCGCCAACCGCTCGGAGGGCATCTCCCCGACGACGGCCGAGCACGTGCTGCGCAGCCTGCCCGACGTGCCGCTGGTGCTGGACGGCGGCCCGGCGTCGTGGGGGATCGAGTCGACGGTGCTCGACGTGACCGGCGCGGTGCCGCGGCTGCTGCGGCCCGGCGCGCTGGGCCTGCGCGAGATCCGCGAGGTGACCGGCAAGCTGCTGCTGCCCGACGAGGTCGCGGACGGCTCGGCGCGGCCCTCGCCGGGCATGAGCAAGCGCCACTACGCGCCGCGCGCCAAGGTGGTGCTGACCGACGACGTCGGCTCCGTACGGGTCGACGGATCGGTCGGCGTGCTGACCTACGAGACCGCGGACGTTCCCGGAGCGGAGATCCTCAGCGCGGATCCCCGGGAGTACGCGGCCGACCTCTACGCCGCGTTGCACCGCCTCGACGACGCCGGCGTCGCCACGATCGTCGTGAAGGCCCCGCCGGAGACCGAGGAGTGGCTGGCGATCCGCGACCGGCTCAGCCGCGCCGCCGCTTAACGGCTCCGCTCCTCGGCGCCGCGCGCGATGTTGCGGGCCATCCCGCTGAAGATGACCCCGTGGAACGGCACGACGCTGCCCCAGTACGCGTGCCCGGCCAGCCCGCGCGGCACGAACAGCGCCCGCTGCCGGTAGACGCTGGTGCCGTCCGGGCCCGGGGAGGCGCACATCTCCAGCCACGCGCGGCCGGGGACCCGCATCTCGGCGCGCAGCCGCAGCAACTCGCCGGGCTTGATCTCCTCGACGCGCCACCAGTCCAGCGCCTCGCCGACGTACAGGCGGTCGCGGTCGCGCCGGCCGCGCCGCAGGCCCACGCCGCCGACGAGCCGGTCCAGCCAGCCCCGTACCGACCACGCCAGCGGGAACGAATACCAGCCGTTGTCGCCGCCGACGCCCTCGATGACCCGCCACAGGGCCTCCTGCGGGGCGTTCACCTCCCGGCAGCGCTCGTCGATGTAGATGGTGCCGCCGGACCACTTCGGGTCGCTCGGCAGCGGCTCGGCGTCGGCGTCCGCGCCGGAGGCGTTCGACCAGCGGGTCTCCACGTCGGCGTCGCGGACCTTGCCGAGGGCGAGACGTACGGCCTCGTCGAAGGGGAGTGGCGGCTCGCCGGCGTACTGCCGGATGTCCTGTTCGTGGGCGACGGCCTCGTGGATCAGGCTGGCGACCAGCGGCCGTGCGATCGCGTTGGGCACGGGGGTGATCGCGCCGACCCAGTGCGCCGAGAGCCACGGGCTGAGCGGGCGCAGCGGCATGATGATCCGGCGCGGCAGGCCCGCCACCCGGGCGTAGCGCTGCATCATCTCCGCGTACGTGAGCACGTCCGGCCCGCCGATGTCGAACGCCCGGTTCACGTCCGCGGGCAGCTCGGCGGCGGCCATCAGGTAGCGCAGCACGTCGCGTACGGCGATCGGCTGGATCCGGTTGCGTACCCAGCGCGGGGTGACCATGACCGGCAGCCGCTCGGTGAGGTACCGCAGCATCTCGAACGACGCCGAGCCCGAGCCGATGATCACCGGCGCGCGCAGCACCACGGTCGGCACGCCGCTGTCCAGCAGGATCCGCCCCACCTCGGCGCGGGACCGCAGGTGCGCCGACGGCCGCTCGTCCGCCGGAGGTTCCGGGCCGCCGAGATAGACGATCCTGCGGACCCCTTTCGCGTACGCGGCCCGCGCGAAGTTGCGGGCCGCCTCACGGTCGCGGCGCTCGAAGTCCGGCACCCCGAGCGAATGCACGAGGTAGTACGCGACCTCCACGCCGTCCAGCGCGCGTTCCAGCGAGCCCGGGTCGCCCAGGTCGCCCTCGACGATCTCGGCCCGCGGCGCCCACGGCACGTCCCGCAGCCGCCCGGCGCTGCGCGTGAGCGCCCGTACGTCGTGGCCCGCCTCGATCAGCCGGGGCGCGAGGCGGCCGCCGATGTAGCCCGTCGCCCCCGTCACCAGACACCGCATACTGCCACTGTGCCCGCAGGTGACACCCCATAAGCCATATGCTCGTAATCCGGCGACGACGCCGAGGTGAGGGAGCGCGCCATGGACACGTTCTGGGGGCCGGACTTCTCCGCGCTGCGGCGCGAGGACCCCGAGATCGCCGAGGTCGTCGCGGGTGAGCTCGAGCGCCAGCGCGGCGGCCTCCAGCTCATCGCGAGCGAGAACTTCACGTCGCCGGCCGTGCTCGCGGCGCTGGGTTCCACGCTCACGAACAAGTACGCCGAGGGCTACCCCGGGCGGCGCTACTACGGCGGGTGTGCGGAGGTCGACCGGGCCGAGGAGCTGGCCGTCGAGCGCGCGAAGGACCTGTTCGGCGCCGAGCACGCCAACGTGCAACCGCATTCCGGGTCGGCGGCGAACATGGCCGCGTACGCCGCGCTCGTGCAGCCCGGCGACACCGTGCTCGCCATGGACCTGCCGCACGGCGGCCACCTCACCCACGGCAGCAAGGTCAACTTCTCTGGGAAGTGGTTCCACACCGTCGGCTACCGCGTACGGCGCGACACCGAGCTCATCGACTACGACGAGGTGCGCGACCTCGCCCAGGCGCACCACCCCAAGCTGATCGTGTGCGGCGCCACCGCGTACCCGAGGCTCATCGACTTCCGGGCCTTCCGCGACATCGCCGACGAAGTGGGCGCGTACCTCATGGTCGACGCCGCGCACTTCATCGGCCTGGTCGCCGGCCGGGCCGTGCCGTCGCCGGTGCCGTACGCCGACGTGGTGTCGTGCACGACGCACAAGGTGCTGCGCGGCCCGCGCGGCGGCATGATCCTGTGCCGTGAGAACCTCGCCGCCCGCATCGACAAGGCCGTGTTCCCGTTCACCCAGGGCGGACCGCTGATGCACGTCGTCGCCGCGAAGGCGGTCGCGCTGCGGGAGGCGTCGTCGCCCGGCTTCCAGGGGTACGCCCAGCAGGTCGTGCGCAACAGCCAGGCGCTGGCCGCGGGGCTGGCCGCCGAGGGCATGCGTCCCGTCTCCGGCGGCACGGACACCCACCTCGCCCTCGTCGACCTGCGCGACGCCGGCGTCAGCGGGCGCGAGGCGGAGGAGCGCTGCGATCGGGCCCACATCACGCTGAACAAGAACGCGATCCCGTACGACCCGGAGAAGCCGACGACCGCGTCGGGCATCCGCGTCGGCTCGCCGTGCGTCACCACTCAGGGCATGCGGGAGGGGGAGATGCGGCAGATCGCCGGGCTCATCGCCGCCGCCGTCCGAGCGGATCCGGCGACCGTCGCCGGCGCGGGTAGTCTGCGGGACGCGGCCGAGGAAGTCGGTGCGCTTGTCCGGCGCTTCCCGGCGTACCCGATTGCAGAGGTCCTCACATGAGCACGGAGCCGCATGTCACGTCGCCCGATCTGGACGACGAGGACGACGCGCGGCCGCTGCCGGACCTGCCGCCGCTGCCGGCCGACCCGCGCTGGCGGGTCGAGCACCTGCCGCTGCTCACGGCGTTCTCGTTCGCGCTGATGATGTGTGCCGCCTCGGTGGGCTATCTCACCAGCGGCGGGCCCGCGGCCGTCGGCGCCGCCGCCGGCATCGCGATCGTGACGGTCAGCTACACGATGTCGACGCTCGTGCTGGCCTGGGCGGACACGGTACGCCCGGCGCTGATCATGCCGCTCGGGATGATCACGTACGTGGTGAAGTACTCGTTGCTCGGCGTGATCATGGCATTTGTGATCTCCTCGGAATGGCCGGGCCGGACGGCGCTCGGCTGGGGCGTCGTCGCGGGTGTCATGGGTTGGACGGCCGTGCAGGTCTGGTGGGTGGCACGCCTCGCCGGCCGTCGACGGTGATCTTCGGCACCCGCATTTCGCCTCGTCAGAAGGGGTTCGGTGGGTCTCGATCCACGAACCGGTGACGGATAGGCGGCAATGGTGTCCGGTTCTGGCGGAGGGGGAGTACCGTGTCTGGCTAGTTGCGAGACCCCCGACGCCTGGACAACTGCGGTTGTGCGGGGGGTCCCGCTTAGCTTCGTGTTTCCGACTGATATCTTTCTTGCCGTCATGGCCGGTCAGAAACCTCCCCACGAATCCCCCGGTGACGACGGCCCGCCTCCTCCCGACACCGGGATGGGCATGACCGCGCTCACCTATCTTCTCGCGGGCATGTTGGTCTGGGGTGGGATCGGCTGGCTGGTCGACCACTGGGTCGGTACCAACGGCATCTTCGCCGGCATCGGCGCGGTCGTCGGTATCGGCGGTGGCGTCTACCTCATCGTGCGCCGGCTCGGCGCCTGACAGGAAAGGGCTACGGTGATCGGTCAGTCCACGGTCCTCGCAGCGGAGTTCCCGCCCAGCGTCGAGGACTTCTACCTGCCCAGCATCCTGCCGTGGGGCGCGCACGACTCCTACTGGTTCACCAAGATCACGTTCCTGGTCTGGCTGACCGTTGCGCTCATCATCCTCTTCTTCCTGGTCGCGTACCGGAAGCCGCAGCTCGTGCCCACGAAGAAGCAGTGGCTGGCCGAGAGCGCGTACGGCTTCGTGCGCAACAACATCGCAGTCGAGATGATCGGGCCGAAGGGCGTGGCGTTCGCGCCGTACCTCACGACGCTCTTCCTGTTCATCATCCTGAACAACTTCTGGGGCATCGTGCCGTTGGTGCAGATCTCGCCCAACTCGCACATCGCCTTCCCGGCGTTCCTGGCGATCATCAGCTACTTCATGTTCATCATCGTCGGCATCCGGCACCACGGCTTCGTCAAGTACTTCAAGACCGCGCTGATCCCGCCGGCGCCGTGGTTCATCCTGCCGCTGCTGATCCCGATCGAGTTCTTCTCGAACTTCCTGGTCCGCCCGTTCTCCCTGGCGGTCCGACTCTTCGCCAACATGTTCGCCGGCCACATGCTGCTGCTGGTGTTCACGCTGGGCGGGTTCGCGATGATCAACGCGAACGTGTGGTTCGCGCCCTTCTCGATCGTCTCGTGGCTCATGACCATCGCGCTCACGCTGCTCGAGTTCCTGGTCATCTGCCTGCAGGCGTACGTCTTCACGGTGCTGACCGCGAGCTACGTGCAGGGCGCGCTCGCCGACGAGCACTGAGAGCTGTCGGAGCAATACCCCGTTTGTCGTCCCGCGTGACAGTCACGCGAGATACCAGGAGGAATCTGTAATGGTTGCAGACGTTCTTGCCGCCGTTGAGGGCAGCACCGCCGCCATCGGCTACGGCCTCGCCGCGATCGGCCCCGGCATCGGCGTGGGTCTCGTCTTCTCGGCCTACATCCAGTCGACGGCCCGTCAGCCGGAGTCGTCGCGCCTGACCCTCCCGTACGTCTGGATCGGCTTCGCCGTCATCGAGGCGCTCGCTCTGCTGGGCATCGCGTTCGGCTTCATCTGGCAGGGCCCGATTCAGTAATTCTCGGCCTCGTTGGGAGGTGTCATGATCACCACTATCTTGGCTGCTGCGACCGAAGAGGGCGCGTCCGAGCACAACCCGATCATTCCTGTGTGGCAGGAGATCGTGGTCGGCACGGTGGCGTTCGCCGTGCTCTGTTTCGTGCTGATGAAGTTCGTCTTCCCGCAGATGGAGAAGACGTTCCGGGCGCGGGTGGACGCGATCGAGGGCGGCATCAAGCGCGCCGAGGCCGCCCAGGCCGAGGCGAACGGACTGCTCGAGCAGTACCGGGCCCAGCTCGCCGAGGCCCGTACCGAGGCCGCGCGCATCCGTGACGAGGCCCGTGCCGACGCCGAGGGCATCCGCCAGGACGTCCTCGCCAAGGCCCGGGAGGAGTCCGACCGCATCATCGCGGCCGGTCGCGACCAGCTCGCCGCCCAGCGCGAGAGCATCGTGCGCGACCTGCGCTCCGAGGTCGGCACGCTCGCGGTGGACCTGGCCAGCCGGATCGTCGGTGAGTCGCTCGCCGACGAGGCCCGCAACCGGGGCACTGTCGACCGGTTCATCAACGAGCTCGGCGCCGGCGCGGCGGGCGGTCGCTGATGGCGACCGCCAACCGCGAGTCGTACGCGGCCGCCGCGGAGAAGCTGACCGCGGGCACGCAGACGGCGACCGCCGCGCAGCTGGCCGGCACCGCCGACGAGATCCTGTCGGTGGCGCGGCTGCTGCGCGGCGAGCCGCGGCTGCGCCGGGCGCTGACCGACCCCTCACGCGCAGGCGCGGAGCGGGCCGGTCTGGTGCGGTCGCTGCTGACCGGCAAGGTCGGCGCGGCCACGGTCGACGCGCTGGAGACCCTGGTCTCCGGCCGGTGGTCGGCGCCGAACGAGCTGCTGGACGCGACCGAGCGCCTGGGTGTCGACACCGTGCTGGCCGCGGCCGACAAGGCCGGCGTGCTGGCCGAGGTCGAGGACGAGCTGTTCCGCTTCGGGCAGGTCGTTTCCGGCAGTCCTCAGCTGGCCGTCACTCTGGGTGACCCCGGTGCGCCGGTCGAGCGGCGGGCTAAGCTGGCGAGGGACCTGCTCAAGGGCAAGGCCCAGGCGACGACGGTCCAGCTGGTCCTGGTCGCCCTCGAGGGTCTCGGTGGCCGGGGCTTCGAGAGCTCGCTCACCAAGCTGGTCGAGCTGACCGCCGCCAAGCGTGACCGCGAGGTCGCGTACGTGACGGCGGCCAAGGTGCTCACCGACGCCGAGGAGCAGCGGCTCGCCACCAAGTTGTCCGACATCTACGGTCGGCAGATGTCGCTGAAGGTCGATGTGAACCCGAGCATCATCGGGGGCCTCAGCGTCCGTGTCGGCTCCGACCTCTACGACGGCACGATCCTGCGGCGACTCAACGAAGCCCGGCAGGCGTTCGCTAAATAACTACTTCCCCTCGGCGGCGGCGACGCTACCGAAAGCCCTCGGGCGCGGCGACGCCCCGAGCCGACTAGAGAAGGCAGAGGATGGCCGAGCTGACCATCTCCTCGGACGAGATCCGGGGGGCGCTAGAGCGCTACGTCTCGTCCTACACGCCCGAGGTCTCCCGTGAGGAGGTCGGCATCGTCTCCGATGCGGGCGACGGCATCGCGCACGTCGAGGGTCTGCCCTCGACGATGGCGAACGAACTGCTCGAGTTCGCGGACGGCACGCTGGGTGTCGCCCTGAACCTCGACGTCCGCGAGATCGGCGTCGTGGTCCTGGGTGACTTCGCCGGCATCGAGGAGGGCCAGCAGGTCAAGCGGACCGGCCGTGTCCTCTCGGTCCCGGTCGGCGACGCCTACCTCGGCCGCGTGGTCGACGCCCTGGGCAACCCGATCGACGACCGCGGCGAGATCGCCAACGAGGGCTTCCGCGAGCTGGAGCTGCAGGCGCCGAACGTCATGGCGCGCCAGCCCGTCAAGGAGCCGCTGCAGACCGGCATCAAGGCGATCGACGCCATGACGCCGATCGGCCGCGGCCAGCGCCAGCTGATCATCGGCGACCGCAAGACCGGCAAGACCACGGTCGCGCTCGACACGATCATCAACCAGCGCGCCAACTGGGAGTCCGGCGACCCGAAGAAGCAGGTGCGCTGCATCTACGTCGCGGTCGGCCAGAAGGCGTCCACCATCGCCAGCATCCGGGGCACGCTCGAGGCCCAGGGCGCGCTGGAGTACACGACCATCGTGGCCTCCCCGGCGTCCGACCCGGCCGGCTTCAAGTACATCGCGCCGTACACCGGCTCGTCCATCGGCCAGCACTGGATGTACAACGGCAAGCACGTCCTGATCGTCTTCGACGACCTGACCAAGCAGGCCGAGGCGTACCGCGCCGTGTCGCTGCTGCTGCGCCGCCCGCCGGGCCGCGAGGCGTACCCGGGCGACGTCTTCTACCTGCACAGCCGGCTGCTGGAGCGCTGCGCGAAGCTCTCCGACGAGCTCGGCGGCGGTTCGATGACCGGCCTGCCGCTCATCGAGACGAAGGCCAACGACATCTCGGCCTACATCCCGACCAACGTCATCTCCATCACCGACGGTCAGATCTTCCTCGAGGGTGACCTGTTCGCGTCCGGTGTGCGCCCGGCCATCAACGTCGGCACCTCGGTGTCCCGCGTCGGCGGCTCCGCGCAGGTCAAGGCGATGCGTTCGGTCTCCGGCCGGCTCCGCCTCGACCTGGCCCAGTTCCGCGAGCTGGAGGCCTTCTCGGCCTTCGCCTCCGACCTGGACAAGGCCTCGCGGGCCCAGCTGGAGCGCGGCGCGCGCCTGGTCGAGCTGCTGAAGCAGCCGCAGTACTCGCCGCTGTCGGTGGCCGAGGAGGTCGTGGTCATCTGGGCCGGCACCACAGGCCAGCTCGACGACATCCCGGTCGGCGACGTGCGCCGGTTCGAGACCGAGTTCCTGGACTGGATCAAGCGCAACCGCAGCGACGCCTTCACCGCGATCGCGTCCACCGGCCTGCTCGGCGACGACCAGGTCGAGGCGCTGCAGAGCGGGGTCGACGAGTTCAAGGACCTGTTCAAGCGCGGTGAGACCACCGGCGGGCCGCGGGACACCCCGGCCGAGCCGCTCGCCGAGGGCACCGAGAGCCGCGAGACCGTGACCCGCGAGGTTCGCGGCTCGTCGGACGAGAGCTGAGCCATGGCCGGTCAGGTACAGGCCCTCCGGCGGCGCATCCGCACCGTCCGGTCGACCAAGAAGATCGCGAAGGCGCAGGAGCTCGTCGCCACGAGCCGCATCGCCAAGGCGCAGGAGCGGGTCGCCGCCTCCAAGCCGTACGCGGAGGCGATCACGCGGGTGCTGACGGCGCTGGCCTCGAACGCCTCGATCGACAACCCGCTGCTGCAGCCGCGTGAGCGGGTGCGGCGCGCGGGCGTCCTGCTGATCACCAGCGACCGCGGCCTGGCCGGCGCCTACAACGCCAACGCCATCCGCACCTGCGAGCAGCTGATCTCGCGGCTGCGGGCGGACGGCAAGGACGTCGCGCTGTACGTCGTCGGCCGCAAGGGCGTCGGCTACTACCGGTTCCGTAACCGGCCGATCGCCGCCAGCTGGACCGGCTTCTCGGAGCGGCCGTCCTTCGAGGACGCCCGCCACATCGGGGAGTCGCTGCTGGAGGCGTTCGTCGCCGGCGCGGACGACGCGGACGACCACCACGGTCCGGACGGCATCCAGGGCGTGGACGAGCTGCACATCGTCAGCACCCAGTTCAAGTCGCTCATGACCCAGACCCCGCAGGCGCGCTTCCTGGCGCCGATGCAGGTCGAGGAGAGGGAGCGCGAGCCGGGGCTGCGCGCGGCGTACGAGTTCGAGCCCGAGGCCGAGGAACTGCTCGAGGCGCTGCTGCCGAAGTACCTCAACACGCGGATCTACGCGGCGTTGCTGGAGTCGGCGGCCAGCGAGTCGGCGTCGCGGCGCCGGGCGATGAAGAGCGCCTCCGACAACGCGGACGACCTGCTCAAGCGGTATACGCGCGAGATGAACTCCGCGCGGCAGGCTTCGATCACCCAGGAAATCAGTGAAATCGTCGGCGGCGTCGAGGCGCTGTCCACGTCGGGAAGTGATGTGTGATGACTGCAGTAGCTGAGCCCACCAAGACGGAGACCGGCGTCGGCCGCGTCGTCCGGGTCATCGGCCCGGTCGTCGACGCCGAGTTCCCGCGGGACGCCATGCCCGAGATCTTCAACGCCCTGCACGTCGACGTGACCCTCTCCGAGGGCACCAAGACGCTCACCCTCGAGGTCGCCCAGCACCTGGGCGACAACGTGATCCGGGCGATCTCGATGCAGCCGACCGACGGCCTGATCCGGGGCGCCGAGGTCACCGACACCGGCGCGCCGATCTCGGTGCCCGTCGGCGACGTGACCAAGGGCCACGTGTTCAACGCCCTCGGCGAGGTGCTCAACGCCGACCCGAAGACGCTGCAGGTCACCGAGCGCTGGCCGATCCACCGCAAGCCCCCGGCGTTCGCGCAGCTCGAGCCGAAGACCGAGATGCTGGAGACCGGCATCAAGGTGCTCGACCTGCTCGCGCCGTACGTGCGCGGTGGCAAGATCGGCCTGTTCGGCGGCGCGGGCGTGGGCAAGACGGTGCTCATCCAGGAGATGATCATCCGCGTCGCCCGTAACTTCGGCGGTACGTCGGTGTTCGCCGGCGTGGGTGAGCGCACCCGCGAGGGCAACGACCTCATCCTCGAGATGGACGAGGGTGGCGTGCTCGACAAGACCGCGCTGGTCTTCGGCCAGATGGACGAGCCGCCGGGCACCCGCCTGCGCGTCGCCCTGACCGCCCTGACCATGGCGGAGTACTTCCGGGACGTCCAGAACCAGGAGGTGCTGCTCTTCATCGACAACATCTTCCGGTTCACCCAGGCCGGCTCCGAGGTGTCCACTCTGCTCGGCCGTATGCCGTCCGCCGTGGGTTACCAGCCCACGCTGGCCGACGAGATGGGCGAGCTGCAGGAGCGCATCACCTCCGTCCGCGGCAAGGCGATCACCTCGCTGCAGGCGATCTACGTGCCCGCCGACGACTACACCGACCCGGCGCCGGCGACCACGTTCGCCCACCTGGACGCGACCACGAACCTCGAGCGGTCGATCTCCGACAAGGGCATCTACCCCGCCGTGGACCCGCTGGCCTCCAGCTCGCGGATCCTGGCGCCGGAGTTCGTCGGCGCCGAGCACTACGCGGTCGCCCGTGAGGTGCAGCGAATCCTGCAGAAGTACAAGGACCTGCAGGACATCATCGCCATCCTCGGCATGGACGAGCTATCCGAGGAGGACAAGGTGACGGTGCAGCGGGCCCGCCGCATCGAGCGCTTCCTCTCGCAGAACACGTACGCCGCCGAGCAGTTCACCGGCGTTCCCGGCTCGACGGTCCCGCTCAAGGAGACCATCGAGGCGTTCAAGAAGATCAGCGAGGGCGAGTACGACTCGTTCCCGGAGCAGGCCTTCTTCATGTGCGGTGGCCTCGAGGACCTCGAGCGCAACGCGCACGAGCTCATGAAGGGCTGATCCACCGGCATTCCCAGGGGCCGCGCCGACGTTCATCGTCGGCGCGGCTTCTTGTGTACGCCCACCGCATGGTCGGGGCCTTGTGTGGCGGGTCTATCCTTTCGACCGGTCGGACGGCTCACAGGCGTTGTCGCAGGGGTCTCATGGCGACTACCGCAGGTGAGCGGCCTGGTCGAGGCGCGCCCCACGCGTGTCCTGTGGACCGTTATGTCCGTTTGACTGCGCAGTACCGGGATAACCGGACCCGAAAGTTTCTTGTGTTGTTCGGATATTCTTGACAGAGCTGGCGGCGCGGCCCTGCGATCATGGCTCCTTTGATCGCGGATCAACCCATCGACGGCGGTTGGGGAGCTAGTGGCGAAGAGTGGGAAAGCGAAGACCGGGCGGCGGTCGCCTCTGTGGGCGCGCCTCTGCGCGATCTTCGGCTGCGTGCTGATGGTCGTCAGCGGCGGCGTGCTGATCACGAGTCAGGTGCTCGTGTCCCGGTATGCGGGCGCCGTGGAGACCAAGGACCTCTTCGGCAACGCCGCGTCCGGCGCCACCAAGGAGTCGGTCACCGACATCAAGGGCCCCGTCAACATCCTGCTCGTCGGCATCGACCCGCGCGACGCGACGACCGCGCCGCTCTCCGACTCGATCATCGTCGTGCACATCCCCAAGGGGCTGAAGCAGGCGTACATGTTCTCCATCCCGCGAGACCTGCGCGTGGAGATCCCGCCCTTCCCCAAGACCGGCTTCCAGGGCGGCACCTCGAAGATCAACGCCGCCATGTCGTACGGCAGCAGCATCGGCGACGGCAAGCACGACGTGGCGCAGGGCTTCGACCTGCTCGCCAAGACCGTCGGCAAGCTCACCGGCATCAAGAAGTTCAACGCCGGCGCGATCATCAACTTCAACGGCTTCAAGGACATCGTCGACGCCATGGGCGGCGTCACCATGACGATCGACCAGAACGTGAAGTCCGAGCACCTGCAGCCCGACGGCAAGCCGCGGCCGCGCCGTCCCGAATGCGCCGACAACAGCTGCGCGCACCCGTACATCGGCCCGCAGGCGCAGTACAAGAAGGGCACCTACCACCTCAAGGGCTGGCAGGCGCTCGACTACGTCCGGCAGCGGTACGGCCTGCCCCGCAGCGACTACGACCGCCAGCGGCACCAGCAGCAGTTCATCAAGGCCATGGCCGAGCAGGCGCTCAGCAAGAACGTGGTGACCAACCCCATCAAGCTCGACCAGGTGCTGCGCGCGGCCGGCGACGCCCTCATCTTCGACGGCAACGGGCACAACGTGGTCGACTGGGGCCTGGCCCTGCGCAATCTGCGCTCCGACGACATGACGCTCGTCAAACTGCCGGGCAAGTCGTTGTTCAACGGCCGGGACTACATCGGTGAAGGGCTCGACCCGAGCGCCGACGACTTCTTCGCCTCCGTGAACGACGACACCATCTCGTCCTTCCTCGTCAGCAACCCGGACTTCCTCCAGAAGCTCTGACGCGGTCACTCGCAGTGGCGCTCGCCACCCCAGGCAACGGGGTGTCACCCGGCCGATTAGACTTCACGCAGCACGTCTTCAGGCTTTACAGGTTTTACCGGCTCTACCAGCGTTCCGCGGGCTTTTACAGGGAGACAGCGTGGCCAAGCAGCTGCACGTCCAGGTCGTCGCCGTCGAGGAGAGGGTCTGGTCCGGCGACGCCGAGATGGTCGTCGCGCGCACCACCGAAGGCGAGCTCGGCGTCCTGCCCGGCCACTCGCCGCTCCTCGGCCTGCTGAAGGAGCCGTCCCAGGTCCGGGTCAAGCTGGCCGGCGGCGAGCAGCTCACCTACGACGTCACCGGTGGCTTCCTCTCGGTCGACGCGGACGGCGTGACCGTCCTCGCCGAGAGCGCTTCCCCCGCCACTCCCGACGCCCGCTGACGCCCCGCGATGCGGATTCTGGAGATCGTCGGAATCTGCCTCGCCGCGCTCCTGCTCGTCCTCCTCGCGATCTTCCTCCGCCGCCGGCTGCTCATGGCCGGCGGCGGAACCATTCGCGTCCAGGTCCGGGTCAGCACGCTCGTCCCGGGCCGCGGCTGGTCCACCGGCATCGGCCAGTTCGTCGGCGACGAGCTGCGCTTCCACCGCATGTTCAGCTTCGCCTTCCGCCCCAAACGCGTCCTCGACCGCAGAGCCCTCGCCGTCGAGTGCCGCCGCCTCCCGGAAGGCCCCGAACGCCTCACCATGCCGGGCCACTGGGTGATCATCCTCTGCCGCCAGGCCGGCGCGGCCATCGAGATCGCCATGGCCGAGTCGACAGTGACCGGTTTCCTGTCCTGGCTGGAGGCGGCGCCGCCCGGGCAGCCGGGCAGCGTCGGCCCCCGCACGGTCATCACCCCGCGCCCGGCCGAGAACTGACCCGCCGCGACCGAGCCACCGGGCAGCTTCGACGACCTGTGCGGCTTCGGCGATCTGTCGGTCCGCGTTCTGCTCCACGGTCCCGCTCCGCCCGCACGGTCCCGCTTTCGTTTGCGCGGGCCCGCTTCCCGGGTCCGGTCAGGACGCGGTGCCGCCGGGGACCCACTTCACGTCGCCGGCCGCGCCGTTGGCCGTACGGGCCAGGATGAACAGCAGGTCCGACAGGCGGTTCAGGTACTTCGCCGGCAGCGGGCCGGTCCGCGCCGGGTCCTCTTCCATCAGTGCCCACGCCGAGCGTTCCGCGCGCCGCGCCACCGTGCGGGCCACGTGCAGCAGCGCCGCCCCGGGGGTGCCGCCCGGCAGGATGAAGGAGTCCAGCTCCGGCAGCTGCTCGTTGTACTCGTCACACCAGCCCTCGAGGCGCGTCACGTACGCCTCCTTGATGCGCAGCGGCGGGTACGGCGGGTCCTCCGTGAGCGGGTTGCACAGGTCCGCGCCCACGTCGAACAGGTCGTTCTGCACGGCGGTGAGCACGCTCCTGACGTCGGGCGCCAGGCCGCCGAGCGCGAGGGCCACGCCCAGCGCCGCGTTGCACTCGTCGACGTCGGCGTACGCGACGATGCGGGGGTCGGTCTTCGCGGCCACCTCGTTGTTGCCGAGGCGGGTGGATCCGGCGTCGCCGGTGCGGGTGTAGATGCGGGTGAGATGCACGGCCATGGACCCCACCCTACGGAGCCCGGCCCGACAGCGACCCGCCCCGGCCCCGCCAGGAAGGCGGCCGGGGGCGCGCGACCAAGAGAGCGGTCCGGCGCACGGCCACGGAAGCCGTCCGGGGGCGCGGGCGGGGAAGCGGTCCGGCGCACGGCCACGGAAGCCGTCCGGGGGCGCGGGCGGGGAAGCGGTCTGGGGCGCGGCCGGGGAAGCGGCCAGGAAGGCGGTCCGGGGGCTCGCGGCCCGGGCGCAGCCGCCGCCGTGCCGGGCCCTTCCCGGCCACGCCTGGCGTGCCCGGGACCCCCGCCGTGGCGGGATGACCCGGCGCGCCCCATACGATGGCCCGCGTGGATGTGATTCGGGTGAAGGGCGGGGCGCGGCTTTCCGGTGATGTCACCGTGGGCGGCGCCAAGAATTCCGCACTCAAGCTGATGGCGGTCGCGTTGCTGGCCGAGGGGCGCAGCGTCGTGGCGAACGTCCCCCGGATCACCGATGTCGCGATCATGGGTGAGGTGCTGCGCCGGCTGGGGTGCGAGGTGTCGTTCGACGGCGGGGAGGCCGTCATCGACGTGCCGGCCGAGCCGGGCAGCGAGGCCGACTACGACCTCGTACGGCGGCTGCGGGCCTCGATCTGTGTGCTGGGGCCGCTGCTGGCGCGCCGGGGATACGTGCGCGTCGCGCTGCCCGGGGGCGACATGATCGGGTCGCGGGGACTGGACATGCACGTGTCCGGCCTGGCGCGGCTGGGTGCGGACATCTCCGGCGAGCACGGGTTCGTCATCGCCTCGGCCCCGCGAGGGCTGCGCGGCGGCAAGATCTGGCTGGACTTCCCGAGCGTCGGCGCGACCGAGAACATCCTGATGGCCGCGGTGCTGGCCCGGGGTGTGACGGAGATCGACAACGCGGCACGGGAGCCGGAGATCGTCGACATCTGCCAGATGCTGACCGAGATGGGGGCGCGCATCGACGGCGCCGGCACGTCGACGCTGACGATCGAGGGGGTCGACGAGCTCAAGCCGGTGCGGCACGCCACGGTCGGCGACCGGATCGTCGGCGGCACGTGGGCGTTCGCGACGGCGATGACCCGTGGGGACGTCACGGTGCACGGCGTACGGCCGGAGTATCTGGAGATCGCGCTGGACAAGCTGGTCTCGGCGGGCGCCGTCGTGGAGCCGGGCGACAACCTGTTCCGCGTACGGATGGACGACCGCCCGAAGGCCGTCGACATCGTGACGCTGCCGTACCCGGGTTTCGCGACGGACCTGCTGCCGATGGCGCTGGGGCTGGCGGCGGTGAGCTCGGGCTCGTCGCTGATCACCGAGAACATCTTCGACGGCCGGTTCATGTTCGTGAACGAGATGGTGCGGCTCGGCGCGGACATCCGTACCGATGGGCATCACGCCGTGACGAACGGCCGGGAGCGGCTGTCGGGCGCGCCGGTCCGGGCGACCGACATCCGGGCCGGCGCCGGTCTGGTGATCGCGGGGCTGTGCGCGGACGGCATCACCGAGGTGGGCGAGGTGCACCACATCGACCGCGGCTACCCGGACTTCGTGTCGGACCTGGCGAAGCTCGGCGTGGACGTGGAGCGCGCGGTCGTCACGGAGCCGACGTACGACTTCTAGAGGGCCGGGGAGCCGCCGACCAGCCGGCGGGCCTCCTCGGCCTCCTCGGGGAACACCAGCACCACCAGGCGCCCGTCCGGCCGGGTCGCCGAGGTGGAGCGGATCCCGGCCGTGCGCAGCAGCGTACGGATCTCCCGCGCGATTCCCGGGTCGTCGGTGACCGCCGCCGGGCAGAGCAGGCCGTAGTCGTCGCCGCATTCGAAGATGCCGAGGCCCTCGTACAGGTCGCGCAGCGGGTCGTCGCTGGTCCTCGTCCATTGCAGGCCCATGTGCCAGAAGACGGCCGCGAGGAAGCCGACCAGAGCCACGGCGATGAAGGGCCCGAGGAGGTACCAGCCGTCGCTTGGTGGCATGGGCACAGTCTGGCACCGCCGAGCGGCCTTTTCCTCGGATTTGCCCCGATAGAGGGCCTGAGCCTTCGTTAAGCGCGCCCGCTAGGCTGAGGCCACGGCTCAAAGGTGAGCGGTACTGGCATGAACGACTGCACCGAGCGAAGCGAGGGCCAGGAGGGCATGCCGAAGGTGGGCTCGGGAGAAGGAGAGGCACACATGGCGGGTCGGCTTGCGGTCATCGGCTCCGGCTTGATGGGTTCCGGTATCGCCCAGGTGGCGGCTCAGGCCGGATGGCAGGTCACCATGCGGGACCTGGACGAGGCCTCGCTGCAGCGGGGCGTCTCGGCGATCAGGGACTCCCTGGGGCGCTTCGCCACCAAGGGCAAGATCACGCAGGAGGACGCCGACGCCGCGGTCGGGCGGATCACCACGACCACCGAGCTCGATGCGGCCGCCGACGCCGATGTCGTCGTCGAGGCCATCTTCGAGAAGGTCGAGGCGAAGCACGAGGTCTTCCGGGCGCTGGACAAGATCTGCAAGCCGGGCGCGGTGCTGGGCACGAACACGTCGGCCATCCCGATCACGCAGATCGCGGCGGTGACCGAGCGGCCGGAGTCGGTCGTCGGCATCCACTTCTTCTCGCCGGTGCCGATGATGAAGCTGGTCGAGCTGGTCCGCGGCTACCAGACGTCCGACGAGACGCTCGCGACCGCGCGCAACTTCGCCGAGGAGGTCGGCAAGACCTGCGTCGAGGTGAAGCGCGACGTGGCCGGCTTCGTCTCCAACCGGCTGTTCTCCGCGCTGCTGGTCGAGGCGATCAAGCTGGTCGAGTCGGGTGTCGTCTCGGCGGCCGACCTGGACACGGTGATGAAGCTCGGCTTCGGCCACGCCATGGGCCCGCTCGCCACGATCGACCTCACCGGCCTCGACGTGATGCTCAACGCCGCCGGCAACATCTACCGCGACACCGCGGACGAGAAGTTCTTCCCGCCGGAGCTGCTGCAGCGCATGGTCACCGCCGGCGATCTCGGCCGCAAGACCGGCAAGGGCTTCTACACGTACGAGGTGTAGCCGCTACCCGTCGCGCCTGGTGGTCCATCGGAACGTGGTCAGGCACAGCACGAGGGCCACCAGGCACCACACCCCCAGCACGAGCGCCACCTTCGGCAGGTCGTACGAGCCACCGGGCTCCTGCGCACCGAAGGAGGCCGGCAGGAACACCGCGCGCAGCCCCTGGCACATCCACTTGAGCGGGAACACCGACGCCAGGTTCTGCATCCAGCCGGGCAGGCTCGTGAAGACGAAGAACACCCCGGAGATGAACTGCAGGATCAGCGCGACCGGGGTGACCACGGCCGGGGCGCTGCGGCCCGTACGCGCGAGCGACGAGAACGCCACCCCGCACAGCGTGCACGCCGTGATGCCCAGCGCGGAGACCCACAGGAACGTCAGCCACCGGCCGGCCGTGTCCGGCAGGTCGAGCCCGAAGAGCAGCGTGGCGACCGCGAGCAGGATGACCGTCTCCAGCACCGCGATGAACGCCACCATCAGCACCTTGCCGGCGAAGTAGACCCAGCGGGGCATCGGCGTGCCGAGCAGGCGCTTGAGCACGCCACGGTCGCGTTCCATCGGGATCTGGATCGCCAGCGCCTGGAAGCCGGCGGTCATCAGCCCGGTCGCGATCATGCCGGTGACGAAGTACTGGGTGAACTTCACCCCGCCGCCGATGTCGCCTTTGAAGATCGAGCCGAACACCAGGATCATGATCGCCGGGAATGCCAGCGTGAACACGACCTGCTCCCGGCTGCGCAGAAACTGCCGGATCTCCAGCACGCCCTGCCTCAGGCCCAGCTTCATGCGGAGATCATCTCCAGGTAGACGTCTTCCAGGGTTGGGCGGGTCACCGTCAGGCCGGGGACCTCGCCGCCGTAGCGCGAGGCCAGGTCGGCCACCAGCGCCGTCGGCGTCGCGCTGCGGGCGCTTTCCCACGCCCCTTCCGGCGTACGCCAGGAGACGGTCGCCGGTGCGGAGTCGCGGTCGCCGAGGTCGCGGGGGGTGTCGACGGCGATGAGCCGGCCGCCGGCGATCACGCCGACCCGGTCGGCCAGCGCCTCGGCCTCCTCCAGATAGTGCGTGGTCAGCACGATCGTGGTGCCGCCGCCGGCCAGGTCGCGGATCAGCTCCCAGAACTCGCGCCGCGCCTCCGGGTCGAAGCCGGTGGTCGGCTCGTCGAGGAAGAGCAGCTGCGGCCGGCCGATGATGCCGAGCGCCACGTCGAGCCGCCGCTTCTGGCCGCCGGAGAGGGTGTGTGTGCGGGCGCGGATCTTCTTCGTGAGACCCACCCGCTCGATCACCGCGGCGGGATCGTCGGGCGACGGGTAGAAGCGGGCGAAGTGGCTCACCACCTCGCCGACGGTCAGCTCGTCGAACTCGCCCGTACCCTGCAGCACGATGCCGACGCGGGAGCGCCAGGCGGCGTCCGCGGCGACCGGGTCCACGCCGAGGACGCTGACGTCGCCGCCGTCGCGCTTGCGGTAGCCCTCGAGGATCTCGACGGTGGTGGTCTTGCCCGCGCCGTTCGGGCCGAGCAGCGCGAAGATCTCACCGGCGGGCACCGTGAGGTCCACACCGTCCACCGCGGGGATGCCGCCGTAGACCTTGCGCAGGCCCCTGACTTCGATCGCCGCCCCGTCGCTCATGGAGGCAACTTAGCTCAGCGGCTGGCGGCGAAGGTCACCGAGAGCAGGGTGGCCGCCAGCATGCCGCCCATCAGCGTCAGCCCGATGCCGCCGATGTCGAGCCGCGCGTTCAGGCGGCGGTGCGAGAACAGGGCAGCCACCGGTACGCCCGCCGACGGGGCGACCAGGAACGCCAGCCAGCCGAGGCCGCGGAACACCGTACCGCCGGTGGCCGCCGAATCCCCGACCGTGACCAGGCCCGCGGCGGTCAGCCCGGTGAGCCCGGCGACCAGCGCGCCCACCAGCGGCAGCAGCGGCAGGGCCCAGCGGGGCAGGGAGCGGCGCTCGGCCGGACGGGCCGTCACGTCGATGCGTTCCGCGGCGCGGGCGAGCAGCGTACGCGCCGACTGCCGCGGTGCGGGAACCGGCGCGCCGGAGCCGGGGCCGCGCTCCAGCGCCACGCGGGGCAGTGCCTCGACCGCCGCCGGCTCCGGCACTTCGCCCAGGGCCCGGACGCGCATGCCCCGGGCCCGGCGCAGCTGGTCCCAGAGGCGGGCCGCCTCGCGGTCCACGTCGAGCACCTGGGCGGCCGCGGCACCGGCCCAGCGATCGGCGTCCGCCGCGTCGCCCTCGGCCCGCGCGAGCTCACCCGCGGCCTGGGCGGCGCTGGTCTGGTAGGCCTGCTCGGCGTTCTCCAGCTCGGCGTTCCGCCGCCGCGCCACGTCGGCGAGCGCGGCCATCATCAGCTGGTAGTCGCGGTCACGTGTGGTCACTGTTCACCTCGTACGGGATGATCACTTCCGGATGGCGGTGCACGGAGCGGTCGAAGAACAGCGCGCGGCGCCGGCGCGGGTACCAGACGGGACCGCCGGGTTGCGGGGAGAGCGGGCTCAGCTCGGGGCCCTGCACGTCGAGGGCGACCCAGGCCCCGATCGTGTCCAGCCGGGCGCCGATGCCACCGAGGTCGTCGCGGAGCCGGGCCACCGAGCGCCACCAGCCCAGCACGTGCAGCCGCTGCTCCGGGCCGTCGGCGAGCAGCGCGCGCAGCCGTTCCCGGTACGCCGGGCCCGCCGCGTCCCACGCGTACCCGAGCACGTAGTGCGGGATGCCGTTCGGCGTGAACGCGGCGAAGAGGTCGTCGAGGTCCTCGGGCCCGTACCAGTCGGCCTGGGGCAGTTCGGCCATCAGCCGCGCGGCGGCCCGTTCCGCCCCCGGGTCCAGGCAGGTGATGCTGAACCGGGCCGGGCCCTGCGCCGCCAGGGACAGCGCGGCGGCGGCGAGCACGTCGCAGGCCTCGTCCGTACGGGTGCCGAGCACCGCCAGGTTGCGCCCCGGCATCCGGCCCAGCCGCAGCCGGGCGGGACGGGCGGAGACGTCGATCCGCTCGCCCAGCACCGCGCCGGGGGACGAGCCCACGTCCGCGGTCGCGTCGGGCACCCGCCCCGCGGGCCGGTACATGTCGGGCAGCCGCGGCACAGCGTCGCCGTCGAACAGGCGCGGCGGCGTGCAGCTGTCCGTACGGGCCCGCCAGAGCTTGTGCTGCAGCATCCGCCACGCGGATCGGTCGCCGGCGTCGGGCAACCGGACGACGTGGTTGGCGCCGGCCACGCCCGAGTCGGCGTTGACGACGGCGTGGAAGCGCGGGATGACGGCGGCGGCCAGGTTGGTGTCGGCGAGGATCCGGCGCGCCTTGGGCAGCGCGATCCGCAGCGTGAACTGCCCGATCAGGCCCGAGCGGCCCCACAGCGCCTCGATGCCGGAGACGTCCTGCGAGGCGAGCACCAGGTGGATGCCCTGCGAGCGGCCGCGCCGGGCGAGGTCCTCCAGCAGCGTCACCGCCTCCTCGGCGAGCGCGTCGCGGCCGGCCAGCAGCACCTGGAACTCGTCGATCACGGCCACGATCCGGGGCCAGTGCCCGTCCGGGTCCTCCGCGCGCAGCTCGGCCAGCTTCGTGGCCTCGTACCGTTTGGCGGCCTGGGCCCGGGCCCGCAGCTCCTCGCCGAGGTGGCGCAGCATCGCCAGGCCGAACTCGCGGTCGCCGTTGACGTTGATCCCGGCCAGCCGGACCTGCGGCAGCCAGCTCGGGTCCCGCGGGCCCGGCGCGAACCGGGCGAAGGACACGCCCTCCTTGAAGTCCAGCAGGTAGAGCGCGAGCTCGTCGGGGCCGTACCGGCTCGCCAGCGAGCCGATCCACGCGTAGATCAGGTTGGTCTTGCCCGAGCCGGACGGCCCGCCGATCAGCGCGTGCGGCGGATCGTCGCCCAGCGGCACCTCGATCAGGGTGCCGTCGGTGCTGTCGCCGATGGGCGCGAGCAGGCCGTTCGCGGAGGACTCGGTCCAGATCTCCGAGGGCTGCAGGTCGGCGAAGCTCGCCGGGGGCGGGCCCTGGCGCAACCGCTCGGCGGTGCTGCGGCAGAAGGCCGTGATCCGTTCCGGCGGTGGCGGGGTGTCGAGCGTGACGGTCAGCTCGCCCGTGGTGTCGCAGGCCGCGGACTGGCCGCGCACGGCGACCCGCTCCACCGTCGGGTGTGGCGCCAGCTCCAACCCCCGGACCACCAGGTGTACGCCGCAAGCGACGCCGGTCCGCACGATCCGGTGGAGCTGGGCCCGCTGGGCGTCGGTCAGGTCGCCGGCGCGGGCGGGGTCGAACAGCAGCACCACCACCCGCCACGGCTCGGGCCGCGGGCCGGTGGTGGCGGCCGTCAGCTCGGCCAGGGACAGGTACTCGCCGGCCAGCACGGTCTCGTTGACCCGGCAGATGTGCTCGACCAGCTCGTCCAGAGCCGCGCCGAGCCCGCCCGGGGTCACGAACGACAGCAGCCCGGCGTTGCCCAGCGGCGCGAAGCCCGCCAGCGTGCCGCCGAGCTCCTCGGGGTCGTACACGCTGAGGCGGACGTCGCCGGGGCGGGTGGTGCCCAGCGCGCGCAGCAGCAGCCCGGAGACGACCCCGTCCGTGGCGGGCTGGTCGCCCAGGATGTTGATGTGGGCGTGGTCGAGGAACGGCACCAGCGCCGGCAGCTTGGTCTTCTCCTCGCCGGCCTCGTACGCGACCGTCCCGATCCGCAGCAGGCCGGGCCGCCCCACCCGGTCGGGCTCGGTGGGCGTCCAGTAGCGCCACGACGTGCCGGCGGCGCCCGGGGCGCTCAGCGCGGCCAGGGACTCGACGTTACGGGTGAGCGTGGCCGCCTCGGCGCGGGTACGGCGCAGAATGTCCTGCCGGGCGGTCTCGCGTGCTTCGGCGAGCTGGGCGAGGCAGGTCGAGTACGCGTCCCGGATCAGCCGCCTGCGGCGCTGCGCCTCGTTGCGGGCGGACTCGGCGGCGGCCAGCACGGCCCGGGCGGTGCCGCGCGCCTCGGCCAGCTCCTGCCGGACGACGGCGACCAGTGCGTTGCGGTGACCCACTCCACCCCCCGTTGTCCACGTTGGGCGATTTTAACCACCTTGGCCGTTTAATCGACCTCTTGGGCGGTGTGTCGGGTTCATCGCCCGCCGGTGGGTGGCTTCGCGGCGCCCGAGCGGGACAGCCAGCGGGGATCGGCGCTGACCAGATCGCGCCACAGCCGCGCTGCCACCAGATCCGCGCCCTCGCCCTTCCAACGCTGCAGGCTGCGACTGGGGACGAAGCGACGGAACCAGTCGAGCGCCTGGCGGGCGTCGCGATCCAGGCCCTCCGCCTGCGGCGCCCGGTCGTACGGCCGCAGCCCCAGCACGCAGCAGTAGTGCAGGGCGTTGTAGAACCGCCACTCGTCCGTGGTGCCGAACGAGCCGGCGGGCTTGAGCCGGGTCACCTGCTCGGCCAGCACGGCCCGCAGCTCGGCGACCCGGGCCAGCGGCTGATCCGGGACGCCGGCCCCGCGCGCGAGCAGCCGCCGGTCCACGGCCGGCAGGTCGACCAGCGGGTTGCGCAGCAGCCGTCCCACGTCGGCGAAGTCCTCGAGGGCGCGGCGGGTCAGCTGCCGGAACTCCTCCTCGCTGAGCGCGATCATCCGGTGCCGCTCCGGGCGCCGGGGCAGCGCCTCGGCGGCCACCAGCAGCGCCGACCGGTCCGCGCGCAACCGTTCGTCCTGCAGGAACGCGATCCGGTCCAGGCCCGCGCCGAGCAGTCCGGCCAGCCCCACCCCGCCCATCACCATCGCGACCAGCACGAACTGCAGCACGACCACCACCCGCAGGTGCGGGGCGGCGAGCATGGTCAGCGCGGCCGGGCCACCGCAGAGCAGGACGGCCACCACCGCGGCGACCAGCGAGCGGCGCAGGTCGGGCAGCAACCGCTCGCCGGCCTCCGCCGCGTCGTGCACCGCCACGAGATAGCCGAGCAGGAGCAGGTCGAGGCCCACGGTGGCGAGCACCAGCTCCGGGGATCCGGCGTCGACCGGCGCGAGCAGCACCACCAGGCCGAGCGCGTACAGGCCGGCGGCGGCCGTGAGCGCGACCGGCAGCGGCCCCGGGCGGACCTTGTCGCGGTAGCGCAGCAGGAGGACCGTCGCCCCGGCGAGCGGCGCCAGCGCGACCAGCTTGCCGACGCCGGGCAGCACGGCGGCGAGCACCAGGAACAGCGCGGAGACGAACACCCAGCCGCGGTTCACCTGCCGCCGCTCGGGCGCCTCGCGCGGCAACAGGGCCGTCGCCACCCCCGCCCAGCACAGCGCGGGCACGCACAGCAGCACCCGCGCGGCGGGGGAGCCCGGCGCGACCGTCCACGCGGCGACGGCCAGCGCGTACGCCGCCAGCGCCCCCGCCGCCCGCCACAGCACGACGCGGGCCGGGTCACGCCCCACCAGGTAGCAACCCAGCCACCAGGTCAGGGCGAAGGCGGGTACGGCGATCGCGGGCACCGCAGGAGTCAACCAAACAGTTGTGGCGTACCGACACCCTCCGAGCGCCGGCCTTCCCGCTTGCGCCTGCGACGTCGCCTGAACACCCACCCGCCGGCGAGCACGAGCAGCACGAGAGCGAGGAGCACGAGAACCGGCAACAGGATCGCTAGCACCGACAGCACGATGCTGGTGAAGTCCTCGGCCGTACTGGCCACCGGAGCGCCCACGCCGGCCGTGGTGGCGTTGACCACCGGCCGCGACGCGGCCTTGAGCCCGTGGACGCAGAGCGCGATGACGACGCCCGCGGCGACCGGCACCCACTGGTGCGAGCCGAAGAAGGCGCCGGGGTCCGAGACCGTCACGGTCTGCGAGTTCGAACCCGCGCCGAACGCCAGGCCGCCCGCGGTCGGCCGGACCACGGTCTGCACCACGTCGTTCACGTGGTCCACCACGGGCACCTTGTCGGCGACGACCTCGACCGCCAGCAGTACGGCGAGGATGAGCAGCACCCACCCGTTCGAGAGCCACTGCCACCCGCCGGGCAGCTCGATCGTGTCGGTGAACCGGGCCAGCAGACCCATCGTGAGCAGGGGGATGTACGCGTTCAGCCCGGCGGATGCCGCCAGGCCGCTACCGGTGAGCGCTTCGAGCACGATCTCAGCATGGCACCGCCGCGCTCGCCCCGCCCGGAGCCGGAGGCTACCCTCGTGCGGTGCGTCTGGTCATCGCGAAGTGTTCCGTGGACTATGTCGGCCGCCTCTCCGCCCACCTGCCGCCGGCCGTGCGCCTGCTGATGGTGAAGGCCGACGGGTCCGTCTCGATCCACGCGGACGACCGTGCCTACAAACCGCTGAACTGGATGAGCCCGCCCTGCAAGCTGCAGGAGGCCCCGGGCGTGTGGAAGGTGATCAACAAGGCCGGCGAGGAGCTGCGGATCACCCTGGAGGAGATCTTCCAGGACACCTCGTACGACCTCGGCGTGGACCCGGGGCTGGTCAAGGACGGCGTCGAGGCGCACCTGCAGGAGCTGCTGGCGGCCCACCCGGAGACCTTCGGCGACGGTCACACGCTGGTCCGCCGCGAGTTCATGACCGCGATCGGCCCGGTCGACCTGCTCCTCAAGGACGCCGGCGGCGGCTCGGTCGCGGTCGAGGTCAAGCGCCGCGGCGAGATCGACGGCGTCGAGCAGCTGACCCGCTACCTCGAGCTGATGAACCGCGACCCGCTGCTCGCGCCGGTGCAGGGCGTGTTCGCGGCGCAGGAGATCAAGCCGCAGGCCCGGGTGCTGGCCACCGACCGCGGCATCCGCTGCGTGGTCGTCGACTACGACAAGCTGCGCGGCACGGAGCGCAACGAGCTCACCCTCTTCTAGCGGTCGCTGAGCTCCACCCGGTCGGTCGCCGTCGTGCCGCTGAGGTACGCGCGCGCCCCGAAGCCGGCGACACCCGCCTGGACGAGCACTCCCGTCCAGGACAGCGCGCCGCCCTGGGCCAGCTGCACGATCGTCGGAAGGCCGAGGATCAGCACGTCCACCCCGGCGAACGCGGCGAGCAGGGGGCCGGTCGCGATCGAGCCCATCGGCGTGTCCAGCGGCAGCAGCGAGTTGTCCACGAAGCCCGTACGGGCCTTGCGGACCGCGGCGACCGCGCCCACCGGGCCGAGGACCAGCCCCAGGGCCCACCACGGGCCGGACGGGAGGTCGCCGAGGGCGGCCAGCAGGATCAGCGCGGCGGCGTACCAGAGGGCCGCCAGGACGCCGGGGACCACGAGCCGGTGCAGGATCGCCGTACGCGAGCTGAGCCCGAGCATGCGCAGCATCCACGGGTTGCCGGCGTCGGTACGCACGCTCGCGGTCGTGACACCGCCGGCCACCATGCCGCCGACCAGCACCGCGACGGCGAGCACCCAGCCCGGCGCGTGCGCCAGCAACGACGGCAGCGCCGCGCCCCCGGCCAGCCACACCAGCCGCCGTGGCCGCCGCCGCACCATCAGGAGGTCCTGGGCGACGAGGACGGGAAGCCGCGCCGGCAGGCGTGCGGAGCGCAGCCGGCGGCGGGCCCAGTAGCGCCGCTCGACCATCTCGGTGACGAAGGACGGTTCCACACCGAACGCCGAGTCGGCGAGCGTTCCGGCTGTGCGGGACGCCTCGAGGATGCGGTCGTTGGGCGTACGGGCGAGGCCGCGTACCGCCAGCAGGAAGAACGCGAGCACCACCACCGTGAGCGCGACCGCCGCACCGGCCACGACGGACGTCGCGGGCCATCCCGCGGGCGCGCGCGGCGCGGCCAGGGCCGAGTCCGCGACCAGGCCGGCCAGCCCCGCCGCCAGCAGCACGTACGCCGCATCGTCCGCCCAGGACGACCACCGCCGCTCGCCCTGGGCGCCCAGGGCCGTCAGCATCAGCGCACCCCCGAGCAGCGCCCCGCCGGCCGGGAGCAGAGCGCCCACCTCGGCCGGGACCGGCCGCGCAGCGGCGTGCCCGGCGATCGCGAACGCCCCCAGCGCGCCCGCGGCAGCGGCGGCGGCCGTCGCGAGCCACAGCGACGGCAGCAGCAGCCTGCGGCGGCTCACCGGGGCGGTGAGCAGCCACGACGCGGCCGGCCGGCTGAGCGCCAGCGGGCCGAGCCGGCGCAACATCAGATACAGGCCGCCGGTGATGGCCGTGGCCAGGGAGTACGCCGCGAGCACCGAGGCGTTCGGCGCGTCCGGCCAGAAGACCACCGCGAGCTGCCGGTGCAGCATCCCGCCGACGATCAGCACGAACAGGACGGCGAAGTAGAAGTTCCCGAGCGTCTCGCCGCGCTCGCGATGCGCCGACCGCGTCCTGCGCACCCACCGCCGGACCGCTCCGACATCCGTCCGCTCGGTCATGGGGCGTGCAGGTCGGCCATGCCGACCACCGAGGTGCCCGCCGCAGCGGCGAAGCCGTCGTCGTGGCTCGCGATCAGGACCGTGCCGCCGTCCTCCAGGTACGCCGCCAGCATCGCTGCCACGCTCGCGCGGCCCTCCGGGTCGAGGCGCTGCTCCGGCTCGTCCAGGATCAGCAGGCGGCTCGGGCGCAGCAACGCGAGCGCGAGCGTGAGCCGCTGTTTCTGCCCCGACGACAGCGACGGCGGGATGGCGTCCGCGTGCGAGGCGAGGCCGAACCGGTCGAGCGCCTCGTCGATGCCCGCGTCCTGCGGGTCCAGGCCGTGCGCGCGGCACACCAGCTCGGCGTGCTCGCGCGCGGTCAGCCCGGGATACCAGGTGGGCGGTTCCACGGTCGTCGCCACCGCCCGCCAGAACTCCGGCGTGGACCCGGGCGGGCCGCCGAAGACCTCGATCTCACCGCCGTCGGGCCGCTGCAGGCTGGTGATGCAGCGCAGCAGGGTGGACTTGCCGATGCCGTTCTCGCCGGTGATGCAGACGCCGGCGCCGGTCGGCACGGTCAGGTCGACGTCGACCAGCACGGGGGTCGAGCCGTAGCTCACCGACAGGCCGCGGACCTCGATCGCGGAATGATCCACCGGGTGAAGTTAGCAAGTACGGTCACGGGCGGCGGCCGTACAGGAGCTTCACCGCCTTGACGATGCGCTGGACCTGGGCGGGCGTGCGCTCGAACGTCATCGACGGCAGCAGCGACGGCGCCCGGCGTACGGTGATCGCCTTCGGCACGCCGAACTCGCGCAGCCCGTCCTCGCCGTGGATGCGGCCGAAGCCGGAGTCGCCCACGCCGCCGAACGGCAGCGTGGCCATGCCGACGAAGGTCAACGTCGAGTTCACCGCGACCATGCCGGCCCGCAGCCGCCGCGCGATCCGGACCCCGTTCGCCTTGCCGAAGACCGCGCCACCCAGGCCGTACGGCAGCGCGTTGGCCCGCTGCACGGCCTCGTCGGCGTCGGCGACCTTGGTGATGGTCAGCGTGGGACCGAACGTCTCCTCCTGGACCGCCGCGGACTCCTCGGGTACGTCGACCAGCACGGTCGGCGCGACGCTGGGCGGCTGCACCGCACCGGCGCCGCCCAGGACCGCGCGGCCGCCCGAGGCCAGCGCGTCGTCGATGTGCCGCCGGACGACGTCCAGCTGGCCCGGCATCGTCATCGGGCCGATGTCCTCGCCCAGCTTGAGCTTGCCCGCCTTGGCCACCACGGCCTCCACGAACGCGTCGTAGACGGGCGCCACGGCGTACACCCGCTCGATGCCGATGCAGGTCTGCCCGGCGTTGGTCATGCCGCCCCACACGGCGGCCTCGGCCGCCGCGGTCACGTCGGCGTCCGCGTCGACGATCAGCGCGTCCTTGCCGCCGGCCTCGATGATCACCGGGGTGAGGTTCTCCGCGCAGGCGGCCATGACCTTCTTGGCGGTGGGGGTGGAGCCGGTGAAGGCGATCTTGCCCACGCCGGAGCGGCACAGCGCGGCGCCCACGTCACCGAGACCGTGCACCGCCTGCAGCACCGGCTGCTCCGGTACGACCTCGGCGAACGTGTCGACGAGCCACTGACCGACCACGGGCGTGTACTCGCTGGGCTTGAGCACGACGGCGTTGCCGGCGGCGAGCGCCCCGGAGATCGGCCCGAGCGGGGTGAGGATCGGGTAGTTCCACGGCCCGATGACGCCGACGACCCCGTACGGCTGGTACTCCAGGTGGCCGGAGTGCTCGGCGAGCAGCAGCCGCATCTTCGTGCGCCGTGGCCCGAGCACCCGCTTGGCGTTGCGGGCGGCCCAGTCCAGGTGCTCGATCGCGGCGGTGGCCTCCACGATCGCGTCGGAGGGCGGCTTGCCCGTCTCGGTGTGGGTGAGCGCGGCGAGCTCCTCGATCCGCTCGGCCAGCAGCGCCCGCCACCGCAGCAGCCGGGTGCGGCGCCCGTCGAAGCCGAGCCCGGCCCACCAGGCGGCGGCCGTGCGGGCCCGCGCGACCGCCGCGGCGACGCCGTCGGAGTCGCAGACGGGTACGCGCCCCGCCTCGGCGCCGGTCGCAGGGCTGGTCGAGATGAGGACGCCGTCCTCGACCACGGGCATGCCGGGAGTACGCGTAGCCGTCATGAACGCGAGTCTAAGTCGCATCAGGCGTAACGCACCCCACACGTACGCTTGATCTGTGAGCCCGCGCCGAAACCGTCCCCGCCGCGACGCGACCTCGTTCATGCCGGACGAGCGCGTACGCCGGGGCGTCGAGGGCGTCCAGCAGTACCAGGACGGCGAGTGGACGGTCCGCTCGATCTTCGGCGGGGCGGCCGTCAAGACGTACCGCTGCCCGGGCTGCCTGCAGGACATCCGCCCCGGCGTCGCGCACATCGTCGCCTGGCCCGCCGACGAGCGCGGCGACGCCTCCGACCGCCGGCACTGGCACACCGGATGCTGGCGCGCCCGTGACCGGCGCGGCCCCGCGGTGGAGCGCTCGCGCAACGCCCCCCGCTATGGGTGATGCCATCCGACCGCCCCACCCGCCACCCAAACAACGACTGAAGGCCACGTCAATGAGCCAACCGATCCGCGCCAACTCCATCCTCCCGGCCCTGCGGCAGGACATCGAGCTGCACACGGCCGACGGGCTGCGGCTGGTCGGTGAGCTGGCCCGCCCGCTCGGCCGCGACCCGGTCGCCACGCTGGTCTGCCTGCACCCGCTGCCCACCCACGGCGGCATGATGGACAGCCACGTCTTCCGCAAGGCCGCCTGGCGGCTGCCCGCCCTGGCCGGCGTCGCGGTCCTGCGGTTCAACACCCGCGGCACGTCCAGCGTGCGCGGCACCAGCGAGGGCGCCTTCTCCGGCGCCGCGGACGAGAAGTACGACGTGGCCGCGGCCATCGAGTACGCCGAGTTCGCCGACCTGCCGAACATCTGGCTCCTCGGCTGGTCCTTCGGCACCGACCTCACGCTGATGCACGGTCTCGACCCGGCCGTCACCGGCGCGATCCTGCTCTCGCCGCCGCTGCGGTTCAGCGGTCCCGAGCACCTGGCCGCGTGGGCGGCGGACGGCAAGCCGGTCACCGCGCTCGTCCCCGAGTTCGACGACTATCTGCGTCCCGCCGAGGCCGTCGAACGGTTCCGGGCGATCCCGCAGGCCGAGGTGGTCGGCGTCCCCGGCGCCAAGCACCTGTGGGTCGGCGACGCCGAGACCGTCCTCGACGAGATCGTGCGCCGGGTCGCCCCGGACGTGCCGGTGCCGCTGCCGCGCGAATGGGACGGCCCGGTGGAGTCGGGCGACATGAACGCGTACGCCGACCGTACCGTCGCCGCCTTCGCGGACGTCCCCGTGCCGAAGCCGCTCGACTGATCTATCTGGTCTCCATGCTGGGATTGACCACCTCGCGGACGAGCAGCTGGATCGCCGCCACCATCGGGATGGCGATCAGCGCGCCGATCACGCCGAAGAGGCCGACGCCGAGCAGCGCGGCGGTCACCGCGGCGACGTCGCTGACCTTCACCGACCGGCGCATCACGTTCGGGTAGATCAGATAGTTCTCCACCTGCTGGTAGATCACGAAGAACACGACGCACGCGATGCCGTGCGGCAAGGAGTCCGCGAAGCCGACGAGACTCACGATCACCGCGCCCAGCGTCGCGCCGATCTGCGGGATGAGGTCGAGGACGGCCACCACCACGGCCAGCGCGAACGGGTACCCCAGCCCCACGATCATGGCGAACACCCAGGTCGAGACGCCGGCCAGCACGGCGATGGCCAGCGCACCCACCATGTACGCGCCGACCTTCGTCAGGATCTCGTCGGTCAGCAGCCGCACCCGGCTGCGCCGCGACGCCGGGACCAGCCCGTACGCCGCCTCCTTGATCCGCTCGAACGCCGCCATGAAGTAGATGGTCAGCACCAGCACGGTCAGCACGTTGAAGATCGTCCCGAACAGCAGCTTGGCCCCGCCGACCACGCCGCCGAGCGCGTTCGTGACGGTACCGGGGTTGAGCGCACTGCCCAGCTTGGTCGCGATGTCGTACCGCTCGATCAGGTCGTTGATCGTCTCGTTCCGCTGCAGGCTGCGGATGTAGTCGGGGAGATTCCCGATCAGCTCACCGGTCTGGGTCACCAGCGGCGGGATGAGCGCGACCACGCCCCCGCACAGCAGTAACACGACGGTCAGGGCCACCACCGTGACGGCCAGCCCGCGGGGGAGCCCCCAGCTGCGCAGCCGCACGATCGCCGGGTTCAGCCCGATCGCCAGGAACATCGCGACGAAGATCAGGACGAGGATCGAGGCGGCGTTCCGCAGGCCCAGGAAGATCCCGTACGCGACCAGCACCCCGAGCCCGCCCAGCAGGCCGACGAGGAACGGGTTGCGCCGGTTCAACGGCGGCCCCGGCGTCCCGAAATCCCCGCTGACGAAGCTCGCCGCCGCATCGTCCGGTGCGTGCGTCCCGGGGCCGCCGTCCGGCGCGGGCGTTCCGGGGCCGCCGTCCGGCGCGGGCGTTCCGGCACCATTGTCCGGGGTCGGCGTCCCGGAGGCGTTCTTCGGTGCGGGCGTTCCGGGGCCGCTGTCCGGTGCGGGCGTTCCGGGGCCGCTCTTCGGCGTGTGGGTGTCGTCGGTGAGCGGCCGGGGGGCCGGGTCTGTGGTCGGGGCGGCGGCGCGCGGTGCGTCCGTGGCCGGAGCGCGGGTCCCGTCCTCGGCGGGCGTCGCGGGCGGCGTCGCCGGAACCTCGCCGGGACGGGGTTCGTCAGCCGTCACCGCAACCTCCACTCGCGCTCGGGGAGGTCACCCGCGCGGCGACCGGACATCCCGGCGGGCAATGTATCGGCCGGGCCGCACGGCCCGCCACCCGCCGGGCGGCGTGTCCGCTGGTCAGTCGGCGCCGACGCGGCTGGTGGAGCTCGGCCGGGCGGTCACCTTGGCGGAGGCGGTGACCTTGGCGGGGGTGGCGGCCTGCGTGGTGCCCGGGCCCGCCGCCTTGTCCTGCGACTGACCGGCCGACGTGACCGGCGAGGCCGCCTGCGGGGCCACCGCGGCGGTCCCGGTGGCCGGCGCCGCGGCGCCCGCGCTCCCGGTGGCCGCGTTCCCGGTGGCCGCGTTCCCGGCCGTCGCCGTTCCCGCCGCCGCGTTGCCGGAGGACGAGGTCGCGGCCGCCGGTGCGGGGCCTGGAGTCGCCGGGGACGCGGTGTCCGCGCCGTCGTTGTCGTCGTCGGAGGAGGCCGCCGCCGCGAGAACGGCCGCTGCGGCCAGCTCGGCGACGCGCTTGGCTTCCTTCTGCACCTGGCGGCGCACCTCGGTGGCGCGGCGCTCCGCGGCCTCGCCCGCGCGCTTGGCCTCGGCCACGTGCTCCAGCTCGGCTTCGAGCTCGCGTTGCACCTCGGCCAGGCGCTGCTGGACGCGGTCGGCCTCGCGCTCGGCGGAGCGGGCGCGCTCCTCGGCCTCGGCGAGCTTCTTCTCCGCCGCGGCGACCTTGGCCTGCGCCGCCTCGAGGTCGCGGGCGGCCGCCGCCGTCTTCTCCTGCTGGGCGGCGATCTCCTTGCGGACCGCGGTGGCCTGCTCGTCGGAGCGGCGCAGGACCTCCTCGGCGTACTTGTCGGCCTCGCTGCGCAGGTCGGCGCACTGCTTCTCGACCGCCGCGCGCATCTGGCCGAGCTCCTGGACGAGCTCCTGACGGCGCTCGTTCACCTCGCGCTCGACGGTGGCCTTGACCTCCTTGTGCTGCCGGTCGGCCTCGGCGCGCAGCTGGGCGATGTCCTGCTGGGCCTTGTCGCGCAGCGCCTTGATCTCCTGGTCGGCCTGGACGCGGGTGGACTTCGCGTACCCGTCGGCCTCGGAGCGGACGCGCTGGGTGTCCTGTGTGGTGCGATCGCTGAGCTGCTGGGCCTCGGCGCGGGCGCGGGAGAGGATCGCCTCGGCCTCGGCGCGCATCTGCTCGGCGGCCTGGCGGGTGGCGGCGACGGCCTTCTCGGCGGCGGCGCGGCGGCCGGCGTCGGCCTTCTCCTCCTCGGCGCGGCGGGCGGCGAGGGCGATCTCGAAGTCGCGGATCCCGTTGTGCGCATGCGCTTCGGCCTCGGCGCGGATGCGCTCGGCCTCGGCGAGGCGGGCGGCGATGTCGTCGGTGGCGGAATTCTTGATGTCCGCGGCGACTTCCTCGGCCTTGGCGAGGATCTCCTCGACCTTGGGGCCGAGGTGGCGGAAGGACACCTCGGCGCCGACGCCGGGGTTGCGCCGGGCCTGCGCCAGCTCCTGCTGAAGCCGGTCGATCTGGCCCATCATCGCCTGGTTCTGCAGCTGGGCGCTGTCGCGCTCGCTGATCAGCGTGGCGATCTCGGTCTCCGCGCGGGCGACGTAGCGCTCGACCTGTTTCTTCTCGTAACCCCGCAGGGCGGTCTCGAAGCTGGGCTCCGGTGGCGTCTCCCCACCGAGACCGAAGATTTCACCGCCGTGCGACATGCTGTCCATCCTCACATACGCCTCGTCCCATGACGGGCCGATACACACCGGCTCGGCCGGGACTGTGCGTCTGGTCGCGGTTTCCGCCCACCCGTCCGGAACCGGGTGGAGCATTTGTCCGTGCTCAGGCTACGCGGGGAAAACCAGCGGGCCGTACCGGAGGTGTTCCGGTACGGCCCGCACACACGTCTTCGCACAGCCGGCCCGGTCCTTTAACCGTCGCGCACCGCCCGGGGTGGCGCAACCGGGGACCGAGTGGTGAAGAACTCAGCTGGACTTGGCCGCAACCTCCGGCTTGTCGGCGTCCGTGCCACCCTCGGGGGCCCGCTGCGCCGGGGCGTCCGGCGTGGTGGCCTCGGCGTTCTTCGCCGCCTGGGCCTGCACCGTCTCGGCCGCCTTGGCCGCGGCGCCGCCGACCGTGGGCACCAACCCGGACAGACCGGAGAGCATCTGGCCGAGCTGGTTGGTGACCGCGTCCTTCTGCCGGGTGAGGTCCTCGACCTCGCGGCGGGCCGCCTGGGTGGTGAGCTCGGCCTCCGTCCGCGCCTCGCTCAGCAGGCGCTGCGCCTCGCTGCGCGCCTCGGAAACGGTCTTGTCCGCGTGGGCGCGTGCCTTCTCGACGGTCTCGACCGCGTGTCGCTCGGACTCGACGCGGCGGCTCTCGGCGCGCTGCTCGATCTCCTTCGCGCGGTCCTCGGCGGCGCGGGCGCGCTCCTCGGCCTCGGAGACCATCTTCTGCGTGGCGCTGACCTGGGCGGCGTGCCGCTCGGCTTCCTCGCGCTCCGCCTTCTCCCGGCGCTCGGCGATCTCCAGCGCGAGGGCCTGCAGGTCCTTGTCGCGCTTGTCGCGAGCGTCGGTCAGCATCTTGGTCGCCTCGGCGCGCTTCTCCTCGGCCTCGCGGGCCGCCTTGGCGCGCAGCTGGGTGATCTCGCGCTCGGCGGTGGCCCGCAGCGAGGCCACCTCCCGCTCCACGGTCGACTTCAGCTCGGCGACCTCGTGCGCGGTGACCGTACGCAGCTGCTTTGTCTCGCGGTCGGCGTCGGAGCGCAGCGTGTCGGCCTCGCGGCGGGCCTGCACCCGGGCCTCGGCGGCCTCGCGCTCGGCGTGCGTCCGGACCTGCCCCGCCTCGCGCTCCGCGGTCGCCTTCATGGCGGCCGCCTCGGCACGAGCCTTGTCCGTGATCTCACGCGCCTCGAGCCGCGCCGCGGAGAGGATGCCCTCGGACTCCCGCTTGGCCTCGCTACGGTGGTCGTTCGCCTGCTCCTCGGCCAGCCGCAGGATCTGCTCCACCCGGGTGCCCAGCCCGGACAGGGTCGGCCGATTGTTCTCCTCGAGCAGCTTGTTGCTGTCGGCAAGCTTCTGCTCGAGGGCGTTCAGACGCTGCTCGGCCTGCCGCAGGCGGCGCTGCGCGTCGTTCATCCGCTGCTCGGCCTCGCCGCGGGCCTGCTCGGACTGATTCAGGGCGGCGACCAGCCGGCCGAGGTGGGCATCCACCTGCCCGCGGTCGTATCCACGCAGGACAACAGTGAAGTCGTGCTGCGAGTTTGCGGTTTCGAAGAACGCGAGATTGGCATCCTGCTGCTGGGGCATTGCGACATACTGGCAGACCCCCCAGGGGGCTACGCAAGAGCGTACGGGCCGGGTATTCCGCCCTAAGATCACCTTCGACCTGGCTGCCGAGGCCCCGTCGGCCGTTCGGGTGGCACCCCCTAGGGGTCTGCCCGCGCAGCGTCGCCACGCCGCTACCTGCTGTGCAGCCGAGGTGCGGAAGATCGTCTCATATCGGGGGCGTGCGGCGCTCCTCGATGGTCTCGATCCTGCCAGTCCGCGACCGCTGCGTGGGGATCATTCACCCGCAAGGCGTACGAAACAGGCAAGCGACACGGCCGACCCGGGTAGCGCGGCGCAAGTCCGAGCGGGCCGCCATCGGCGCAGTGACTGCGTCGACCGGCTGTTGCGTCGCCGAAGAGGGCATGCCGACCGGCTCGGCCGGGGGTCTGTCAAGCCGGGTCGGGCCGGTCAGGTCGCGGGTCGGTCGGGCCGGTCAGGTCGCGGGTCGGTCGGGCCGGTCAGGTCGCGGGTTGGTCGGGCCGGGCGGGTCGGCGGGGCCCGGCGGGTCGGTCAGGCCGGGTGGGGCGGGCGGGCCGGTTCCACGAGCTCGACCAGCACCCCGCCGGCGTCCTTGGGATGGACGAAGTTGATCCGCGACCCCGCCGTACCGCGCCGGGGCTCGTCGTAGAGCAGGCGCAGACCGCGGGCGCGCAGTGCCGCGGACGCCGCTTCGACGTCGCGCACGGTGTACGCCAGCTGCTGCAGCCCCGGCCCGTTGCGGTCGAGGAACTTGGCGATCGCCGAGTCGGGCCGCAGCGGCGCGAGCAGCTGGATGCGGGCGCCGGCGCCGTCGGGGCCGGCGGCGATCATGGCTTCGCGGACGCCTTGTTCCTCGTTCGCCTCCTCGTGCACGCAGCGCATGCCGAAGGTCCGCTCGTAGAAGGCGATGGCGTCGTCGAGGTCGGCGACGGCGATGCCGACGTGATCGACACGCAGCAGGCCGACAGGCGGCAGGGATTCCACGTCGGAGAGTGTGACATTCTCGCTCTCGTCCCCGCTGGGTGACGTAACGGTCATCCGGCTAGTCTGACCTAACCATCGTTCAGGCGTCGCGGCCGGTCCCCACGAGGGCGTGGCCGCGTCCTTGCCGGTGGGACCCCAGCCAACCGGAAAGCCGCCGGTCCGAGAGGCCCCGGCGGCGCGAAGCCACCCGTCGCAGCCACCCGAAAGCGAAGCTCCCGTGACCAGTTCGGTGATCGTCAGCGGCGCCCGTACCCCGATGGGGCGTCTTCTCGGCAACCTCAAGAACGTTCCGGCCACCGCCCTCGGCGGTCATGCGATCGCCGCGGCGCTCGAGCGCGGCGGGGTCCGGCCGGAGCAGGTCCAGTACGTGATCATGGGTCAGGTGCTCCAGGCGGGCGCCGGGCAGATCACCGCGCGGCAGGCCGCGGTCGCGGCCGGCATCCCGATGACCACGCCGGCGGTGACGGTCAACAAGGTGTGCCTCTCCGGGCTGGACGCGATCGCGCTGGCCGACCAGCTGATCCGTGCGGGCGAGTTCGACATCGTCGTGGCCGGCGGCATGGAGTCGATGACCAACGCGCCGCACCTGATGCTCGGGCAGCGGCAGGGCAAGAAGTACGGCGACATCCTGGTGCGGGACCACACCGCGTACGACGGTCTGATGGACCCGTGGGACGGCATCTCGATGGGTGAGTCGACCGAGCGCAGCGGCAAGGACCTCGGCATCTCCCGCGCCGAGCAGGACGCGTTCGCCGCGCTCAGCCACCAGCGGGCCGCAGCCGCGCAGCGCAACGGGCACTTCGCCGACGAGATCGTCCCGGTCAAGGCCGGGCTGCGCGGGGTGGACGAGGTGATCGACACCGACGAGGGCGTACGCCCCGACGCCACCGCCGAGTCGCTGGGCAAGCTGCGGCCGGCGTTCGCCAAGGACGGCACCATCACCGCGGGCAGCGCCTCGCCGATCTCCGACGGCGCCGCGGCCGTCGTGGTGATGAGCAGGGCGAAGGCCGAGGAGCTCGGGCTGACCTGGCTGGCGGAGATCGGCGCGCACGGCAACGTCGCCGGGCCGGACAGCTCGCTGCAGGCCCAGCCCGCCAACGCGATCAAGCACGCGCTGGCGAAGGAGGGCCTGACCGTCGCCGACCTCGACCTGATCGAGATGAACGAGGCGTTCGCGCAGGTCGTCATCCACTCGATGCGCGAGCTGAAGGTCAACGAGGACATCGTCAACGTGAACGGCGGCGCGATCGCGCTCGGTCACCCGATCGGCATGTCCGGCGCCCGGCTGGTGCTGACCCTCGCGCTGGAGCTCAAGCGCCGCGGCGGCGGCACGGGCGCGGCCGGCCTGTGCGGTGGCGGCGGCCAGGGCGACGCTCTGATCATCAAGGTTCCGGCGGCATGAGCGCCGGCGCCGGCGGTCCCGCGGATGCCGCAGCGCCTCGAGGGGCCGGGCGGCGGGACGTGCCGACGCTGGTCGCGCGGGCGCGCGAGGGCGATCCGAGGTCCGTCGCGCGCCTGATCAGCATGGTCGAGGACGGCGACCCGAAGCTTGCCGAGGTCGCCGCCGCGTTCGCGCCGTACGCCGGCCGGGCCCAGGTCGTGGGGCTGACCGGCTCGCCCGGGGTCGGCAAGTCGACCACCACCAACGAGCTGGTCCGCGCCCTGCGCGCGTCCGGGCGCCGGGTGGGGGTGCTGGCCGTCGACCCGTCCAGCCCGTTCACCGGCGGCGCGATCCTCGGCGACCGCGTACGCATGCAGGAGCACACCACCGACCCCGGCGTCTACATCCGGTCGATGTCCAGCCGGGGTCAGCTCGGCGGGCTCGCCGCCGCCACGCCGCAGGCGGTCCGCGTCCTGGAGGGCGCGGGGTGCGACGTGGTGCTGGTGGAGACGGTCGGCGTCGGCCAGGCCGAGGTGGAGATCGCCTCGCTGGCCGACACCACGCTGGTGCTGCTCGCGCCAGGGATGGGCGACGCCATCCAGGCCGTGAAGGCGGGCATCCTGGAGATCGCCGACGTCTTCGTGGTCAACAAGGCGGACCGCCCGGGCGCGGACGCCACGTACCGCGACATCCAGGGGATGCTGAGCCTCGGTGAGCGCGGTCCCGGTGACTGGCGGCCGCAGGTGGTGCGGGCGACCGCGGTCCGGGGCGAGGGCATCGACGACGTGGTGGCGGCCATCGAGAAGCACCGCGCGTGGCTGGAGAAGTCCGGCACGCTGCGGGCCGTGCATGAGAAGCGGGCCGCCGTCGAGGTCGAGGCGATCGCGCTCGGCACGCTGCGGGCCCGCATGGGAAACCTCCGCGACGGTACGGCGCTCAGCAAGCTGGCCGCGCAGGTGGCGGACGGCGCGCTGGATCCGTACGCGGCCGCCGCCGCCCTGCTGTCCGAGCTCGGTGGGCGTCACTGAGGTCACGACGAACACATAGGCGATTCACAGGCAGGAGGCTCAGGCCGGCCGCCGCAGCGCCGATGGGAGGAGTCGGCATCCCGCGTACCCGCGGGTAGCAGGACCGGGAACGAGGTGGCCCAGGATGTGGCGACCTCTCTCGCGCGCTCGGCGCGCCGATCCACTGATCGCCGCTCTTGTCGCCCTGCTCGTGGCGACGCACGTGGGCTTCGGTCTCGGCGGATTTTCGACCGGGTCCCAGGTTGTGGCGTTCTGGCTGCTCATGATCGCCGTCCAGGCATCCTTCACCGTGTCGGCCCGGCGGGTGGCGACTCACCTGACGCGGTCGGGCCCGGAGGGCGCCGCCGGTCGTGCCATGTGGCGGATGTTCGCGCTCGCCGGGGTCGTGCTCGTGCTCGGCAACGTCTGGCAGCTGGGGATCGTGCTGCGCGACCCGTTGTCCGTCGACGCGGCGATCGGCTCGGACCCGCAGCTCGCCTCGCTGGTGCTGGCCATGGCCCTGATCGTTGCGGGCCTGCTGCGCTATCCGATGGCCGAGATGAGGGCCGCCGAGCGTTTCCGGATGCGCATCGACGTCGCCACGGTGATGGCCGCGGCCACGACGTTCGGGCTGTGGGTCTCCGACCTGCCGTCCGGTCCGCGCAACGCCGGCTGGGTGCTGCACACGGCGACCATGATGCTGGTCCAGCCAGGGCTCTTCCTGGTCGCGGTCTTCGCCGTCGTCAAGATCGTGCTGGGCGGCCAGTCGGCGTTCGTGCGTACCGCCGGGCTGCTCAGCGGCACCACCGCGGTGCTGCAGGCGGTGCTCCAGGCCGTGCCGGTCCCGTACTACGTCGCACCGGCCACCATGCCGTGGTTGTTCGCGGCGAACGTGCTGGCCAGCGGCCTGATAGCGATCGCCGCGCGGGTCCAGGAGCGGCAGGTCCGCGCCGGTGCGCGGGACGCCACGCCGGGCGCGGCACGGCCGTACAGCCTGCTTCCGTACGGGGCCATGGCCGCCGTCTGGCTGCTCGCCGTCGCCGTGCTGGCGCGGCTCGGGCTCGACCTGCGCGCCTGGGTGGTCCTCGGCGGCTCCATGACCACCACCGTCCTGGTCGTCGCCCGGCAGGTGGCCGCGTTCCGGCACATCGCGGAGCTGCTGCGGGAGCGCGACGAGCTGACCGCCCAGCTCACCGAGATGGCGTTCCACGACGCGCTCACGACGCTGGCCAACCGCGGGCTGTTCATGCAGCGGCTGGAGGAGGCGCTGGCCGCCGGCCCGGCCACGGTGTTCCTCATCGACCTGGACGACTTCAAGCCGGTCAACGACGCGTACGGGCACGCCACCGGCGACGGGCTGCTCATCGAGGTCGGCCGGCGGCTGCGCGGCTGCGTACGCGCGGACGACACGGTGGCCCGCCTCGGTGGCGACGAGTTCGCCGTCCTGATCCGCGACGTGTCGGACGACCGGCGGTTGCAGGTGGCCGACGACCTCGCGGTGGCGCTGCACGGAAGCGTCCGCGTCGGCGCGGTGGAGGTGCCGCTGAGCGCGAGCATCGGCATGGCGATCGAGCGGCACGGCGGCCGGGATCCGGACAGCCTGCTGCACGAGGCCGACATGGCGATGTACGCGACCAAGGAACGTCGCCGCAACCTGCTCGGCAGTGACTTTGCGTAACTTTGAAGAAGCGTCCGGTAACTCGTCTTTTCCGCCAGGGTCACCCGGCCGTCGCCGCTGGTAGCGTTGCCGCCCTCTGGCCAGGAGGAACGCCCATGCGTACGAAACTGTTCGCCCTCGCCGCGGTCGGCCTGACCGCCATCTCCGGCATGTCCGCATGCACGGGCGGTGACGACGGCGGTGGCACCGCCTCGAGCGGCGGCACCCGCGCCGGGGCGGGCGCCGGCAAGGTCGGCGTGATCCTGCCGGACACCACCACCTCGCAGCGCTGGGGCACCGACGACCCGAAGCTGCTGCAGGCCGCCTTCGACGCGGCCGACGTCCCGGTCGACATCCAGAACGCCCAGGGTGACAAGGCGCAGTTCCAGCGGATCGCGGACAGCATGATCGCCGGGGGCGTCAAGGTGCTGATGATCGTGAACCTGGACTCGGCGACCGGCAAGGTGGTCCTCGACAAGGCCAAGGCCGAGGGCGTCAAGACCATCGACTACGACCGGCTGACCCTCAACGGCGGCGCGGACTACTACGTCAGCTTCGACAACGAGCAGGTCGGGGTGCTGCAGGGCCAGGGCCTGGTGCGATGCATGGCCGAGCAGGGCGCCACCGGCGGGCAGCCGCCGATGGTCGCCGACCTCAACGGCTCGCCGACCGACAACAACGCCTCCCAGTTCAAGGAGGGCTACGACTCGGTCCTGCAGCCCAAGTACGACAGCGGCGAGTATCTGAAGGGCCCCGACCAGTCCGTCGACGACTGGGACAACAAGGAGGCCGGCGTCGTCTTCCAGGAGATGTGGGACCAGACCAACAAGAACATCGACGGCGTCCTCGCCGCCAACGACGGGCTGGGTAACGCCGCCATCACGATCCTCAAGAAGGACAAGATGAACGGCAAGGTCCCGGTCACCGGGCAGGACGCGACCGTCCAGGGCCTGCAGAACATCCTGGCCGGCGACCAGTGCATGACCGTGTACAAGCCGATCAAGAAGGAGGCGGACGCGGCGGCGGACCTGGCGATCCGGCTCTACCGCGGCGAGACGCCCACCACGGGCGACCGGGTCAAGGACACGGAGTCGGGCGCGTACGTGCCGGCCGTGCTGCTCGATCCGCTGCCGATCGCGAAGAAGGACATCAACCTGGTGATCAAGGACGGCTTCGTCGAGAAGAAGGCGGTCTGCGCCGGCCGGTTCGCGCCGTTCTGCCGCGACGCGAACATCAGATGACGGGGTCCGGGTCCCGGTCGTCGGCCGCCGCCCGCCACCGGACCCGGTCGACCGCCACGAAAGCCAGGCCCAGCAGCCAGAAGGCCGCCGCGAAGAACACCGCGCTCAGCGAGACGCCGGCATAGCCCAGGTCGGTGACGTCGATGAACGGGTACGGGTACGTGTGCGTGATCAGGCCGCGGATCAGCGCGAAGCCGAGGTAGCCGAGCGGGAAGGCGAGCCAGTAGGCGGCGTACCGCCAGCGGAACCGGCGGCGCTCGTCGAAGATCAGCCAGTCCAGCACGGCGAGCAGCGGGACGACGGTGTGCAGCAGCTGGTTGCCGACCGACTCGGCGAAGGTGCGCTCGACGGGCCCCATGGAGAAGCCGCTCGCCGGGTTGGCCAGCACGAGGTGGTAGACGAGGCCGGTGATCGTCACGTACAGCGTGACGGCGCCCTTGAGCGCCGGCCGGGTGATCGGGCCGCGCGAAGCCGCCCAACCGGCGAAGAGGCCGTACGCCACATTGCTCTGGATCGTGAAGTACGGCAGCAGCCCGGACACGGTGGCGGCCCCGGCCGCCGTCAGCGCCACACCGGCGATGACGGCGACCAGGGCCGTGATCCGCAGAAATCTCACGGGGGAAAGCTACCGCCCGGTAATTCAGCAGGCGGCGTCGGTGCCCGCCACGTTGACCGCGGTCCAGGCCTTCTGCACGGCCTTGTACTCGGTGCTGCACCGGCCGTAGAGGTCGGTCGTCGCCGAGAGGGTGTACCCGCGGGCCTTGGCGTACGTGGTGCTCGAGGTGAAGTAGGTGGTCAGCGCCCGGTACCAGATCGCCGCGGCCTTGGCCCGGCCGATGCCGGTGACCGCGCCGGCGGAGCCGCAGACCGGGGAGGTGCCGTACGCGGTGGTGCCGGTGCCCTCCGCCAGGTTGAAGAAGAAGTGGTTGCCGACGCCCGAGGAGTAGTGCACGTCGACGCTCTTCGTGCTGGTCGACCAGCAGTTCTGGCTGCCCCGGCCGTCCAGCGACGGGTTGTACATGTAGCGCAGCGGGGTCCCGTTGCCGTTGATGTTGATCTTCTCGCCGATCTGGTAGTCGCCCGGGTCCGCGCTGTTGCCGGCGTAGAACTCGACCATCGTGGCGAAGATGTCGGACGTCGCCTCGTTGAGGCCGCCGGACTCACCGGAGTAGGTGAGGTTGGCGGTGCGCTCGGTGACGCCGTGGGACATCTCGTGCGCGGCCACGTCCATGGACACCAGCGGCTTGGCGTTGCCGGAGCCGTCGCCGTACGTCATCTGCGAGCCGTCCCAGAACGCGTTGACGTACGAGCTGCCGTAGTGCACCCGCGACGGCACGCCGGTGCCGTTGTTGAAGATGCCCTTCCGGCCGAACGTCGAGTTGTAGTAGTCGTACGTCTTCGCGGCGCCGTAGTGCGCGTCGACCGCGGCCGACTGGCGGCTGCTCGTGGTGCCCGTACCCCAGACGTTGTCGGCGTCGGTGAACAGCGTGCACGTACCGGAGGTCCGGTTGTTCATGTCGCAGGTCGTGCCGTTGCCGTGCGCCGCGTCCTTGAGGCTGTAGCTGCTCGTCGACACCTGCGTGGTGTTGATGGAGACGGCGCCGGAGTAGAGGCTGTTGCCGGTGGCGGTCTCGACGGTGTCCCAGGAGCTGAGCACCTTGCCCGTGGTGGCGTCGGTGACGACATGCAGCCGGGACGGGGTCTGTCCGTCCGGTGCCATGCCGGCGACGACCGTCTCGTACGCGAGCGTGCCCGTACCCTCGGTGGCGTCGACGACCAGCTCGGGCGAGCCGACCTCGGCGACCGTACCGGCGAAGCGGCTCTTCGCGGCCGCGGCGGCCGACGCGGCGCTCTTCGCCGGAGTCGTGCTGAGCGCCAGCGGGGTGGTGAGGCCGACCGACGCGCTGCGCAGGGCTCCGTTCGTGCCGTGCAGCACGAAGTCGCCGCCCAGCACGCGCAGCCCCTCGTACGTCCGGCGGTAGCGCACGTGGGTCGTGCCGTCGGCGTCCTTGGCGCTCGCGATGACCGCGAACGCGTCACCGGCGCCGGCCTTGACGGCGGCGCGGTGGGCGGAGGGGGACAGCGGATCGGCTGCCGGGGCCGCGTTCGCGACGTCGGCGCCGGCCAGCAGCCCGCCCAGGAGCAGGGCGGAGCCGACGGCGGCGATGGACTTCTTCACTCGGGGATCTCCTGACCGTGGGGGATGCGGCGGTGACCGCGCAGTCAGACTTCTCCGTCACATGCAGCCCTGTGAATATCCTGAAAAAGTCATAGCATCCGCGGGTGCTTAGCGATCGTTCAGGTTTGCGCATACGATGTGCGCCATGGACGCAGCCGACATCGCCGCCGGTCGCGAGCGCTGGCAGAAGCGCTACGACGACGCCCGCAAACGGGACGCCGACTTCACCACGCTGTCCGGGACCAGCGTCGACCCGGTGTACGGGCCCGCGCCCGGTGACGCCGTGCAGGGCTTCGAACGCATCGGGTGGCCGGGCGAGTTCCCGTACACCCGGGGCCTGTATCCGACCGGCTACCGCGGACGGACCTGGACCATCCGGCAGTTCGCGGGCTTCGGCAACGCCCAGCAGACCAACGAGCGCTACAAGATGATCCTGGCCGCGGGCGGCGGGGGCCTGAGCGTCGCGTTCGACATGCCCACGCTGATGGGCCGCGACTCCGACGATCCGCAGTCGCTCGGCGAGGTCGGCCACTGCGGCGTCGCGATCGACTCGGCCGCCGACATGGACGTGCTCTTCGACGGCATCAAGCTGCAGGACGTCACGACCAGCATGACGATCTCCGGCCCGGCCGTGCCGGTCTTCTGCATGTACCTGGTCGCGGCCGAGCGGCAGGGCGCCGACCTGAGCAGGCTCGACGGCACGCTGCAGACGGACATCTTCAAGGAGTACATCGCGCAGAAGGAGTGGCTCTTCGCGCCCGAGCCGCACCTGCGCCTGATCGGCGACCTGATGGAGTACTGCGCCCGGGAGATCCCGCGGTACAAGCCGTTGTCGGTCTCCGGCTACCACATCCGGGAGGCGGGCTCTACGGCCGCGCAGGAGCTGGCGTACACGCTGGCCGACGGCTTCGGGTACGTCGAGCTCGGCCTCTCCCGCGGCCTCGACGTCAACACGTTCGCGCCCGGCCTCAGCTTCTTCTTCGACGCGCACGTCGACTTCTTCGAGGAGATCGCCAAGTTCCGCGCGGCCCGCCGGATCTGGGCCCGGCACCTGCGCGACGAGTACGGCGCCACCAGCGAGAAGGCGCTCTGGCTCAAGTTCCACACGCAGACCGCCGGGGTGTCGCTCACCGCGCAGCAGCCGGTCAACAACGTCGTACGGACGGCCGTGGAGGCGCTCGCGGCGGTGCTCGGCGGCACGAACTCGCTGCACACCAACGCTCTCGACGAGACGCTGGCGCTGCCCACCGACGAGTCCGCCGAGATCGCCCTGCGGACCCAGCAGGTCCTGATGGAGGAGACCGGCGTGACCAACGTGGCCGACCCGCTGGGCGGCTCCTGGTACGTCGAGGCGCTCACCGACCGGATCGAGGCCGAGGCGGAGGAGATCTTCGCCCGCATCCGCGACCTCGGTCACGACGGCACGATGACCTCGGGCATCCTGCGCGGCATCGAGGACGGCTGGTTCACGGCCAACATCGCCGAGGCCGCCTTCACCTACCAGCAGGCGCTGGAGAAGAACGAGAAGAAGATCGTCGGCGTCAACGTGCACACCGGCACGGTCGCCAAGGACCTGGAGATCCTGCGCGTCTCGCACGAGGTCGAGCTCGAGCAGCGGCGCGGGCTGGCCGCCCGCAAGGACGACCGCGATCGCGTACGCGTGGAGCAGGCGCTGGCGCGCCTGGTCGAGGCCGCGCGCGGCGACGAGAACATGATCCCCGCGATGCTCGACGCGGCGCGGGCTGAGGCCACGCTGGGCGAGATCTGCGGCGCGCTCAAGGACGTCTGGGGCATCTACCGCGAGCCCGCCCGCTTCTAGGGCTTCTAGGGGCGCAGCCCCTTCAGCACGATGTCGAGATAGCGATCGGCGGCGGCCTCCGGGTCGCCGCCGCTGCGCGCCGCGTGCTGGATGCCGCAGGTCAGCCGGCGGAAGTCGTCGGGCGTGACGTCCGGGCGTACGACGCCGGCCGCTCGCGCCCGGTCCAGCACCACCAGCGACGCCGCGCCCAGCTCCTTGCTCAGCTCCGCGGTGTCCACACACTCGAAGCCCGGCTCCGACAGCACCGCCGCCAGGCTGGCGTCGGTGAGCTGACGCCGTAGCGCCGCCCGCAGCAGGGTGGCCAGGCCCGCGGCGATGTCCGGATTCTCCGCCGCCGCCCGCGCCTCCGCGACCAGTTCGGCGAAGCTCTCCGTCGCGAGGCCCTCCAGCAGCGCCCGGCGGGTGGGGAAGTGCCGGTAGACCGTACCCACGCCCACGCCGGCCTCCTTGGCGATGGCGTTCATCGGGAGCTCCAGGTCGCCTGCCGACACCCGGGCCCGGGCGGCGGCCAGCGCCTGCGCCCGGACGCGGGCGGAGTCTGCGCGCAACGTCACACGCAGAGGATAACTCATCCGTTTCCGTGCTACTGTCGGCTCGGAACGGATAGATAATCCGCTGAGAAGGGACAGTCATGGCTGTGCGGTGGAGCTTCGACGACATGCCCGACCAGGCCGGCCGTACGGTGGTGGTCACCGGGGCCAGCAGCGGGCTCGGCCTGGTGCTGGCCGACCGGCTGGCCCGGCGCGGCGCGTCGGTGATCATGGCGGTCCGGGACGTCGCCAAGGGCGAGCGGATCCGCGCCGGCCTGACCGGCGACCTGGAGGTGCGCCAGGTCGACCTGGGCGACCTCGACTCGGTACGGCGCTTCGCGGACGGTCTGCACGCCGACGACCGCCGCATCGACGTGCTCGTCAACAACGCGGGGATCGGCGGGCAGACGCGGGAGCTGACGCCGCAGGGCTACGAGAGTGTGTTCGCCACCAACCACCTCGGCGCCTTCGCGCTCACCGGTCTGCTGCTGGACCTGTTCCGGCCCGACCGGGATCCGCGCGTCGTGGCGGTCGGGTCGAACCTGTACCGGCGGATCCGGCCCCGTACCGACTTCGAGGACCTGAGCGCCGAGCGGAGCTTCGCGCCGGGGCCCGCGTACGTGAAATCCAAGCTGGCCAACATCCTCTTCGGAGCGGAGCTCGATCGCCGGCTGCGCCGGGCGGGGAGCCCGGTGCGCAGCTTGCTCAGCCACCCGGGCATGGCGTCCACCCCGATGCACGACGGTGCCCGGACGGTCGCGCAGAAGGCGATGGTGACGATCGGCGGTGCCTTGTTCAGCCGCCCGGTCGAGCAGGCCGCGTTGCCGCTCGCTTTCGCCGCCACCGACCCGGCCGCCCGCACCGGCGTCCTCCTCGGCTTCGCGGCCCGGAAAAAGGACATCCGCGTGCACTTCGACGCGCTCGTGCCGCCCGCCGACGACCGGCGTCTCGCCACCCGGCTGTGGCGCATCTCGGAGGAGGCAACCGGCGTGCGCTACCTCAGCGACGCCGTGCTCGCCGAGGGCGACGACCAACGCCTGTGACGTCCGATATCGCCTGCCCGGCGGCGCGGCGGACACGCCCGGGTGCGTGCGAGACTAGGTAACCATGAGCGACCCACGGACCACTCCGTCGATCTTCACCCGCGGCGCGGTCGATCTCGGCGCGCTGCGCCCGGCGAGCAAGCCCGCGCCGTCCACGCCGGCCGCCTCCGGCCCGGCCGGCCCGGCCGCCGGCGGCCCCGCCGGGGCGCCCGCCGCGAACCCGGGCGGCGCCCCGGGCGCACCCGCCGCGGTGATCGACGTGACGGAAGCGAACTTCCAGACGACGGTGCTGCAGCTGTCGATGACGACGCCGGTCATCCTCGACTTCTGGGCCGACTGGTGCGAGCCCTGCAAGCAGCTCAGCCCGGTCCTGGAGAAACTGGCCGCCGAGGGTGGCGGCAGCTGGGTGCTCGGCAAGGTCGACGTGGACGCCAACCCGCGGCTGGCGCAGGCGCTGCGCGTCCAGGGCATCCCGATGGTCGTCGCGGTCGTGGGCGGCCAGCTCGTCGAGGGCTTCACCGGCGTGCTGCCCGAGCCCGAGGTGCGCCGGTATGTCGACGCGGTGCTCAAGGCCGGCGGCGTGCAGGTCGCCCCGGCGGAGGACCCGCGGATGGACGCGGCCGACGACGCGCTGATGGGCGGCGACCTCGACGAGGCCGAGGCGGCGTACAGGAAGATCCTCGCCGAGTCCCCGCAGGACCGCGCGGCCGAGTCGGGGCTCGCCCAGGTCGAGCTCTACCGGCGGATCGAGGGCGTCGACCCGGCCGCGGTGCTGGCGAAGGCGGCGGCCGACCCCGACGACCTCGACGCGCAGCGGCTCGCCGCGGATGTCGAGGTCCTCAGCGGACAGGCGCCCGAGGCGTACGAGCGCCTGGTCGCCGCGGTGAAGCGGTCCTCCGGCGAGGAACGCGACGCCGTCCGCAAGCACCTGTTGTCGCTGTTCACCGTCGCCGGGCCGGACGACCCGGCGGTGGCGAGCGCGCGCCGTGCGCTCGCCCGCGCGCTCTTCTAGGCACAGTACGGGGGCCCCATGCGCCGCATAGCCGTGCTCGACGCGCCGTCCAACCTCGGACTGCGCCCGCCGACCGCGACGTCGGTTCCCGGCTGCGCGAAGGCGCCCGGGGCCCTGCGCGACCAGGGGCTGCTCCGCCGGCTCGACGCCCGGGACGCGGGCTGCCTCACGCCGCCGCGGTACGACCCCGGGGACTGGCGGCCCGGCGACGGCGTGTGCCACGCACCCGAGATCGCGCTGTACTCGCGCCGGCTCGCCGACCGCATCGGCGCGATCATCGATCAGGGCGAGTTCCCCGTCGTGCTCGGCGGGGACTGCTCGATCGTGCTCGGCTCGGCGCTGGCCATGCACCGCCTCGGCGAGGCCGTGGGCGGGCGCATCGGACTGGTCTTCGTGGACGGTCACTCGGACTTCCGGCACCCCGGCAACGCCTCGTACGTGGGCGCGGCCGCGGGCGAGGACCTGGCCCTGGTGACCGGCCGCGGCCAGGCCGACCTGGCGGCGATGGAGGGCCGGCGGCCGTACTACCGCGACATCGACGTGGTGGTGATGGGCATCCGCGCCCAGGACGAGTACCGCCTCGACCTGCAGGCCGCCGGCATCGTGACCCGCCCGGTGCCGATGCTGCGCGCGGAGGGTGCGGCCCGCAGCGCCCAGTGGGCCCGTGAGCAGCTCGTCGACTGCGCCGGTTACTGGGTGCACCTCGACGTCGACGTCCTCGACCCGGCCGTGATGCCGGCCGTGGACGCGCCCGAGCCGGGCGGCATCGCGGTCCCCGAGCTGGAGCTGCTCCTCGCCGGCCTGGTCGAGTCGCCGCACTGCCTAGGCGTGGAGATCACGGTCTTCGACCCCGACTACGACCCCGACGGCCGGTACGCCGAGGAGATCACCGCGGCGATCGTCGCCGGGCTGAAGTCGGCGCACACGGTGGACGTCCGGCCCGACCTGGTCGCCGCGCGGCAGGACCTCCTCGCGCCCAATGCCCCCGGCAAGCTGGCCCCGGCCCGCCCCGAGGACCCGATCGAGGAGCGGCGTGCCGCCGCGGCGGCGGACGACGTGGCGCTCGCCGCGGCCGGGATGTCGGGTGGCGGCCCGGGCGCGGGCCACGGCGAGGAGGTGGCCGCGCCGGCGACGACGCTGCTCGCGGTGGAGGAGGCCGGCGAGGTGGAGGCGCGGGTGGTGGAGCCCGCTCCCGGCGCCGGGGTCGTCGCCACCGGCGGGTACGCGCACGCCGACGCTGATGCGGTGATCGACGCGGAGGTGGAGCCGGACGCCGATGCCCACGCCGAGCCGGGCGCCGAGCCGGGCGCCGAGCCGGACGCCGAGTCGCCCGCCGAGCCGGACGCCGAGTCGCCCGCCGAGCCGGACGCCGAGCTGGGCGCCGAGTCGCACGCCGAGCCGGCCGCCGAGTCGCACGCCGAGCCTCATGCCGAGCTGGATCCCGTGGCCGAGGAAGAGCTCGAGGTCGTCGCCGAGGTCATTCCCGAATTCGTTGCTGAGCCGGAGGCCGAGGCTGAGGGAGAGCCGCAGGCCGAGGCTGAGGTCGAGGCCGAGATCGTGGCCGAGGCCGAGCTTGATGGCGAGGCGGAGGATGAGACCCAAGCCGGGGACGGGCATGAGGAGCGGGCGCTGCGGCCGCTCGGTCAGGCGCCGCTGCTCGACTCCGAGCCGCTGCCCGCGACGATGCCCGGCATGCTCCGCCCCCGGCCGATCGACGAATTCTCCCTGCCGGCGCAGCGCCCCGCGTTCGAGATCGGACCCGAGGCGGCCGCCGAGCTCACCTGATCACCGGTTGAGGCCCGTCAGGAAGCGCTTGACGATCGGCACCGCCGCCTCGGCTCCCGCGCCGCCGCGCTGCACCATGACCGCGAACGCGACGTCGCCCTGCCAGCCCACGAACCAGGCGTGGGTCTCCTCCGACTTGTCGGCGAACTCGGCCGTGCCGGTCTTGCCGTACACGGCGCCGCCGGGGGCGTCCCGCAGGTCGTCACCGGTGCCCTTGGTGACCACCTCGCGCATCAGCGTGTGCAGCGGCCCGACCGACGTGTCCGCCAGCTTCGGGCCGTCCGGGGCCGGCTGGGAGGGCGCCGGGTCCAGCACGAGCCGCGGCTGCTTGAACTGACCGCGGGCCACCGCCGCCGTCGCGCTCGCCATCGCGAGCGGGCTCACCGCCGTCGCGCCCTGGCCGAAGGTCGCGGCCGCCAGCTCCGTGGGGCTGTCGGCGGGGGACAGCTTGCCGGGGAAGGCCGCCGCGCCCAGGTCCCACTGGGCACCGATGCCCAGCTTCGTCGCGGCGTCCCTGAGCCCGTCCGCGCCGAGTTTCGGGGCGAGCTCGACGAACGCCGTGTTGCACGACTTGGCGAAGTCGGTGCGGAACGGGACCGAGCCCAGGACCATGTCGTGGGAGTTCTTGAACTCGCGGCCACTGACCTTCTTGGTCTTGGGGCAGGCCACCGTGCCGTCCAGGGTGACCGCCTTCTTGTCCAGCAGGCCCAGCGTGGACACCATCTTGAAGGTGGATCCGGGCGGGACCTGGCCGGTCAGCGCGGTGTCCACGCCGCCGCCGTCGGGGCCGTTGGCGACCGCCAGCACCGAGGAGTCGCTGATCCGGATCGCCACCAGCGCGCTGGGCTGCTTCTCGGCGGCGACCGCGTCGTCCGCCGCGTTCTGCGTACGGGTGTCCAGCGTGGTCTTGATCGGTTTGCCGGCCACCGGCTCGATGCTGTAGAGCTGCGAGTCCTCGATCTTGTCGTCGGGGGTCTTCCGGGCGATCACCACCGCCTGCCCCGGTGTGCCGCGCAGCTGGCCGTCGTAGCGCTGCTGCAGCCCGCCGTGGCCCACCTGGTCGCCCTGGGCCAGCGTGTCCGGGTTCGCGTCGAGGTCCTCGCGGGTGGCCTCGTCGACGGTGCCGATCGTGGCGCGGGCGAACGGCCGGGTGGGCGCCAGCTCCCGCTGCTCGTCGCGGAACACCATGCCGTCCAGGGTGTTCAGCTTGTCGCGCACCTTGACGAAGTCGGTCTGCCGCAGGGTGACCACGTCGACGAACGCGTCCGGCTTCGAGTTGCGGGCCCGGGTGGCGAGGTCGTCGGTGTCGAGGTCGACCTTGACCGTCTTCAGCGTCGTGCCGAGCTCCTTGAAGAGTTTCGGCTGGTCGGGGATCTGGTCCGGCCGGACGCCGACGACCACGACCGCCCGCTTGGTCACCAGCGGCTTGCCGTCGGGGCCGAGCAGGTCCGCCCGGTCGGCGGCCTTGCGGCGCAGTTCCAGCCGGTCGCCGTCGGTGAGCTCGCTGTGCACGACGGCCGGCTCCCACACCACCCGCCAGCCGTCGGAGTTGGCCTTCGTCAGCCGTACGGTGCTCTGGTAGGACCACGCGGACCCGCCCGGCAGCGTCCAGTCGATCTTGATCGGGGCGGAGGCGATGTCACCGGTCTCCTTGGCGTCGCCCTGCTGCGACAGCAGGACCGACGACTTGGCCAGGTCCCCCGAGAGCCCCTGGAGCTTGGCGTACACGTCCTCGGCGGAGATCCGGCCGCCTGCCGCGGTGACGAAACCGACCTTGCTCAGGTCGCCGTTGCGCCAGCCGTCGAGGAACGCCTTCACCGTGTCGCCGGGCCCGTTCGACCCCGAGCACGCGGCCAGGACGGAGCCGGCGAGCGCGAGCCCGGCCAGCGCGGCGACGGCTCGGCGGGCGCGTCCGATCCGGTGCATGAGGTTGCCCCTCCCCAGGTACGAACCAGGAAACGTACGGAACGGTAACCTCCCCGCGCTCGTCCGGAGCGCCCGTGCTGCGTGAGATGTGTCTAATTCGTTGTCGGATCTTCGCTTGCGCACCCCGGGTGTGCCCGGCCCTCCGCCCGCAGGATCTAGGCTGGAGCTGCGAAACGTGGACCCACAGTGTCGTGGGTGAGGGGAGCCGTCTGTCATGCCTGTCGCCGACGAGGCCGCCACCGAATCCGGCCCGGAGCTGGATTTCGAACCGGGCCCCGGGCTAGCCCTCACGGGCCGGCTCGGCACCTCCGACGATGAGCTCGACGAGCCGTTGCCGAACGCCGAGCGGCTCGTCACCGAGGCGGTGGCGCTGGCCGGCGAGGACCACGGCACCGCCGCGCTCGTGGGCCGCTTCTGGCGCTTCGCGCCGGACGAGGAGCTCGTCGGGTACACCCCGGCGGAGATGTTCGAGGCCGCCCGCCGGCACCGGGAGCTCGCCGCCGAGCGGCTGCCCGGGGAGTTGAAGCTCGACATCAGCGCGCCGTGCGAGGACCAGCCGCACACGGTCATCTCGATCGTCACCGACGACATGCCGTTCCTGGTCGACTCGGTGACCGAGCTGCTCACGGCGTATCAGCTGGACGTGCACCTGCTCGTCCACCCGCTGATCGTGGTGCGCCGGGAGCCGCTGGGCGCGCTGGCGCAGGTCGAGGCCGACGTCGAGCCCGACGACGCGATCGACGGCGACCTCGTGGAGAGCTGGATCCGCGTCGAGATCGACCCGGTGCGCACCGGCGAGGCCCGCGAGCACCTGCACAACGAGCTGCGCCGGATCCTCACCGACGTCCGTGACGCCGTCGACGACTGGCCGCGCATGCGGCAGCGGGCGCTGGTGATCGCCGACGAGCTGGCGGCCGCCCGCGGCTCCGACCGCAAGCTGCCCGTGCCGGACAAGGACGTCACCGACACGATCGAGCTGCTCAAGTGGCTGGCGCACGACCACTTCACGTTCCTCGGCTACCGCGAGTACCACCTCGCCGGCGACGGTGACGAGCTGGCGGTCGTGCACGGCAGCGGGCTGGGCATCCTGCGCGGCGACCAGAGCACCGCACGCAAGCTGTCCTCGATGGCGCCGGAGGCCCGTCAGCGGGCGCTGGAGAAGCGGCTGCTGATCATCACGAAGGCCAACTCGCGGGCGACGGTGCACCGCTCGGCGTACCTCGACTACATCGGCGTGAAGGTCTTCAACGACCAGGGCGAGGTCTGCGGCGAGCGCCGGTTCCTGGGCCTGTTCTCCAGCTCCGCGTACCGCACCAGCGTGCGCGAGCTGCCGGTGGTGCGGCGCAAGGTCATGGAGGTGCTGGACCGCTCCGGCCTGTCGCCGCGCGGGCACTCCGGCAAGGACCTGCTGCAGATCCTCGAGACGTACCCCCGGGACGAGCTCTTCCAGATCAAGACCGACGACCTGTACGAGGCGGTCGTCGGCGTGCTGCGCATGGCGGGGCGCCGGCAGCTGCGCCTGTTCCTGCGCCGCGACGGGTACGGCCGGTTCATCTCGTGCCTCATCTACCTGCCGCGCGACCGCTTCACCACCGCCAACCGCCAGGCCATGCAGGAGATCCTGCTGCGCGAGCTCAACGGCGTCGGCGTCGACTACACCACCCGCGTCACCGAGCGGATGCTCGCGCGCGTGCACTTCATCGTGCGTACGGACCCGGCCGACCCGCCCGGCGCGGTGGACCCCAACGCGCTGGCCGAGATGCTCGCCGACGCCACCCGCATGTGGGACGACGACTTCTCGCTGGTGCTCGAGCGCAAGCTCGGCGAGGAGCCGGCCAAGGAGCTCTTCCAGCGGTACGCGGGCGCCTTCCCGGACAGCTACAAGGACGGTCACACGCCGTACGAGGCGGTCCAGGACATCGCCAAGCTGGAGCTGCTGGAGGAGTCCGGGCAGCTCGAGATGCACCTGTACCGCAAGCGCCGGCTCAACCGCGACGGCTGCGCCGAACCCGACGACCACGACGTGCGGTTCAAGGTCTTCCGGTACGGCGAGCCGATGATGCTCTCCGCGGTCCTGCCCGTGCTGCACTCGCTGGGCGCGAAGGTCGTCGACGAGCGTCCGTACGAGGTCCGCCGCACCGACGGCACTGTCTACCTGTACGACTTCGGCCTGCTGCCGCCCGCCGCGCACCGGGAGCTGTCCGAGGTGCGGCCGCAGGTGGAGAACGCCTTCGCCGCGGCCTGGCAGAACGAGGCGGAGGTCGACGGCTTCAACGAGCTGGTGCTGCGCGCGGGGCTGACCTGGCGGCAGGTCGTGGTGCTGCGGGCGTACGCGAAATATCAGCGGCAGACCGGCGCCGTCTTCTCCCAGCGGTACGTCGAATCGACCTTCATCGCCTACCCGGAGATCACCCGCCTGCTGGTCCGGCTGTTCGAGACCCGCTTCTCGCCGCAACTGGAGATCGGCGAGGACGAGCGGGCGCGCCTGGCCGACGACCTGGTCGAGCAGGTGACCGGCCTGCTGGACGGGGTGGACAGCCTCGACCAGGACCGGATTCTGCGCTCGTACCTGACGCTCATCCAGGCGACCCTGCGCACCAGCTTCTTCCAGCGCGGCGCCGACGCGCGACCCAAGTCCTACGTCGCGTTCAAGCTGGACCCGCAGGCGATCCCGGACCTGCCGCAGCCACGGCCGAAGTTCGAGATCTTCGTCTACTCGCCCCGGTTCGAGGGCGTGCACCTGCGCTTCGGCGCGGTCGCCCGCGGCGGCCTGCGCTGGTCCGACCGGCGCGAGGACTTCCGTACGGAGATCCTGGGCCTGGTCAAGGCGCAGATGGTCAAGAACGCGGTGATCGTGCCGGTGGGTGCCAAGGGCGGCTTCGTGCTCAAGCAGAAGCCGGGCGACCGGGACGAGGCGGTGGCCTGCTACCGCCTGTTCATCGGCGCGCTGCTGGACGTCACGGACAACATCCACAGCGGGAAGATCGTGCCGCCCGTCGACGTCGTACGCCACGACGCCGACGACCCGTACCTGGTGGTGGCGGCCGACAAGGGGACGGCGACGTTCTCCGACATCGCCAACGAGATCTCGGTCGGCAAGGAGTTCTGGCTCGGCGACGCGTTCGCCTCCGGCGGCTCGGCGGGCTACGACCACAAGAAGATGGGCATCACGGCCCGCGGCGCGTGGGAGTCGGTCAAGAAGCACTTCCGCGACCTGGGACTCGACACGCAGTCGCAGGACTTCACCGCGGTCGGCATCGGCGACATGTCCGGCGACGTCTTCGGCAACGGCATGCTGCTCAGCGAGCACATCAAGCTCGTGGCCGCGTTCGACCACCGGCACATCTTCCTCGACCCCGACCCGGACCCGGCGGCGTCCTTCGCCGAGCGGCGCCGGCTGTTCGACCTGCCGCGCTCCTCGTGGGCCGATTACGACCCGGCGGTGATCAGCGAGGGTGGCGGCGTGTACCCGCGGACGGCGAAGTCCATCCCGGTGTCGCCGCAGGTCCGCGCGGCGCTGCGGCTCGGCGACGCCGCGGCGGTGAGCCCGCCGGAGCTGATGCGGGCGATCCTGCGGGCGCCGGTCGACCTGCTGTGGAACGGCGGCATCGGCACCTACGTCAAGGCGGCGTCGGAGACGCACGCCGACGTGGGGGACAAGGCCAACGACGCGATCCGCGTCAACGGCCGCGACCTGCGGGCCCGGGTGGTCGGTGAGGGCGGCAACCTGGGGCTCACCCAACGCGGACGCATCGAGTACGCCCGCAGCGGCGGCCCTCGCGACGAGGAGTCGGACACCGGGATGGGCGGGCGCATCTTCACCGACTTCATCGACAACACCGCCGGGGTGGACTGCTCCGACCACGAGGTCAACATCAAGATCCTGCTCGGCGGCGCGGTGACCGACGGCGAGATGACCCTGCCCCAGCGGGACGAGCTGCTGGCCGCGATGACCGACGAGGTCGCCGCGCTGGTGCTGCGGGACAACTACGAGCAGGCCACCGCGCTGGGCAACGCGCGGCAGCAGGCGCACTCGCTGCTGCCGGTGCACCGCCGGATGCTGACCGACATGGAGCAGGCCGGCCAGCTCAATCGCGAGCTGGAGGCGCTGCCCACGGACAAGGAGCTGGCGGTGCGGTACGAGGCCGGCGACGGGCTGACCGCGCCGGAGTTCGCAGTGCTGCTCGCGTACGTGAAGATCTCGCTCGAACGCCAGGTTCTCGCCGACGTGGTCGTTGACGAGGAGTGGACCAACGGCGTGCTGGCCCGCTACTTCCCGACGCCGCTGCGCGAGCGGTTCGCCGCCCGCATGGCCGGTCACCGGCTGCGCCGCGAGATCATCTCGACGGCCCTGGTCAACGAGGTGGTCAACCGGGGCGGCACGTCGTTCGTCTTCCGCGCCATGGAGGAGAGCGGCGCTTCGGCGGCCGACGTGATCCGGGCGTACGTGGTGGTCCGCGACGTGTACGGCCTGGGCGAGCTGTGGGAGGCCGCGGAGAAGCTGGACAACCGGGTGCCCACCTCCGCGCAGACCCTGGTCTACCTGGAGACCCGGCGCCTGCTCGACCGCGCGGTCCGCTGGCTGGTCAGCAACCGCCGCTCCCCGCTCGACGTGGCCGGCGAGATCGCCCGGCTGCGCCCCGGCGTCAGGGCCCTGCTCGCCCAGTTGCCGCAGGTCGTCGTCGGCACCGAGCGCCGCTCGCAGGAGGCCCACATCGACATGCTGGTGGAGAAGGGCGTCCCGGAGGAGCTGGCCCGCGCGGTCGCCCGTGTCGTGTACGGCTTCGGCATGCTCGACATCCTCGAGACCGCCGAGGCCACCGGCCGGGACGCGACCGAGGTGGCCGACGTCTACTTCGTCCTCTCGGAACGGTTCCAGATCGACGTCCTGCTGTCCCACATCTCCCGCCTGCCGCGCGGCGACCGCTGGCAGACCCTGGCCCGCATGGCACTGCGGTACGACCTGTACTCGGCGCTGGCCGGGCTGACGGCGGAGGTGTTGCAGTCCACGCCGGGCGACCTGCCGGCGGAGGACCGGGTGTCGCAGTGGGAGCACGTGAACGCGGCGTCGATCGCCCGGGCCGGCAACGCCATGGGCAACGTCTCGGACACGCCGGCCGATCTGGCGGCGCTGTCCGTGCTGCTCCGGCAGATCCGTACGCTGGTCAAGACGTCGTCGGCCGCCTGAGGGCGCTGATCCGGAAGCCGGTCCCGCGGTGCGGGGCCGGCTTTCTCGTCCGTTCATCTGTAAGCAAAGTTAATCTGCACTTTGCAGACGTCCTTTCGCACATCGTGATTTGACAGCTGCTTCTCGCGGCCTGCAACCGGCTCCAGGCGCTTTAATGACCGTTAAGGCGCGAGGAGGGGTGTCATGTTCAAAGGACCGGACATCGGGTGGGGCGGCGGCGCGGGAAGGCCACCGTGGCGGGTGCTCTACCAGGACCAGCGGATCACGATCACCAGCTGGTTCGTCGAGGTGGCGGGGCACCGCATCGCCATTCCGGAGCTGCGGGACACCGTACGGTGCCTCACCTACGGCTACCCGCTCGTCCGGGTCGCGGCGGTCACCGGTGGCCTCGAGATCGCCCTGGCCGCCCCGTTCGCCGTCGCGTACGGCTCGGCGCTCATGCTCTGCGCCGGCGTGGTGGCGGCGGCCGGCATGGGCCTCGGCGCCCTGCGCGACTTCCACCGGAACCCGCAGTTCATGACGATCGAGGCGGTCATCAGAGGGCACCGGGTCGTCCTCTACCGCACCCGGGACCGCAAGGAGTTCGGCCACGTCTGGCTCGCGATGGTGCGCGCCATCGAGGACTGCCGCGGCTCGCGGCCCTGACGCATCGTCCGACGCGCGCGGCCCTCGAGCCGCGCGCGGCCCGCTGGGCTACAGGCTGTCGCGGACGCGGCGGATCTCCTCGACGGCGGCGTCGCGGGTGAGACCGCCCTCCAGCATGCTGTCGACGGCGTCGTGGAAGCGGGCCGTGACCTCGCCGTCCTTCACCAGGAAGGCCTTGACCGGCGACTCGACCAGCACGACGTCCGGGTCGGCGGTCCCCTCGTACTCGAGGAGCTCGAAGACGCCGCCGAGGCTCGGATGCACGCCGCTGCGCAGCGGCACGACCACCAGGCGGACGTGCTCGTGGCGCGACATCTCGATCAGATGGTCCAGCTGCCCGGCGAGGACGTCGGGGCCCCCGATCCGCCGCTCGAGAACCGCACCGTCCAGGATCGCGACCAGCTCCGGGGGTTCGGCGCCCCGCATCCGCGCGAGCAGCTCCGCCTGCCGCCGCATCCGTACGTCGATCAGGTTCTGCAACTGGTGATCGTCCGGCTTCTTGCCCGCCACCGACGACGTCACGGCCCGCGCGTACGCCGGGGTCTGCAGAAGAGCCGGAATCTGAAGCGCCTGATAGACCGTGATGTGCGACGCCTCGTTCTCGTACGCGACGAAGTCCCTGTACTCGTTGTCGAGCTGGAAGCCGCTCCACCACTGCCGGCGCCGGGCGATCACCGCGAGATCGGTCAGCCGGCTCACCTCGGCGCTGTCGCGTACCTCATAGATGCCCAGCAGAGCCTGCACATCGAGGGGCTGCACCGTGACGGCGCCGGTCTCGATGCGATGCAGCTTCGAGGCGGACCAATGGGTGCGTGCGGTCACCGCGTCGGAACTCAGCCGGCGCTGCTTGCGCAGATCGACGAGCCGGGCCCGCAGGCGTTCCCGGGCGATGGCCTGTCCGATGTGCTCGGGCATGGTGAAGCCTCCGTATCGCTACGGAATCGGATGCTTTGCACGTGACGCGGTGCCGTCACATCCCCACGTTACTAGCGCGCCCGGCTTTTCAGGTGACAGCTATGTTCCAGTGAGGGAGTTCTTCGCCCTCTCGATCATTTCCACGGCGTCGGCGCCGCTCTTCCCGATCTCCCGCAATGCCTCGGCGTTGTCGCGATATCGCGTCGTAGCCGGCGCATCCCGGACGATGTAGTCGTCGGTCAGCGATTCGATGAAGACCAGCGGCGGGGCGTCGGCGAATTCCAGCAGCTCGAATACGCCGCTCAATCCGACGTGGCCGGGCGTACCGGTCGGCATGACGACGAGCGTCAGATGCGGCTGCTGCGCCTGCGCGACCAGGTGATCGAGCTGGGCGTCGAGAACCGCACGACCGCCGATCGGCCGGGACAGCACGGCTTCCTCCAGCACCACCAGGATCTCCGGTGCCGTTCCCCGCGCGATGCGTTCAGCGAGCATCTGCTGTCGTTCGACCCGGATCCCGACACGCGCGCCGACCGCGGCTTCCTCCGGCTCGGCACCGAGGATCGCGGCGGTCGCGGCGGTCGCGTACTCCTGGGTCTGCAGCAGTCCGGGAACGAGAAGCGGCTGGTAGACAACGATCCGCTCAGCCTCGGCCTCGTAACTGCTGAAGTGCTGAAACGCGTCGCTGAAGCCGTTCACGGTCCACCACAGGGGTGTCCGGGCCCGGTGGGCGAGCGCCATCAGGGTCGCCGCCTCGTCGTTGTCCGTGACGCCGTACGCCGCCAGGAGCGCGCCCACCTCCACGGGATGGACGGCCCGGGAACCGGCCTCCATCTCACGCACAGTGGACGGTGGCCAATGCACCGCACCCGCCGCCTCTTCGGGTGACAGGTGGCGCGCCTCGCGGAGGTCGCGCAGCCGGGCGCGGAGCCTTTCGCGGGCGACCGCCGGTCCGATGGGTTCTGACATGACGAGCCTCTCTGCTGGGAGGTCCGACTACGGCGTCGTCCCGGAGTTGGGTAGGGGGTAGCTCCTCTCGACGGAGAGTGGAAAGGTTGAGGTGGAACAACCACTTTAAGCGAGCTGAACCAGCGCCGAACGGCTTGACAACGCGCCGGGCGGGATCATTACGCCGCCTCGGCGCGTCATCCGCCAATTCGGGCGTCGCTCAGAAACGTGTCCCGAGCCCGCGCGACGGCCCTTTCCAGACTGTCCCGGCGTGAATCAGTCGCGAGAAGACTGTTCATGATCTGCCGGAACGTCGAGGTGTGTTCCTCATCCGTGATGAGGAAGTCGCTCGCCGGCGTCTCGATGAAGACCACGTCGAGATCGTCGTCCTCCGAGAAGGTCAGCAGTTCGAACGGTCCGCCCAGGCCCGGATGCGCGCCCAGCGCCAACGGCACGACGGCGAGAGTGACTGTAGGGAACCGGCTCAACTCGAGGAGATGCTCCAGCTGTTCCAGCATCACCTCGCGCCCGCCGATGGCGCGCAGGAGGACGGCTTCGTCGATGGCCTGGCTCAGTCCGGGCGGATTGTCGCCGGCAAGCCGCTGCATCAGCGACTCCTGCCGCTTCATCCGGATGTCGACGACCTCCTGCACGCGCGGTTCCTGCGGTGGCTTGCGAGGCACGGAAGCCGTGAGGGCCTCGGCGTACGCGCGGGTCTGCAGCAGCCCGGGGAGGTAGCTCACCTGGTAGCCGTACATGTGGGAGGCGTCGTTCTCGAAGGCGATGAAGTTGAGGTAGTCCTCGTCGACCGAGTGCTCTTCCCGCCACCACATGCGTTGCCGGGAGGCCAGGGACAACTGGACCAGCCGTTCGATCTCGTCCGGGTCCTGGATGCCGTAGTGCTGGACGAGGGCCCGTACCTCTAGAGGCTGAATCGTCACCTTGTTGTTCTCGATGCGGTTCAGCTTGGACAGCGACCAGTGCATGGCCCGGGCGACGTCGGCCGCAGGCTTCGCTCCACGGAGGTTCCGCAGGTAGGTGGCAAGTCGCTGGCGTGAAAGGGCCGGCCCTGGAAAGTCGCTCATGGTCGTTCCCCCTGCAGCTCACCCGGTCGGGCGGCCGGACGGAGCCGCCGCCGAACCCGTTCCGTCACCGTACCAAAGCGATCTGCAAGTTGCAGATGGGGAATTGCGGTGTAAGCTCACCCCGGTTTCGGCTCCTGTGCCGCCGTCCGCCGCGCCCGACCGCGGGGGTCGGCGGCAATGTGGTTAAATCGGGTATATGGCGCTGGCCGGGATGGTTCTAGCCGACAATGGAGTGGGTGAGAAGTGGCCATGGACGCTTGGGGCGATGCACCGCGCTGGCGCAAGAGTTCCCGTAGCTCGGCGGGCGCTTGCGTCGAAGTAGCCCCTCGGCCCGACGCGATCCTCGTCCGGGACTCGAAGAATCCCCAGGGCGCCGTCCTCACCTTCAGCCGCGACGCGTTCGCCACCTTCATCGACGGCGTCACCGCCGGCGAGTTCGACCTCCGTCGCCCCTGATCTTCCAGCCGTCTAGCGGGGAGCCGGGGACGCCGCGGGGCGTAGCACCCGGGCGTACAGACCCATCACCGCGGTGAGCGCGACGACCAGGATGAACGACACTGTCAGCGATGACAGGTGGGCGATGCCGCCGATGATCCCCGGTGCGACGAGCCCGCTGCCGTAGGCGATGCCCGCCACTCCCGCGAGGCTCCGTCCCGGGTGGTCGCCGATGCGGCCGGCCGTCGCGAAGACCAGCGGGACCACCACGGCGATGCCCACGCCGAGCAGGCCGAAGCCGAGCGCCACGACCAGTACCTGGCGGCCGAGTACGACCGTCAGCGCGCCGAGGCAGGCGCAGAGGCCGGCCAGCCGGACCGTGGTGACCGGGCCGAGGCGGTGGATCACGCGGTCGCCGGCGAAGCGGGCGGCCGCCATGCTGATCGAGAACGCCGACACGGTCAGGGCCGCGGTGCTCGCCGCGCCGCCGAGGACGTCGCGGATGTAGACGGCTGACCAGTCCAGGCCGGCTCCCTCGGCGAACACGGCGCAGAGGGCCACCAGCCCGATCGGCAGCACCGCGCGGGACGGCAGCGCGAACGCCGGTGGGGCGTCGACCTCCGGCTCCGGGCGGTGCGGCAGCAGCCACGCCGACGCCGCCACGGACACGACGGCAAGAGCGGCCGCGGTGACGAGGAAATGGATGCGCGCGTCCAGGCCGGCGCGGGCGGCGAGAGCGGCGACGGCCGAGCCCGCCAGCCCGCCGACGCTCCAGAAGCCGTGGAAGCTGGACATCACCGAGCGGCCGTACCGTTCCTCGATGACCACCGCCTGCGCGTTCATCGCCACGTCGGCGAGGCCGGCCGCGGCGCCGTAGGCGGCGAGCAGCGGGCAGAGCAGGTAGATGGTCGTGGGCAGCGCCGGCAGGATCAGCGCCGCGCACCAGAGCAGGATCAGCGTACGGGTCAGCGCCCGCAGGTCGTGCCGGTGCGCGAGGCGGCCGGAGAGCGGCATGGCGAGCAGCGCGCCGATCCCGGGCATGAGCAGGGCGATGCCGAGACCGCCCGCGCCGATGCCGGCGTGGTCGGCGACCCAGGGCACGCGCGCCGCGAACGTGCCGGTCACGGCCCCGTGGACAGCGAAGATCACCGAGGTGGCGGTCCGGGCGCGGCGCAGCGTCTGCATGACGCGTCACAGTAGTCGTCAGCTACCCCCAGGGGGTATATGGTGGGGGCATGACCCGGCAGATCGAGCTCGAAATCGGTGGCATGACGTGCGCCGCCTGCGCCAACCGGATCGAGAAGAAGCTCAACCGGCTCGACGGCGTGACCGCCACGGTCAACTACGCGACCGAGAAGGCGCGGGCCACCGTCCCGGCCGGGCTCAGCGCCGCCGACCTCATCGCGGTGGTGGAGAAGACCGGCTACACGGCCGCCGAGCCCGCGGCCGCGCCGGAGCCCGAGGCCGCGCCGGCCGACCCGCTGCGGACCAGGCTGCTGATCTCCGCGGCGCTCACCGTCCCGGTCGTGGTGCTCGCCATGGTCCCTGCCTGGCAGTTCGACTACTGGCAGTGGCTGTCGCTCACCCTCGCCGCGCCGGTCGTGGTCTACGGAGGCTGGCCCTTCCACCGCTCCGCCTTCGTCAACGTGCGGCACGGCGCCGCGACCATGGACACGCTGGTCTCGCTCGGCACCCTCGCCGCGTTCCTCTGGTCGCTGTGGGCGTTGTTCCTCGGCGACGCCGGCATGCCCGGGATGACGCACCCGTTCGAGCTGCGCGCCGGTTCCGACGGCGACGCCATCTACCTCGAGGCGGCCGCCGGCGTGACGACGTTCCTGCTCGCCGGGCGCTACGCGGAGGCCCGCGCGAAGCGCCGCGCCGGTGACGCGCTGCGGTCGCTGCTCGAGCTCGGCGCGCGTACGGTCACCCTCGAGGACGGCCGGGAGATCCCGATCGAGCAGCTCAAGACCGGCGACCTGTTCCTCGTACGGCCGGGCGAGAAGGTGGCCACCGACGGCGTGGTCGTCGACGGCGCCTCGGCGCTCGACCAGAGCCTGATCACCGGCGAGTCCGTGCCGGTCGAGGTCACCACCGGCGACCCGGTCACCGGCGGCACCGTCAACGCGGGCGGCCGGCTCGTCGTCCGCGCCACCCGGGTCGGGGCCGACACGCAGCTCGCGCAGATGGCCCGGCTCGTCGAGGAGGCCCAGGACGGCAAGGCCGCCGTGCAACGCCTCGCGGACCGGATCTCCGGCGTCTTCGTGCCGGTCGTCATCACCCTGTCGATCGCGACGCTGGGCTTCTGGCTCGGCACCGGGCGGGGCACGACGGCGGCGTTCACCGCGGCGGTGGCCGTACTGATCATCGCCTGCCCGTGCGCCCTCGGCCTGGCCACGCCGACGGCCCTGCTGGTCGGCACCGGCCGCGGCGCCCAGATGGGCATCCTGATCCGGGGGGTCGAGGCGCTCGAGTCGACCCGGCGCATCGACACGATCCTGCTGGACAAGACCGGCACGGTGACCACCGGGGTCATGACGCTGGAGAACGTCGCGCCGGAGCCGGGCCAGGATCCGGACGAGCTGCTCCGGCTCGCCGGCGCGGTCGAGGCGGCCTCGGAGCACCCGCTCGGCCGGGCGATCACCCGGGCCGCGGCCGAGCGTGGTCCGCTGCCCCCGGTGGAGGACTTCCACGCCACGGCGGGCGTCGGTGTCCGCGGCCGGGTCGAGGGCGTCGAGGTCGAGGTCGCGCGCGGCGCCGGCGACACGGCCAGGACCTGGGTCGAGGTCCGCGTGGACGGCACGGTCGGGGGCCGCCTCGCGCTGACGGATGCCGTACGCCCGAGCAGCGCGACCGCCATCGCCCGCCTGCGCCGGCTCGGCCTGACCCCGGTGCTGGTCACCGGCGACGCACAGCCGGTGGCGGAGCGGGTCGCGGCCGAGGTGGGCATCACCGAGGTGATCGCCGGCGTGCTGCCCGCCGGCAAGGTCGACGTGGTGAAGAACCTGCAGGCCGAGGGGCGCTCGGTCGCGATGGTCGGCGACGGCGTGAACGACGCGGCCGCGCTGGCCCAGGCGGATCTGGGCGTGGCGATGGGCGCGGGTACGGACGTGGCGATCGAGGCGTCCGACCTGACCCTCATGCGCGACGACCTGACCGCGGCGGTCGACGCCGTACGGCTGGCCCGCCGCACGATGCACATCATCCGCGGCAACCTGTTCTGGGCTTTCGCGTACAACGTGGCAGCGCTGCCGCTGGCGGCAACCGGCCTGCTCAACCCGATGATCGCGGGCGCGGCGATGGCGCTGAGCTCGGTGTTCGTGGTGGGCAACAGCCTGCGGCTGCGCCGCTTCCGCCCGGCGGAGGCGGTGCCGGAGACCTCGCCGGAGAGGAAGGCGGAGGCGGCGCCGGCGGGGTGAGGAGCTGGGCAGTGTGAGCCGGGCGCTTGATCCCGTCGGTTGCTCCCGAAACCGGCGAGGCGCCCGGCTCACCAGTGCCGCAGCGGAGGGATTCGGACCGGTCCCGAAGTCCGAAGCCCCGCGGCGGCATCCCCAGATCCACCTGCGGACATAACGCTAAGTGGTGGCCACCCCACGGCGGAAGCGCTGCGTACGGAATATGACCGTTCGGACGGGCGGAGATGCGCGACAGATGATCTCGAAGCGCTCGATACCGGATGAAAAGGCTCCGTGTAGTCACGCTTCGTAAGACGCGCCTTACTACGATGTGTGATCAGTCGCGGCGGATCGTGTCGATCAACGCGAGCACCTGGCGCAGCGCGGGGCGCAGCACCCGCAACCGCGACAGGCCCACGAGCCGGTCGACGAGCGGCACCACCCCGTCGATCAACCGCCGGGTACGCCGCTGGCCGGGGGAGCGGTCGTACACCCAGAAGAGGACCACGCCCATCCACGCCAGCCACAACAACTCGGGCAGTTCCCGGCGCAGCTCCGGATCGATCTTCGCGGACGAACCCTCAATCACGTCCCGGAAGATCGCGATGGCGGCCTCCCGCGCGGGCGACGATTCGCTCGAGAACGGGCTCAACGGCGACGACGGCTCGGCCGCGGTCTTGAAGAACGTCGCGGCGAACGAGTGGTACGGCTCGTTGACGTCGATCCCGGCGTGCAACACCCCGCGCAGCCGGGCGGCGAAGTCCTTCTCGGTGTTCAGCACCCGCTCGGCGGCCACTCGGTGCGCGGCCTGGTTCCGGTCGTAGAACCCCTGGATCAGGTGTTCCTTGGAGTCGAAGTAGTAGTACGCGTTCCCGACCGCGACGCCGGCCTCCTTGGCGATGGCCCGCATGGTCGTCTCGGCGTATCCACGCTCCCGGAACAGCCGCAGCGCCGTCTCGAGGATCAGCTGCCGCGTCTGTTCACCCCGGGCCCGCCGGGGCCGCTCGACCGGGCTCGAGTCCGCCTCCGTCGCCGCTTCCCCGCGGGCCGCCGCCTTCACCGGGCCGGCTTCCTCACCGGCGGCGCTGCGCGGGGTGCCCGCGCCCGGGTCGTCGGCGGCGGAATCAGCGGCAGCGGTCGTCACACCCGTCACCGTAGTCGTCCGATCGCGTCGACTGCCGGACGGCGGCCGCCGCCGCGATGAGCTGCCTCGCCGTGGGCAGCAGGGCCGGCGTGCTCAGCCGCTCCGCCACACCCCGGTAGTCCGCGAGCGCCCACAGGCAGGCCAGCCACGCGCCGTCCGACACGTACACCAGGCCGTTGTCGGCGACGACCGTCAGATCACGCAGCGTCGCTGCCGGGTCCAGGCCGGGGAAGCGCCGCCGGGCCTGCGGCGACCCGGCCGGCACGAACTCCAGGGGTACGAGCTGAGCCCGCCCCGCGAGCCACCGGTGCGCCGCGCGGCAGAGGGGGCAGCCGGCGTTGTAGAGCACGGTGAAGGCGCCGATCCGGCCGGCCCCGAACCCGGCCGGATCGGTCAGCTCCGTCACGCCGGAGCCGGCGGCGGAACCGGCATGCCCTGCCCCGGCCACACCACACCCCCGCTCGCGCCCGGCCCACCGGCGGTGCCCGGCGTGGCGGTGGTGCCCGGGCCGCCGGTGCCGACCGGACGGGCCGTCCCGCCCGGTGCGCCGGGCCCGGTCGCGCCGCTCGGCATCGTCGCGGCGCCCGGGCCGCCCGGCGGGAACAGCGGCCCGCCACCCGGGCCCATCGGCAGTCGTCCGGCCGGCGGCAGCGGCGGCATCGTCTGCTGCTGGCGCAGGCGTCCACGCCGGTAGCGGTTGAGGAAGAACACGTTGAGCACGTGCAGCGCGCCGAGGACGAGCAGCACGAGCCCGATCTTGTACGACAGCGTCTCCAGCGCCCGGGCGGCGTCCGGGATGCGCGCGCCGGACCGCATCGCCACCGCGACGTAGCCGAGGTTGAGCAGGTAGAAGCCCATCACCCGGAGGTGGTTGACCGCCTTGGCGAGCCGGGTGTCGGCGAAGACGTCCTCGAGGAAGACGAGGCCGTTGCGGGAGAGGGTCGTCGCGACCCAGACGGTGAGCCCGACGCTGGTCGCCAGGTAGACCAGGTACATCCACACCTTGTGGTCCACGAGCCGCACCTTTCTTGAACGTGTTCAACAGTTGTCGTCCTGAGGCTAGACCGGTTGTTGAACGCGTTCAAGAGAGACGTGGCGCACAGAGGAGGCAGCGGCGGGTGGCGGCCCGCCGCTGCCTCGGCTCGTGATGTGTCAGGCGCTCAGGCCAAGTGCCTCCGCCGCGGCGCGGCCGTTGGCGAGGGAGGCGCCGTACGTGGTGAGGAACGCCCGTACTCCCGCGGGGCGCCACGTCGACGGCCACCCCATCTCGACCACCGCCACAGTATGGCGCGCCGCGAGGTTCTCGATCAGGGATCGCGTGACGTCGTGGTGCGTACGCCGCCCGACCACCACGATCGGCCGCGCCCCGGCCCGGGCGAGGATGTCGGCCGGTGCGGCGTCGCCGGGTGCCACGATCATCTGCTCCACGCCGTCGAGGTGGGGCGACAGGCCCCACGGCACCCGGCCCTCGGCGATGGAGTGCCCGGAGTCGAGCTGGACGATCAACGGGTTCGCGAAGCCCGCGACCGAGCCCTCGACGCGGATCGCGCGGCGCGCGGCGGCATAGCCGGGGGTGCCGGACGGGGCGGGCCGGTACGGGCGGCCGGCCCAGGCGGCCAGGTCGGCGGTGCGGGCCGCGGCCTCCTCCAGGCGGTCGACGGTCAGGCGCCCGTCGCATACGGCCGTGACGATCTCCGCCGCCACGTGCTCGACGAGATCCCGGTCCACCCGTGCGCCGATGCAGAGCAGGTCCGCGCCGGCTGTCAGGGCGAGGACGGCCGCTGCGCCGATGCCTCCGGCCGCCGCGGTGGCGCCGCGCATCTCCAGCGCGTCGGTGACGATCACGCCGGTGAAGCCGTACTCGTGGCGGAGCAGGTCCCGCAGGGCCGCCGGGCTGAACGTCGCGGGGCCCGTGCCGGTCAGGGCGGGGACCCGGATGTGCGCGGTCATGATCGCCTTCGTCCCGGCGGCGATCGCGGCGGCGAACGGCGGGAGGTCGCGTTCGCGCAGCAGCTGCCGGGTCGCGTCGACGGTCGGCAGCGCTAGGTGCGAGTCGGTCGTCGTGGCGCCATGGCCGGGGAAGTGCTTCGCGCACGCCGCCACCCCGGCCGATTGCAGGCCGGTCACGGCGGCCGCCGCGTGCCTCGCCACGAGCGCCGGGGAGGCGCCGAAGGAGCGCGTACCGATGACCGGGTTGTCGTCGGCCGTGTTCACGTCGACGTCCGGTGCGAGGTCGAGGTTGATGCCGGCCCGGGCCAGGTCGGCGCCGATCGCGGCGTACACCGTACGTGTCAGGTCGGGGTCGTCGGCCGCGCCCAGCGCGGCATTGCCCGGGTACGGGCTCCCGGTGCGGTGCGCGAGGCGCGTGACGTCCCCGCCCTCCTCGTCGATCGCGATGAGCACGTCCGGCCGTGCGGCTGTCAGCTCGGTGGTGAGCCTGCGCAGCGGGCCTGGCTCGCCGACGTTGGTGGCGAACAGGGTGACTCCGGCGAGGCCCTCGCCGAGTAGTTCGTGCATCCATTCCGGCAGTGATTTACCTACAAAAGCCGCAAGCAGGGTACGCAGCGCGAGTCGCCGTAGCCCTGATTCGATCGGCATGGTTTTCTTCCTCGGTTGAGCACTGTCCGCGGGCGGGGGGAGCTGCCATGATCGCTCAATGTCTATCGGACACGCCCCGCAATCGGCCAGTGAGCTGACCGTTACGCTGCGGGCTGGACGATGCGCGCCGAGACGGCAATAGGAAACTATCCTAAATACTAGGGGACACAGTTATGGCCGCCACCCGCCTGCCGGGCACCCCCCGGCTGTTGCGCGCGCTCAACGACCGCGCCGCACTCGAGCTGCTGCTCGCGAAGGGCCCGCTCACCCGGGCGCAGCTCGGCGAGATGACGGGCCTCAGCAAGGTCACCGCGTCGCAGCTGGTCGAGCGGCTCGAGGAGCGCGGGCTGGTGCGTCGGGTCGGCGAGCAGGCCGGCGGCCGCGGCCCCAACGCGCAGCTGTACGCGGTCACTCCCAGTAGCGCACACGTCATCGGCGTCGAGGTGCTCCCCGATCGGGTGATCGCCGCGTGTGCCGACATCACCGGCGAGATCGTCGGGCGCAGCGAGCAGTCCACCCAGGACAGCGACGATCCCGTACGCGCGGTGCACGGCGCCGTCATGGAGGCCGCCACCCGGGCGGGCACCGACCTCGACTCGATCCACCGGGTCGTGCTCGGCACCCCCGGCCTGGTCGACCCGAAGACCAGCGAGGTCTCGTTCGCCTTCGACCTGCCCCGCTGGCACCGTGGCCTGCTCGCCGAGCTGCGCAAAGACCTGAGCACGCCGGTCGTGTTCGGCAACGACGTGAACCTGGCCGCGATCGCCGAGCAGCACACCGGCGCCGCCCGCGGCGTCGACGACTTCGTGCTGATCTGGGTGGGCCGGGGCGTCGGCCTCGCCACGGTCATCGGCGGCAAGCTGCACCAGGGCAGCACCGGCGCCGCCGGTGAGATCGGTTACCTGCCCGTCGCCGGCGCCGAGGTCCCGCACAACGCCTCCAAGCGCGGCGTGAAGGGCGCCTTCCAGACGCTCGTCGCCTCCGACGCCGCCAAGGCGATCGGCAAGCAGCACGGCTTCGGCGGCAAGGAGTCCGCCGACGTCGTCCGCGCGGCCGTGGCGGCCGGCGAGGCGGGCGAGCCGGTGCTGGACGAGCTGGCCCGGCGGCTCGCGCTCGGTGTGGCGGCGACCTGCGTAGTGCTGGACCCGCCGCTGGTCGTGCTCGCGGGCGAGGTCAGCCAGGCCGGCGGGACCGCGCTGGCCCAGCGGGTCGAGGCCGAGGTCGCCTCCATCACGCTGGTGTCGCCCAAGGTCGTGATCAGCGAGGTGGCCGTCGAGCCGGTCCTCAACGGCGCGCTGCTGACCGCGCTGGACGCCGTACGCGACGAGGTCTTCGGGTCGACGACCGGATAGGCACGGCACGGTGTCCGGGGCCGCGAGCCGTGCGTGGTTGGATGGACGCGTGCTCGAGGCAGCGACCCCCACACCCCCGGACGACGACACCGTCATCTCCTTCGACCGCGTCAGCGTGATCCGCGGCGGCACCTTCCTGCTGCGCAACCTCTCCTGGCAGGTCGAGCTGGACGAGCGGTGGGTGATCCTCGGCCCCAACGGCGCCGGCAAGACCACACTGCTCAACCTCGCCTCCGCCCGGATGCACCCGTCGCGTGGCGTCGCGTGGGTGCTCGGGGAGCGGCTCGGACGCACCGACGTCAGTGAGTTGCGTACCCGGATCGGCATCACGACCGGGCAGCTCGCCGATCGCGTGCCCCCCGCCGAACGGGTTCTGGACGTGGTGGTCACGGCCGCGTGGTCCGTGGTGGGCCGCTGGCGGGAGAGCTACGACCGGCAGGACGAGGGGCGGGCCCGGGGCCTGCTCGACCAGCTCGGCATGGGCGCGCTGACCGAGCGTGAGTTCGGCACGCTGTCCGAGGGTGAGCGCAAGCGCACCCAGATCGCCCGGGCGCTGATGACCGACCCCGAGCTCATGCTGCTCGACGAGCCGACCGCCGGTCTGGACCTCGGCGGCCGGGAGGATCTGCTGGGCCGCCTCACCGAGCTCGCCGAGGACCCGGACGCGCCGGCGATGGTGCTGGTGACCCATCACGTCGAGGAGATCCCGCCGGGCTTCACCCATGCGATGCTGTTGCGCGAGGGCTCGGTCGTCGCCGCGGGCCTGCTCGGTGAGACGCTGACCGCCGACAACCTGACCAAGACCTTCGGCCTGCCGCTCGTCGTCCAGCGCAGCGGCGACCGGTACACGGCCCGGGCGGCCTGAGGAGCCCGGCATGGCAACCTCGCCACCCCGGATCGTGGTAGCCGGCAGCGCCAACATGGACCTCGTCGGCCTCGCCGAGCGCCTGCCGTTGCCCGGGGAGACAGTGCTGGGCGACGACTTCGTCATGACACCCGGCGGCAAGGGCGCCAACCAGGCCATCGCGGCCGCCCGCGCCGGCGGCTCCTGCGCGATGCTCGGCGCGATCGGCTCGGACGCGTTCGGGGTGACGATCAAGGCGCGGCTCAACGCGTCCGGCGTGGACACCGAGTGCCTGCGGACCAGCTACGGCTCCTCCGGCGTCGCGGTCATCATGGTCGACCGGGCGGGCGAGAACTCGATCATCGTGAGCCCGGGCGCCAACAACACCTTCGCCGGCCTGAGCGCGGCGGAGACCACGGTGATCGCCGACAGCGACGTCCTGCTGTGTCAGCAGGAGATCCCCGGTGAGACGGTGCTCGCCGCGGCGCGGGCGGCGCGCGAGGGCGGCACCCGCATGATCCTGAACGCCGCGCCGGCCCGGGAGCTGCCGCCCGAGCTGCTCGAGGCGGTCGACCTGCTCGTCGTCAACGAGGTCGAGGCGATGGCGATCACCGGCTCGGAACGGCTCGACATGCCGGGGCTGCTCGCGCTCGTACCGCGGGTCGTGCTCACGATGGGCGGCAGCGGCTCCTGGTACGCCGACCGCGACGGCCGCGACGAGCGCATCCCGGCGTTCCAGGTGCAGGTGGCGGACACCACCGCCGCCGGCGACGCCTTCACCGGCGCGCTGGCGGTCGCCTGGGGCGAGGGCCGCGACCTGCTCGACGCGGTGCGCTGGGCCAACGCGGCGGGTGCGGCCTGTGTCCGCAAGGTCGGCGCGTCGAACGCCCTGCCGTCCCGGGCGGACATCGACGCGCTCTACTACGCCTGACGGGCCATGCTCACGAAGCGGTGAACCTCGCTGCGGAGCACCTCCGCGAGCTGGCTCAGAACCGTCGTGCCGGAGTCGTGGGCGCCGTCCACCGCGGCCGCGATCCCGTCGACCAGGCCGCTCGCCTCGCGAATGCTCCCGGTCACCGACTCCAGCACGGCCACCGCGTCCGCGGCCGCCTGCGGCACAGTGGTGACCTGACCGAGGATCTTCTCGCCGGACGCGGAGGTCGCCCGCCGCGGCGCGCCGGCAGGCCTTCGGTGAGCTGCCGCATCGCCGCGGCGTTCATCGCGGGTCCCGGTTCGTCAGGCTCCAGACGAACTCGTCGTACGTCTGACGGCGCTCGCCGAGCAGCTGCTGGAACTTCTGCCACGACGCCTCCAGGGCGGCCAGGGAGCCGGGACCGGTGGGGACTTCGTCGAAGATCAGTGGGTGCCGCGCGGCCCGGCCGTCGACGCCACCCGCAGACCCCACATGACCAGCGGCGCCTGCAGCGGCAGCCGGCCGTACGCGATCGCCCGCCGCAGCGGCGGCGCGTGCCGCCAGTCGACGGCCATCTTGACGTTCGCGGGGAACACCGCCGCGAACAGCGTGGCGGCGGCCAGCCCGCCCGCACGCCGGGTGCGGGGATGCGCCAGCGCGGCGGCCACGGCCAGCTCGGCGAAGCCGCTCAGGTACGTCCACGTCCGCGGACTACCGGGCAGCGAGCGCGGCACGATGCCGTCAAAGGGCCGGGGCTGGGCGAAATGCAGCACGCCGGTGGTCGTCAGGAGCCCGGCCAGCGCGGTGTGCGACCTCACCGCGGCACGGAGTCGTGATCGAGGGCGCGCTGCAACGCCCGGTAGATGCGGCCGAAGCGCTGGGCGTCCTGCGTCTCCAGCAGCAGCGTCCGGGTGCCGCGGACGTCGGCCCAGATCTCGAGCCGGCGGCTGCCGCGGTCGTAGGAGCGGTCCACGAACTCCAGCAGCACGTCCGCCAGGGGCGCCGCGGCCAGACCGATCAGGATGCCGCCGCCGGCCAGCGCGATCGTGGTGGAGGTGGACGCGTCGATCACCAGGGCGACGAGCACGCCGAGCGCGCCGACCAGCACGGGAGCGATCATCGCGACGCCGAGCGCGCCGCGCCCCGCCACCGCGCTCCACTGCCGGCGACCGCGCTGGTGCCACACCTGCACGAAGTCGCCGAGCCGGTAGCCGCGTCCGCCGATCCGGACCCCGTCCGACGTCACGAGCACGTCCCGGTCCCGGTAGTACGTGACCATGACCCCTCCCTCGACCCTGCATGTTACTTACCCGGGCCGCGCACGCTTACGCTGTCGGGACTGAACGATCGATCGGGAGGCGGCAAGCGGTGGGCGAGTTCGTGAAGCTGGAGATCGAAGACGGCATCGGGACGATCCGGCTCGGCCGGCCCCCGATGAACGCGCTCAACACCCAGGTCCAGGAGGAGCTGCGCGCGGCCGCCCAGGAGGCGTCCGGGTCGGACCAGGTGCGGGCCGTCATCGTGTACGGCGGGGAGAAGGTCTTCGCCGCCGGCGCCGACATCACCGAGTTCACCACCACGACGTTCCAGGAGATGACCGTACGGGCGGCAGCCCTGTCCAGCGCGTTCGACGCGGTGGCGCGGATCCCGAAGCCGGTCGTCGCCGCGATCACCGGCTACGCGCTGGGCGGCGGCTGCGAGCTGGCGCTGGCCTGCGACTGGCGGGTCGTCGCCGAGGACGCCAAGCTGGGCCAGCCGGAGATCAAACTGGGCATCATCCCGGGCGCGGGCGGCACCCAGCGCCTGGCCCGGCTCGTCGGCCCGGCCCGCGCCAAGGACCTGGTCTTCTCCGGCCGCATGGTGGACGCGGAGGAGGCCTTGCGCATCGGCCTCGCCGACCGCGTCGTCCCCGCCGCCGACGTGTACGCCGCCGCCGTCGAGCTCGTGAAGCCGTACCTGACAGGGCCGGCGATGGCCTTGCGGGCGGCCAAGCAGGCGATCGACGGAGGGCTGAGCATGGATCTGGCGTCGGGTCTGGCGCTGGAGAGCCACCTGTTCGCCGGCCTGTTCGCCACGGACGACCGGGTCGAGGGGACGACGGCGTTCGTGGAGAAGCGCAAGCCGAAGTTCACCGGCCGCTGACCCGTCCGTCCTGCGTGAGCCGGTCGGCCGCCGTCAGGGCCCGCTGGTCCCGGAGCAGGTCCCGGCGTTTCATCGCGCTGTAACGGCGTCTGAATCGCGTAAGCGCCTGTTTACCTGCCCTGAAGCGCCGGACACGCCCGCCAGGATCTCGCGGATATCGATCTGTTGCCATAAAGTTCCGGTCTGTGACGATGCCCGGGCTGCGCGCGACGTCGGTGCGCCGCACCGTGATCGTCGCCGTGGCGCTCGTCACCGGGCAGGCTCTGCTCGGCGCGGTGATCGGCTTCATGACCTTCGACCGGGACGAGGCCGGCCCGGCCGCGTCCCGGGCGGCGGAACCGGCAGCGGCGCCCCCGATCGTCGCGCCCGCGCCCAGCACGCCGGCGGCGACGGAAGCGTCGCAGCCCCCGGGCAAGCGCGCGGTCGCCGACGCCTCGAGCGGCACCCGGCGGGTCCCTGCGTCCCCAGCGCCGGCCTTCCCGGCGCCGGCCTTCCCGGCGCCTGCCTCCTCGGCGCCGGCGGAAGCGGTGACGCGGCCCGGCACGTCCCCCTCGCCGACTCGTACCAGCAGCGCACCGGCGCCGCTGCCCCCGTCGAGCTCCGCCGCTCCCGCGCCGGGACTGCTGCCCTCCCCGGACGCGGACCAGCCCGGTGCGGAGACGCCGGTTGCCCGGGAGCCCTGCGAGGAGGAGGGCGCGACGGGCCGTACGGGGGACGGCAAGACGGTGCGGTGCCGGCGGGACCGCGACGGCCGGCTGCGGTGGCGGCTCGTCTGACCCGGCTTCCGCCCTGATCAACTAGTACGCGGCAGCGCCTACACTGACGCGCATGTCCATCGACCAGGGTCGGCACTGCCTCGGCGTCGACTTCGGCACCTCGAACACCGTGGCGGTCGCCCGGTGGCCCGACGGGCGGGCCCGCCCGATCCTCGTCGACGGCTCCCCGCTGCTGCCCTCCGCCGTGTACGCCCAGCCCGACGGCCTGCTCGTGGTGGGCCGCGACGCGGTGCACAGCGCCCGGCGGGATCCGGCCCGGTTCGAGCCGAACCCCAAGCGCCACATCGACGACGGCATCGTGCTCCTCGGCGACCGGGAGTTCCCCGTGGTCGACCTGGTGGCCGCCGTGCTCGTCCGGGTGGCCGAGGAGTGGCACCGCGCGGTCGGCCCCGTACGGCCCGAGGTGACGCTGACCTGCCCGGCCACCTGGGGCGCCACCCGCCGCGGCCTGCTCGCCGAGGCCGCCGCCCGCGCCGGTCTCGAGGGCGCGCGCCTGGTCGCCGAGCCGGTGGCCGCCGCCACGTACTTCGCCGAGGTGCTGGGCCGCGACGTACCCATCGGCTCCGTCGTGGTGGTCCACGACTTCGGGGCCGGCACCTTCGACGCGAGCGTGGTCGCCCGTACGGCCGAGGGTTTCGAGGTCCTGGCCGTCGACGGCCGGGACGACATCGGCGGGCTGGACGTCGACGCGGCGATCGTCGACCACCTCGGCGAGCTCTGCGCCGGGCAGGACCCGGACGCCTGGCGGCGGCTGACCGAGCCGGTGACGCTGGAGGACCGGCGCGCCCAGCGGCAGTTGTGGGACGACGCGCGGATCGCCAAGGAGCGGCTGTCGCGCACCCAGTCGGCGGACGTGATGGTGCCGCTGCTCGACGTCGAGATGCACGTGACCCGCGAGGAGCTGGAGGAGCTGGCGCGGCCGGTCCTGGACCAGACCGTACGCGTCACCCAGGACCTGCTGCGCTGGGCCGACCTGCCCGACGGGCGCCTGGCCGGCGTGTTCCTGGTCGGCGGCGCGAGCCGGATCCCGCTGGTGGCGACGCTGCTGCACCGCGCCCTCGGCGAAGCGCCGGTCGTGATCGAGCAGCCGGAGCTGGTGGTCGCCGAGGGCAGCATCCTGGCGGACGCGGCCCTGCTGGCCACCGAGCCCGCGGCTCCCGGCCCGACGGCGGAGCTGCGGCTGGTCTCCCGCGGTGATCGCGTACGCGTGCAGCCCGCGGACCCGCCACCGCCACCGCCGCTCCCGCCGCCGGTGTCCGTGGACGACATGGAGACCGTGCCCACGGCCCGGCGTGACCTCACCGGGGCCTTCCCGCCGGCGGTCGATCCCTGGCCGGACGCGCCGCAGCACTGGGAGCCGGACCCGGATGCCACCGTCGCCGCTCCGCATCCGGTCACGCCTTCGCACCCCGTCGCTGCTGCGCACCCGGTCACGCCTTCGCACCCCGGCGCCGCTGCGCACCCGGTCGCGTCGCAGCCCGGCCCGGCGGCTCGGCCGGAGCCGCCTGCCAAGTCCTCGGCGTCGGCGCCGCCGCGGAAGGTGTCGTCCCGTCCGGTCTCCCCGGCGGCGGCCGTCACGACCCGGCGCGCGTCGGTTCCCGCGTCGCAGTCACGCTCGGCTTCGGCTTCGCGGCCTGTGGCGGGAACGGCGCGGCCCGCGTCGGGGTCGCGGTCCGGGGTGGGTGCTTCCCGGCCTGCCGCCGGCGCGGCCCGGCCGGTGTCGGGCGCGGCGCGTCCCGCGCCCACCACCCGGTGGGACGGTCCGGAAGCTTCGCCGGTCGCGCGTCCCCGCCGGCGTACGGGGCGCGGACTGCGGGCGTTCCAGATCCTGCTCAGCGTCGTGTTGCTGGTCACCGCGCCGGTGGCCGCGATGCTCGTCGCGTACAGCATCACCACGGGTGTGCCGGTGGAGTCGACCGTCCGGCTGATCGTGAACGACATCCAACGGCTCCTGGGGTGAGTCTCGTTCACGTTTTCTCACGCGCCGGGTAGCGTGCTCGGCATAACCGACACGGCTGGAGCGGGCATGACGGACAAGATCGAGGGGCACGGCGGGGATCTGGCGCTGGCGGCGCTGCGGGCGTACGGGGTCACGGAGATGTTCACCCTCTCCGGCGGCCACGTGTTCCCGATCTACGACGCCGCGCACAAGGCCGACTTCCCCATCTACGACGTGCGCCACGAGCAGTCCGCGGTTTTCGCCGCGGAGGCGGTCGCCAAGCTGCAGCGCCGCCCCGGCCTCGCGGTGCTCACCGCCGGCCCCGGCGTCACCAACGGCATCTCGGGCCTGACCAGCGCGTTCTTCAACGCCTCCCCGGTGCTGGTGATGGGCGGCAGGGCGCCGGCGTTCCGCTGGGGCTCCGGCAGCCTGCAGGAGATCGACCACGTGCCGCTGGTCGCGCCGGTCACCAAGTACGCCGCGACGGTCACCGCCACCGACGAGATCCCCGCCGAGATCGGTCGAGCCCTCACGGCGGCGCTGACCGCCCACCGCGGACCCGCGTTCCTGGACCTCCCGCTCGAGGTGCTGTTCTCCAGCGAGGACGTCGCGGCGCCGGGCGCACCCGCCGTACCCGTCATCGAGGCCGACCCGGACGAGGTCGCCCGCGCCGCGGCCCTGCTCGCCGAAGCCGAACGCCCGGTCATCATCGCCGGGTCGGACGTCTGGGGCGGCAACGCGATCGACGAGCTGCGCGCCGCCGCCGAGACCCTGCAGATCCCCGTCTTCACCAACGGCATGGGCCGCGGCGCGCTCCCCCCGGGCCACCCGCTCGGCTTCGCGAAGGCCCGCCGCCCCGCGCTCAGCGAGGCCGACGTCGTCGCGGTCATCGGCACCCCGCTCGACTTCCGCCTCAACTTCGGCGAGTTCGACCCCGCGCAGGTCATCCACATCGTCGACGCGCCCAGCCAGCGCGCCGGCCACGTCCAGGCGGCCGTGTCACCCGCGGGCGACCTGCGCCGCATCCTCGCCGCGATCGCCGGCCACACCGGCAAGCGCACCGACCACGCCGAATGGATCAACGGCCTGCGGGCCGCCGAGGACGCCGGCAAGACCCGCGACGCCGAGGCCATGGCCGCCGAGAGCGACCCCATCAAACCCGCCCGCGTGTACGGGGAACTGCGCAAGGTCCTGGCCCCCGACGCGGTCACCATCGGCGACGGCGGCGACTTCGTCTCGTACGCGGGCCGCTACCTCGAACCCGCCCAGCCCGGCACCTGGCTCGACCCGGGCCCGTACGGCTGCCTCGGCACCGGCATGGGCTACGCGATGGGCGCCAGGGTCACGTACCCCGACCGCCAGATCTGCGTCCTCATGGGCGACGGCGCGGCGGGCTTCTCCCTGATGGACGCCGAATCGCTGGTCCGGCAGAACCTCCCGGTCGTGATCGTGGTCGGCAACAACGGCATCTGGGGCCTCGAGAAACACCCCATGCGCGCCATGTACGGCTACGACGTCGCGGCGGACCTGCAGCCGGGCCTGCGCTACGACGACGTGGTGAAGGCGCTGGGCGGTGCCGGCGAGACGGTCGAGAAGTCGGCGGATCTGGGGCCGGCGCTGAACCGGGCGTTCGACTCGGGCGTGCCGTACCTGGTCAACGTGCTGACGGACCCGGAGGACGCGTACCCGCGCTCGTCCAACCTGGCCTGATCCACCGCCTCGAGCCCGGGGGGCTTCTGTCCGATCCGGTCCGGCTGGAGCTGCGCCTCCGGCCGGCCCGGCTTGCTTGCCGAGCCCAGTCGGGTCTGCGGTGTCGGGCTTGCCCGGTCTGGGCTTGTTCGCGGGTCTGGCCGGGCCTGGCTTGCTTGCCGAGCCCAGTCGGGTCTGCGGTGTCGGGCTTGCCCGGTCTGGGCTTGTTCGCGGGTCTGGCCGGGCCTGGCTTGCTTGCCGAGCCC
>NZ_JBFAQM010000022.1:0-31746 GCF_040677315.1 Actinoplanes sp. NPDC049316 | reverse complement strand
GCCCAGTCGGGTCTGCGGTGTCGGGCTTGCCCGGTCCGGGCTTGTTCGCGCCTCTGGCCGGGCCCGGCTCGCTCGTCCGGTGGCCCTGTCGGCGTTGCTCGTCCGGCGGAGCTGTCACCCCGCCCGGACCGGTCTAGTTGTCGTCGTTCTTCTCTAGATCGCGTTCCCATTGCGCCAGCAGCTCGCGGTCGCGCCGGGATTGCTCGGTGTTCATCGAGCGGAGGAAGTCCGGGTCGTCGTCCGGGGAGATCGGGCGCGGCCCCGGGCGGCGGCGGACCGGGCCGCCCTCGCGCGGGGGTGGCAGCGGGCGGCCCCAGAGGAAGTACGCGAGCGGGCCGGCCAGGGGGATGAAGAGGATCACGAGGACCCACAGGGCGCGCGGCATGTTGCGTACCCGATCGGCCGACAGCGACCCGATCAGCGCGAGCACGAGGAGCACCAGCTGCACGGCAGCCAGGAACACAAACGTCCGGACCATGAGGCAATGATGACGCGCCGCACCGGGAACGGCGACGATCAGAGCATGACAAGCACCGTCCCGAGGACCGCGAACCCCGCGGTGATCACGGCGAAGCCGCCGATGGTGAGCCGCCCGGGCACCGGCGGCCACGCGCGCAGGCCCCGCGACCGCCGGTAGGCGAGAGCCACGGACGCGGCCCAGGCCGCCATCGCGAGCGCGGCAACGAGGACGGCCCCGACGCCGGCTCCCGGTGCGAAGGCAGGCCGTGCGGCGAGCAGAGCGACGGCAGCCGACGACAACCCGGTACGCCGCCACGCAAGCCGGGTCCGCTCAGCGGCGGCACCGGGGTCCCGAGGCTGCGCCGCCGTACCGTCCGCCACCACCCGGCTGCTGCCGGCTCGCTCTGCCGGCCCGCTGTGACCACGAGGATCCGGTCGAGCCGCCTCCCCGCCGCCCGGCGCGGATCCGGCGTTCATCGCGGGGCCGGCCCGGCTCGGCGGCACGATGGTCGCCGACCCGGCACTGCTGCGCCCCGATGGCATCCGAGGGGGATCATTGCGCTGCCTTGATGATGACCGCCACCACCAGCAGGAGCGCGCCGGCCGCCACGATGAGGGCCAGGACCGCCGGGAAGCGGGACTTCGGCAGGTCGGTGCCGAGGCGCATGGCTCGTTCCGTGCGCGCCCAGTGGTCGACCGCCCGTACCGCGACGACGCCGCCGAGCAGCAGGAGCGCCACGGAGATGATCTCGCGCAGGTGCTCGATGGGCAGGGGCGGGAGGAACTGGGCGCACGCCAAACCGCCCGCGAGCAACGCCAGCGCCGTACGGATCCAGGCGAGGAAGGTGCGTTCGTTCGCCAGTGAGAACCGGTAATCCGGCTTCTCGCCGGCCATCGGGGTCTTCTGCGGGTTGAACCACTGGTCGAGCACGCTTCGATTATTGATCGCCGGGGTGAACATTCGGCTGACGGCCCGGAGCCGCCGTCCAGACGTGCGGTGGGGGAGGATGGTCTGGAGGCGGAGGCGCGGCTACGGGTGAGCTGTGTCACCGCCGGTAGTGGGCACCCGAAAGCTACCGGCGGGTAACATCCCCGTAGGAAACGCGAAACCGGCTGCAGGCGTGCGTCCATAAACAGGAGGGTCGTCGAAGCGCGATGAACATTGTCGTACTGGTCAAGCAGGTGCCCGACTCCGGTGCCGAGCGCACTCTGAGTGCGGGCGACAAGACCGTCGAGCGCGGCTCGGCGAGCAACGTCATCAACGAGATGGACGAGTACGCCATCGAGGAAGCGCTCAAGATCAAGGAAGCGCACGGCGGTGAGGTGACCGTCCTGACGATGGGACCGGCCGGCGCGACCGAGTCGATTCGCAAGGCGCTCTCCATGGGGCCGGACAAGGCGGTCCACGTGTCCGACGACGCGCTGCACGGCTCGTGCGCCGTCGCGACCTCCAAGGTCCTGGCCGCCGCGCTGGGCACGCTCAGCCCCGACCTGATCCTCTGCGGCGCCGAGTCGACCGACGGCCGCGTGCAGGTCATGCCGCACATGCTGGCCGAGCGCCTGGGCATCGCCGCGCTCACCGGCGCCCGCAAGCTCACCGTCGACGGCGCCCAGCTGACCGCCGAGCGTCAGACCGACGAGGGCTACGAGGTCGTCACCGCCGCCACCCCCGCCGTGGTGAGCGTCTGGGACACCATCAACGAGCCGCGGTACCCCTCCTTCAAGGGGATCATGGCGGCCAAGAAGAAGCCGGTGCAGAGTCTCTCCCTCGCGGACCTGGGCGTCAGCCCGGACGAGGTCGGCTTCGCGGGCGCCACCTCGACGGTGGTCGAGTTCGCCAAGCGCCCGCCGCGCAGCGCCGGCACCAAGGTCACCGACGAGGGCAACGGCGGCGTGCAGCTGGTCGAGTTCCTCGCCACCGAGAAGTTCGTCTGAGAGGGGTCCACCATGGCTGAGGTTCTGGTCGTCGTCGAGGCCTCCCAGGCTGCCGGCGTCAAGAAGGTCACGCTCGAGATGCTGACGATCGCCCGCGGGCTGGGTTCGCCCGCCGCGGTGGTCCTCGGCGGCGCCGGCGCGGCGGAGCAGTTCGCCGCCAAGCTCGGCGAGTACGGCGCGGAGAAGATCTACGCGGGCGAGGGCGAGGAGATCGACGGCTACCTCGTGGCGCCCAAGGCCACCGTGGTCGCCGAGCTGATCAAGCGCGTCCAGCCGGCCGCGGTGCTGCTCGCCGCGACGCAGGAGGGCAAGGAGATCGCCGGCCGCCTCGCGGTCAAGCTGGACAACGGCCTGCTCACCGACGCGGTCGAGGTCGCCGCGGACGGTACGGCCACCCAGGTCGTCTTCGCCGGCTCCACGATCGTCAAGTCGAAGGTCACTCGCGGCCTGCCGATCGTGACGATCCGCCCCAACTCGGTGACCCCGGCGCCGGCCGCGGCCACCCCGGCCGTGGAGCAGCTGACGGTCACGGCGACGGACGCGGACAAGCTGGCCAAGGTCGTCGAGCGGGTCGCCGAGACCAAGGGCTCCCGTCCGGAACTGACCGAGGCGTCGATCGTCGTCTCCGGCGGCCGTGGCGTCGGCAACGCGGACAACTTCAAGCTGGTCGAGGAGATGGCCGACCTGCTCGGTGGCGCGGTGGGCGCCTCCCGCGCGGCGGTCGACTCGGGCTACTACCCGCACCAGTTCCAGGTCGGCCAGACCGGTAAGACGGTCTCCCCCCAGCTGTATGTCGCCCTGGGCATCTCGGGCGCCATCCAGCACCGGGCCGGCATGCAGACGTCGAAGACGATCGTGGCGGTCAACAAGGACCCCGAGGCGCCGATCTTCGAGCTGGCGGACTACGGCGTGGTGGGCGACCTGTTCAAGATCGTGCCGCAGGCCACCGACGAGATCCGCAAGCGCAAGTGAGAACGGCGGGCCGGCGACGGCCCGAGTGATGGGTGCACGGCCCGGCGGCTTCGGTCGCCGGGCCGTTTCCGTGGGTCTCCGGGGTGAGCTCGGCCACTGACGCACATGGCAGGGTGCGGCCGGACGTTCAGGAGCCGCCCGGCGACTGGCCGGCCGGGCCCGGTCCCTGGCGGGAGCGACGTCTCGGACCACGACGAACCCGAGCCATGATGCTCTTGCTGCTCGGGACCCGGATATCGATCGGCGTTCCCCACGGTGACGGACGCGACGTATCCGTTGGCGGCGCACGGCATAAGCTTCATGACGATGGCCTACCTGGATCACGCGGCGACCGCGCCGATGCTCGCCGAGGCGCTCGACGCTTATGTCGCGGCCGCCCGGGAGATCGGCAATCCGTCGTCCCTGCATGCTGCCGGTCGGAGCGCTCGACGGCTGGTCGAGGAGTCCCGCGAGCGGATCGCCGCGGTGCTCGGTGCGCGACCGTCCGAGGTGGTGTTCACCAGCGGCGGGACCGAGAGCGACAACCTGGCCACCAAGGGCATCTTCTGGGCGCGCCGCGGCGTCGACGCCCGGCGCCGCCGCGTCGTGGCGTCGGCGGTCGAGCACCATGCGGTCATGGACGCCGTCGAGTGGCTCGGGTCGCACGAGGGCGCCGTCATCGAATGGTTGCCCGTCGACGAGGCCGGACGTGTCGATCCCGCGGTGCTGACGGACACCCTTCGGGCGCACGGTGACGAGATCGCCGTGATCAGCGTGCAGTGGGCCAACAACGAGGTCGGCACGTTGCAGCCGATCTCCGCGCTTGCCGCGCTCGCGGTGCAGGCCGGCATCCCGTTCCACACCGACGCGGTGCAGGCCGTGGGGCAGGTTCCCGTGGACTTCGCCGCCAGCGGCGCCGCGGCGATGACGCTGAGCGGGCACAAGGTCGGCGGGCCGGTCGGCGTGGGTGCGCTTCTGCTCGGCCGGGATGTCGCCGCCACGCCCCTGCTGCACGGCGGGGGCCAGGAGCGCGACGTACGCTCCGGCACGCTCGACACCCCCGGTGTGGTGGCATTCGCCGTCGCGGTGGAAGCGGCGGTCAAGACTCAGCAGGAGCACGCCGCACGGGTCGCTGCCCTCCGTGACGACCTGGTGCACCGGGTGCGGGCCGCGATTCCCGACGCCGTCTTCAACGGTGATCCCGTCGACCGGCTGCCGGGCAACGCGCACTTCTCCTTCCCGGGATGCGAGGGAGACGCGCTTCTCCTGCTCCTCGACGCGCAGGGCATCGCCTGCTCGACGGGCTCGGCCTGCTCGGCCGGGGTCGCCCAGCCGTCCCACGTGCTGCTCGCGATGGGCGCTGACGACGACCGGGCGCGGTCCTCGCTGCGGTTCACGCTCGGGCACAGCTCGACAGCGCAGGACGTCGACGAGTTGCTGGCCGCGTTGCCGGGCGCGGTGGAGCGGGCCCGCAGGGCGACGGCCTGGAAGACGCCGCGTCAGTCCTGAGATGCCGCTGCGCAGAAGCCAGAAGATGATCATCCGGCGGCTCCCTCCTCGTGGTTCGTCCTGTGCTTGGCTTATCGCGGCGGGCCGCCCGGACGGTTCTTGATCAACTCGGTTTTTCGACGTGGCCCAGCGCACGTCCGCGAGCCGCGCCCGCCGGTGGGTTTCTGTCGGGACCGGCGGATAGGCTTGCCGGCGTGCGAGTGCTTGCAGCTATGTCCGGCGGTGTCGACTCCGCCGTCGCTGCCGCGCGCGCCCGGGATGCCGGCCATGACGTGACCGGGGTCCATCTGGCGCTGGCGCGGAACCCTCAGACGTACCGGACGGGTGCGCGAGGATGCTGCACGCTGGAAGACTCGCGCGATGCTCGGCGAGCCGCCGATGTCATCGGCATCCCGTTCTACGTGTGGGACATGGCGGACCAGTTCCACGAGAGCGTCGTCGACGACTTCGTCGCCGAGTATGCGGCGGGCCGCACCCCGAACCCGTGCCTGCGCTGCAACGAGAAGATCAAGTTCGCGGCGGTGCTCGACCGGGCGGTCGCGCTCGGCTTCGACGCCGTGGTCACCGGACACCACGCGCGGCTCGGCGCGGACGGCCAGCTCCGGCGCAGCGTGGACATCGCCAAAGACCAGTCGTACGTGCTGGCCGTGCTCACCCGCGAGCAGCTCGACCGGGCCGTGTTCCCGCTCGGTGACTCAACCAAGACCCAGGTCCGCGAGGAGGCTGCCGCACGCGGTCTCGCCGTCGCCGACAAGCCGGACTCCCACGACATCTGCTTCATCGCCGACGGCGACACCCGCGGGTTCCTCGCGAACCGGCTCGGCGAGGCTCCCGGAGACATCGTCGACGGCCGGACGGGCGCGGTGCTCGGGCAGCATGCCGGCGCATACGGATACACGGTGGGCCAGCGCAAGGGCTTGGATCTGCGCGTGCCGGCCCCCGACGGCCGCCCGCGGTACGTGCTCTCCATCACCCCGAAGACCAACACCGTCACGGTCGGGCCTCGCGAGGACCTCGCGGTCGACACGGTGACGGCGGAGCGCCCCATCTGGCACGGTGAGCGGACCCCGGTCGAGTGCGACGTGCAGCTGCGTGCGCACGGCGAGGTCGTGCCGGCGGTCGTCGCTGTCGAGGACGGGCGGCTGACGGCCCGGCTGCGCAGCCCGGCGCGCGGCGTCGCCGCGGGGCAGGCCATCGTCGCGTACCGGCCCGACCCGGACGGGGACATCGTGCTCGGCTCGGCCACCATCGTGACCGGGGAGAAGACGCACCCGGTCGCGACGTCCGGGAACGGGGCACCGAGCAATGGCTGACTTCCCCTGGCCCAGCGGAGCCGCGACCGGCATCGGCTCGCTCCCGGGCACGGACGTCGCCGAAGCGCAACGGCTCGTCTTTGGCGAGCTCCCCGAGCTGCCGCATCTTCCCGAGCTCCCCGCCCGCGGGCCGGGGGCCGACATGATCGGACGCAGCGCCGGCTTCCTCGTCGAACTGCCCGTCCAGCTCTACGCCGGACGCTGGCAGATGGCACCCCGCCCCGGCAAGGACCTGCGCCGCACCGCCGACCTGCTCGAACGCGACCTCGACCAGATGACCGAGCAGGGCGACCGCTACTCGGGGGCGTTCAAGATCCAATCCGCCGGCCCGTGGACGCTCGCCGCGAGCCTGGACCTGCCCATCGGCGGCCGCATGCTGCGCGACCGCGGCGCCGTGCGCGACCTCACGGACTCGCTGGCCGAGGGCCTGCGCCGGCACGTCGCCGACGTCCGGAAGCGGCTGCCCGGCGCCACCGTGCTGCTGCAGCTCGACGAGCCCTCCCTGCCGGCGGTGCTCGCCGGACAGGTGCCCACCGAGAGCGGGCTGAGCGCGTACAAGGCCGTCGACGCCCCCGACGCCGCGACCGGCCTGCGAACCGTCGTCGAGGCGGCCGGCGTACCGGTGATCGTGCACAGCTGCGCTCCCGCCGTACCCCTGCAGGTCATCCGCGATGCACAGGCCGCGGCCGTCGCACTCGACCTTGCGCTCCTCAAGGATCTGGACCCGCTGGGAGAGGCCCTCGAGGCCGGCCTCGGCCTCTTCGCGGGCGCGGTGCCGACCCGGCCCGCGTCAGCGGGCCGCGCACCGACGTCGGCGGAAACCGCAGACCGGGTACGGGATCTGTGGCGCAAGCTCGGATTCCGGGCTGACCGGCTACCCGAGCAGGTCGTGGTCACGCCGGCATGCGGACTGGCCGGAGCGAGCCCGGGGTACGTGCGAGCTGTACTCAAAGCGTGCCGTGACGCGGGGCGGCGTCTGTCCGAGGCGTGATGGCTGTTCCCCAGCTCGGACCGGCCTGGCCTTGATTCTTCTCGGCCTCGGCGTCTCCCAACCTTCCGCTCCTTCCGGCCTTTCGCGCTTCCGGCCTTTCGCCGTTGCCGGCCCTTCGTTCGCTGCCGGCCTTTTCGCCTCTTCCGGCTGGGTTCTGATTCGGCTTGGTCTTTCCCTGTCTTCGGACCGGGCCTTCTTCGCCGGACGGCAGTGGGCTCTGCCCGGTCGTCAGGCGGGCGGAACTGTTGGCGTTCCCGCCTTTTCTGTCGGACCCGGCGGGCATCATGCAGACATGATTGGACGTCTCGACACCGTCGTCATCGACTGCCCCGATCCCCGTGCCCTGGCCCGGTTCTACACCGAACTGCTCGGCATGCACGTCGTCCACGACGAGGACGGTTGGGTCACCATCCGCACCGACTCCGACGCCCCGAGCCTCGCCTTCCAGAAGGCCCCCGACCTGCTCCCGCCGCGCTGGCCCGACCATGACCGTCCCCAGCAGTTCCACCTCGACGTGCGCGTGGACGACATCGAGAAAGCGGAGCAACGCGTGCTCGCCGCGGGCGCGAAGCGACTGGACGGCGGCGGCGAGACCTTCCGGGTGTACGAGGACCCGGTCGGCCACCCGTTCTGCCTGGTCTGGTAGCGACCACCTTGGCCGGGCCGTTGCTCGGCGCGCCGTCGGGCCAGGCGGTGATTCTGTAGGGGTCCGGCCCAGTCGTGCGAGCTTGGTGCCTGTTGCTCGATTTCAGTCGCTGCCGGATTCCGGTCGGGCGGCTGGTCAGTGGGTTCGGGTCGGGCGGCCGGCGTCGAGGCGATCCGCCTGCCGTTGGACCAGACGCAGCAGGTCACGCCGGCTCAACCCGCGGCGTGCTGCGACGATCCGGCGAACCGGCCGGCCGGCCGTGCCGGCGCGACGCTGGAACGCCGAGGGCCGCACCAGAATCGGCTCACCAAGATTCAGGTACGAGTCGCGCTCCGCGTACGGGTCCCACCGTCGCGTCGGGATGAGCACATGATCCCGGCGATGGCTCTTGTCCTGGCTAGTGATCTTCAGGACCACGACGCCGCGGCGGTGGTTCAGCAGCACCAGGCAAGGACGCAACTTCGCGCCCCGGCCACGGGCGTACGGAACCGTGGCCCACCAAATGTCGCCCGCGAAAGGGCGGCTCCGGCGTAGCCGATGTCGCAGCAGCGCAGCCGTGGCGACCGCGGCCAGGCCTCCCACCAGCCACAACCGCCAGTCCGCCATCGGCAGACCGTACCCGGGGAGGGCCGGCTACGCGACCGGTAAGCCCTGGCGGGCGTCTCGTGCGTCGCCTCGCGCTTCTTGCTTTGCTCCCGGCCTTGCATCTTGCGCCGTGTGCCCCGCGCCCCGTGTCCCACGCGGTGCGTCCGCGTCGCCTTGCGCCCGCGCCCTTGCCCCGCGCCCGCGTCCCCGTGCCCGCGCCCCCGTGCCCGCGTCCCCGTGCCCGCGTCCCCGTGCCCGCGTCCCCGTGCCCGCGTCCCTGTGCCCGCGTCCCTGTGCCCGCGCCCCGGGCCCCGCGCCCCGCGCCGTGCGCCCTGCGCTGGTTGGCCGCACGTCTCGCGCCTCGGGCCCGCGTCGCCCCGCTCGCCTCGCGCCTGCGTCGCGGGCCTCGCTGGACGTACCCGCTGAGCTCCCTCCGGACCGTCGCCCGTACCCGGGTCCGGTCTTGTGACGACTTCGTAAGACGAGGCGGCCCACAGGTCGGCGGTTTTGTCAGAGGGGCCGACTAACGTGCCTGGAGAAAGCCGAACACGGAGGTCACGGTGCCCGAGAAGCAGTCCGTTCATGCCGAGTCGCCCGCCGACGTCGCCGTGGCCGAGGAGGTCGCCGCCGGGCAACCGACCGCCGAGCAGATCGCGGCCGCCGGCGCCGAGCCGACGCCTGAGGCCAGCGCCCGTCATGCGGAGCTGAGTGACGAGGTTCGCGGGCATCAGTATCGCTACTACGTTCTCGACTCGCCGACCGTGTCCGACGCCGAGTTCGACAAGCTGCTGCGGGAGTTGCAGGAGCTGGAGGAGCAGTTCCCGGCCCTGCGTACGCCGGATTCGCCCACTCAGAACGTCGGCGGCACGTTCTCCACGCAGTTCACGCCGGTGGAGCATGCCGAGCGCATGATGTCGCTCGACAACGTCTTCGACGACGCCGAGCTCGCCGCGTGGGCCGAGCGCACCGAGCGGGACGCCGGTGGGCCGGTCGAGTTCATCTGCGAGCTCAAGGTGGACGGTCTGGCGATCAACCTGACGTACGAGAAGGGCAAGCTGGTCCGTGGTGCGACGCGGGGCGACGGGCGTACGGGGGAGGACGTCACGTCGAACGTGCGCACCATCCGGGAGATCCCGGAGCGGCTCGCCGATGAGGATCCGCCCGACCTGCTCGAGGTTCGCGGGGAGATCTACTTCCCGGCGTCCGCGTTCGCCGACCTCAACGCCTCCCTCGTCGAGCAGGGCAAGGCTCCCTTCGCCAACCCGCGCAACGCGGCGGCGGGCAGCCTGCGGCAGAAGGACCCCCGCATCACGGCCTCCCGAGGACTCCGGATGGTGGTGCACGGCATCGGTGCCCGCAAGGGCTTCACGCCCGACTCGCAGGCGCATGCGTACGAGGCGTTGAAGTCGTGGGGGCTGCCCACGAGCGAGCGGTGGAAGCTGGTCGCCGACATGAGCGGCGTCCGGGACTACATCGCGTACTACGCCGAGCACCGGCACGACGTCGAGCACGAGATCGACGGGGTGGTCGTCAAAGTCAACGCGGTGGCGATCCAGGGCCGCCTCGGCTCCACCAGCCGGGCTCCGCGCTGGGCGATCGCCTTCAAGTATCCGCCGGAGGAGGTCACCACCAAGCTGCTCGACATCGACGTGAACGTGGGGCGCACCGGCCGGGTCACGCCGTTCGCGGTGCTGGAGCCCGTACGCGTAGCAGGCTCGACAGTCGCGCTCGCGACGTTGCACAACGCCCGGGAGGTCGAGCGCAAGGGCGTGTGGATCGGTGACACCGTCGTGTTGCGCAAGGCCGGTGACGTCATCCCCGAGGTGCTCGGCCCGGTCATGGATCTGCGCCCGGACGACGCGCACGCGTTCGTGATGCCGACCGAATGTCCGGCGTGCGGCACGAAGCTCGCGCCCGCCAAGGAAAGCGACGTCGACATCCGCTGCCCGAACACCCGGTCCTGCCCGGCGCAGCTGCGCGAGCGGGTGTTCCACCTGGCGGGCCGCGGGGCGTTCGACATCGAGGTGCTCGGCTACAAGGCGGCGCAAGCGCTGCTGGAGTCGCAGATCATCGCCGACGAGGGCGACCTGTTCGCCGTCACCGCCGACGATCTGCAACGATCCCCGTTCTTCGTCAACAAGGACGGCAGCCTCGGCAGCAACGCGGTCAAGCTCCTGGAGAACCTCGAAGAGGCCAAGCACCGGCCGCTGTGGCGAGTCCTCGTCGCGCTCTCGATCCGGCACGTCGGCCCCACCGCGGCGCAGGCGCTGGCACGACACTTCGGATCCATGGAGGCCCTGGAGACCGCGGTGGCCGAGGCCCGCGTCGAGGAGCTGTCCGCCGTGGAGGGCGTCGGGCCGACGATCGCCGAAAGCCTGCGCGAATGGTTCGCCGTCGACTGGCACCGCGACATCGTCACCAAGTGGCGCACCGCCGGCGTCCAGATGGAGGACGAGCGCACTGACGAGGGTCCCCGGCCGCTCGAAGGGCTCACGGTCGTGGTGACGGGAACCCTGGCCTCCTACTCCCGCGACGCGGCAACGGAGGCGGTCACCTCCCGCGGGGGCAAGGTGAGCGGCTCGGTGTCCAAGAAGACGGCCTTCGTGGTCGTGGGCGACAACCCGGGCAGCAAGTACGACAAGGCGTTGCAGCTCAAGGTTCCGGTGCTGGACGAGGACGGCTTCGGGGTCCTGCTGACCGACGGCCCCGACGCGGCCCGTGCTGTGGCTGAGATCGTGGAAACGCCGCCCAAGTAGTGCCGTCCGAGCTGGGAGAGCTCGAAGGCGCCGCTGATGAGCGAAGGGACGAGATGGCAAGTCACGCGAGGGACATCGGTGCGCTGAGTTCGCGCTGAGAGCGCAGAGCCGTGCCCTGGCATTCACCCCGCCCGCCGAGGGGAGTGCTGCTGGGGCAGGCTCCCGGACATCGGCCGCCGTGCCGGTGCTGGGTCGGAGCGTGCCGGCCGGGGCGGGCGCCGAAGCCGGTGCCGTGACGCGAGCACGGTCACGCGTCACGGCGGGCTGCACGCTTCTTTTCACGACCCTGTACCCCACGGTCGAGGCCCCGCCGTACCCGGTCAGCGTCAAGCATCTGGGCGGTACCGAGCTTCCCGGCGCGAACCGCATAACCGCGGCCCGGCCGATCCCGGAGCAGAGTGAGCCGGAACAGAATGAGGAGGCGCCACGCCCGCCGCCGGCGAGGCGCGTCGGCCGACCAGAGGTAGACCGCCGCAGGCACGAGGAGCGTCAGTCCGGTGAGGACGCCGGTGAGGATGATCGCAACCGTCATGCATCCATCGAATCCGCCTTCTCGACCCGCGGAAAGGTACCTTTACGGCTCCTGACCGGACCTTCCCTCTCTTTACAGATCCGCACGCGGCCAGCATGCTGACGTTCACCATGACCGACGTGCCCGGCCCCCTCGGCGAGCTGCGTAGGGAGCTCAAGCGCCTGCACGACGGGGCCGGGCGGCCCAGCTCCCGCAAGATCAAGGTGCAGACCGGCAATCGGATAAGCCACACCACGATCGCGGCCGTGCTGTCCGGTGCCATGACCCGGTGGGATTCGCTCGAGCCCGTGGTTGTGGCTCTCGGAGGCGACGTCGCACACGTCAAGCGCCTGTGGCTCAGAGCCGTCGATGACCACGAGCACGAGCACGAGCACAAGCAGGAGTCCGAGCCGCCGCTCGTCATCAACCGGATCACGCCGATGGAACTCGGTGCCAACTGCGTGCTTCCGCACGCAGCGGACGATCAATGGGTTCCTCGCGCAATGCTCCGGCAGATGGCGGATGACGGCCGCGCCCTCACCGAGTTGGCCGCTCTGCGTGGTCCGCTGCTGCGGCAGGAGTTCGTCCGCGCGCTGCTGACTGCACGCCGCGTGGTGGTGAATCGCAGTTACCTCATCCGCAACCCGGTGTTCGCCGAGGCGTTCAGCACCGACCCGGCCGAGCGGGGAGCGCTTGCCGTCCTGCTGCGGGACCGCGCGATCGTTCCGTTCCTGTTGACGGAGTCCAGCCCGGTTGAGGGCGAGTTCGCCGAAGAACCCGCAGCGCGGCAGGCGGCGCACGTGTGGAACGAGATCCTGCGCGAGGTGACCGTGACCTGCGTCCGGTTCTCGTGGACCGACGAGAACAGCAACGCCCTCGCGGTCGAGGACCTGGAGGAGAGTTTCGGAACGGCGATCCGCCGCGCCACCGGCCTCAACCTGCGACGGCTGCTCGCTGACGCCGAAGTTCGCGCCGAGGACGAGCGCGCATTCGGTGAGCAGGTGAAACTGCTGCCCAAGGCGCACACCGCGGAAGGCGACGAGGTTCCGCTGACGCGCTCCGAGTTGTACCGCCGGCACATCGTCCGGCCCAGGACCAAGGTCCGCGACGGCGTCTACGACTTCGACAAGCCGTACATGGTGGCCTTGAAGTGGCTGTTCGACCTGATCTACAACTCGAATCTGGCCGTCCGTCTGGGCGTCGCGTTGACCAAACCGGTCGACTCCGCCCACCGCTCCCTGGTCCACCACCCCAACTTCTTTCAGACCGGCGAGGACCCGGAAGCCTTCGACTCCGCCCGGGTCCGGGCCGCCGTCATGGAGGCCGTCCACGACGCACTGTCCGACTGGCCCGCGTTGGGTGACCTGTCCCTGGCTCGCGTCGTCGCGGTCCGCGCGAGCCGGCCGTGGCGCCGCTACACGATGGCCGTCGACACGTTGCTGGACGAGCCGTGGTTGCTTTCGCACCCGCGCTACGGGCTGGGCGAGGTGCGGCGGCGACACGGCGACATGCTCGCCGCCATCACGGAAGGTGACGCATGACCCGATTGGTGATCCACGGGGCGGCCGGCTTCGTCGGCTCGACGCTCCTGACGGGCGGGGACTTGGGCGTCTCGGCCCTGACCCTGGTCGATCCCGCACCGCTCGACGCGGACGTCGCAGAGGTGGTGGCCGGCCTGGACGCGACTGTGCGACGCGACACCGCGCTCCCGGAGGGGGAGGCTGACGTCCTGCTCGTGCTGGCCGGCCAGACGGACGTGGACCAGGCGCTGGCCGATCCACGGCTGGCCTTCACCGCCAACGGTTCCATCGCGCTGGAAGTGGCCGAGTGGTGGCGGCAGCGGCCCGATACCCGGGTGGTTTACCTGTCGTCCGACGAGGTGCTCGGCGTCTCCGACCGTCCCTTGGCGCCGGATGCGCCGTACCGGCCGACCCAGCCGTACGCGGCCTCCAAGGCAGCGGCCGAGATGATGCTGCGCTGCTACGCCGATACGTACGGGCTCGACCTGATCGTGATCCGGTCGTGCAATCTGGTCGGCGGTCGCCAGCGCGCTCGCAAACTCATCCCCACCGCCGTGACGGCCCTGGCCGCTGGGGAGCCGGTGCCGGTTTTCGGAGACGGTACGCAGGCTCGGGAGTACCTGGCCGTCGAGGATCTGTGCGAGGTGTTGCGATCCGCTATCGCCGGTGACGTACCGGTTGGGGTGCACCACTGCACGTCCGGCGCGGCGCTGACGATCCTCGAGGTGGTGGAACTGGTCGCAGCTGCCGTCGGGGTGCCGGCCGTCATCAGTCACGTACGCGACCGGCTGGTGCACGATCGGGCGTACGCAATGGATCCGGGGTCGCTGACCACTCTCGGCTGGAAGCCGCACGTCACACCGGCGGACGCTATCAGCCGGGCGGCGGCCGACATGGTGGCCGCGCTGCGGCGCGGTGAACCACTGACCTACCGCACTGTTTGAACTCTCAGACCGTCGGGTGGCCCGGCTTGGTGGGCGCGTCAGCGCCGAAGCGGCTCGGAGCCTTCATCGCGCCCCAACGGGTGAACTTTCCACTGATCCAGGTTCTCCGACTTATGGCAATTTGATAACACCGAGTCTGTTTCGCGTAGTTTTTTCTATGTGGATCTATGGTGAGGAGGACTCGGCCGGTCAATGCCTTCCTGGAGGTCGCATGGGTGCCGCACAGCAGCGCAGCTCCATGCCGGGTGGGCGGCAATCCGTTGTTGCGCGGCGCGGGGCGTTCGCTGCCGTCGGGGGCGCCGTGGCCGTGGATGCCGTGCTGTGGGCCCTCTTTCCCGGGCGGTTCGCCGAGTTGCCGACGGCTTTCTGGGTGATGGCTGTCCTGGCCCTCGCGGTCGACGGACGGCCCTATGTGGTCGCCAACCGGCGGGCCAGTTCCGTGATCCTGCCGTCGATCTGCTTCACGTTCGGCATCGTGCTCGCCTGGGGGTTCGTGCCGGCGCTGGCCGTACAGCTCGCCGCGATGGCCGTCGCGGGGGTGCGGATGGGGCAGTCCGCGAAGCGGGCGCTGCACCTTGCCGCACAGCATGCTTTCGCGCTGGCCTCGGCCGCTCTCGTGGCCGGACTGGCCGGGCTGCGGATCGGACGGGAGCCGGACTGGGACGAGGCGCTGCTCATGATCGCGGCCGCCGTCGCGTGGATCTGCGGGCGGTACGGGCTGGATGCCGTGACTTCCCGGTTGCTGGCCGGCGGCCGGAAGCCGAAGCGGCCCGAGCGGTGGGGACTGGAATGGTTCGCCACCGCCTCGCTGCTGCTGCTCGGGCCCATTGTGCTCGCCGCGGCGCAGGTAGGGCTCGCGCTCGTACCCCTGGTGTTGCTTGCCTTGCACGCCGTGCATCGGATGGTTCGGTCGGCAGGGGAGTACGACCGCGCCGCCCGGGTCGATTCGCTGACCGGGTTGCCGAACCGGCGGGCGTTGCAGACGTCGGTCGCCGAGCGGGGCGCGGGGCGGGGGTCGCATCGGCCCGAGCGGCGGCTCGCGCTGCTGCTACTGGATCTCGACCGGTTCCGTACGGTCAATGACGCGCTCGGGCACGCCCACGGTGACCGGCTGCTCATCCAGGTGGCCCAGCGCCTGGCTGCCGCCGTACCCCCGCATGATCTTGTCGTCCGGCTCGGGGGTGACGAGTTCGCCGTGCTGGCCACCCGGGTCGACGGGCCGGCCGCGGCCCGGCGGATCGCCACCCACCTGGCCGACGCGCTGGGGGCGCCCTTCGCGGTCGACGGGCTGCCCATCGACGTGAGCGCGTCGATCGGGATCGCCCTGCAATCCGAGCGCGGGACCGACGGCGCGGCGCTGCTGCGGCAGGCCGAGGCCGCCATGTACGACGCGAAGCAGCGCGGAGCCCAGGTCGCCGTCTACGCGCGCGACGCCGACCACCACACGCCCGATCTGACGCTGCTCGCCGACCTGCGCCGATCGCTGCAGCAGGAGCCCGCCGAAGGGCTGATGCTCTACTACCAGCCGCAGATCGCCATCGCGACCGGCGAGGTCGTCGGTGTGGAAGCCCTGCTGCGGTGGCGGCATCCCGGCCGCGGCATGGTCGGGCCCGAGGAGCTGCTGCGCGTCGTCGAGCAGACGCCCGTCATGCGCCTGCTGACCAGCCGGGTCCTGGCCGAGGTGATCTCACAGCTGGCCGTCTGGCGGCGCGACGGCCGGACCGTCCGGGCGTCCGTCAACGTCAGCGTGCGCGACCTGCACGCGACCGGCATCGTGGAGGAGATCCACAATCTGCTTCTCCGGTACGCCGTCCCGGCCGGACAGCTCCAGCTGGAGATCACCGAGAGCGCACTGATGGCCGACCCGCACCGGGTGCTGGACACGATCACCCGGCTGGACCGGATGGGCGTGGCGATCTCCCTCGACGACTTCGGGACCGGCTATTCGTCGCTGCAGCACCTGCGGCGGCTTCCGCTCGCCGAGGTCAAGATCGACCGATCGTTCGTGCTCGGGATGGCGGCCGACCGGGGCGACGCGGCGATCGTACGGTCGGTCATCGCGCTCGCCGACTCCCTCGGGCTGCGGGTCGTGGCCGAGGGAGTGGAGGACGAGCGGACGTGGAAGCTGCTCGGGGCGGACGGCTGCCACGCTGCTCAGGGGTGGTTCCACGCGCGGCCGATGCCGGCGGCCGACTTCGCCGGATGGCTGGCGCGCTACCGCCCGCTGCGCCCGGGACGGGAGCCGGGCGCCCTCGCGGCCACCTGATCAGGGCTGGTGCTCGGGCGGCGAGCGCCGCCTGAACGGGTTATCCACAGGTTGGGGAGCCGCCCGACAAACCCCTCGCCGAGCTGAATAGACTCTCCGGGTCAGCATCACCGACCGACACCAGGGGGCACGATGGCCGCCATCTCCCGCGAAGAGGTCGCGCATCTCGCGCGCCTGTCGCGGCTCGCCGTGACCGACGAGGAGCTGGACAGGTTCGCCGGTCAGCTCGATGTCATCCTGCAGTCGGTCGCCCGGATCGGTGACGTGGCCGCCGACGACATCCCGCCCACCTCGCACTCCGTGCCGCTGACCAACGTCTACCGCGACGATGTCGTGCAGCCCTGCCTCCAGCAGGACGAGGTTCTCGCCGGCGCCCCCGACGCCGCCGAGGGTCGTTTCCGCGTACCGCGCATCCTGGACGAGGAGGAGTGAGCGCCGTGAGTGACGTCACCAGGATGACGGCGGCGCAGATCGCCGGCCTCATCGCCGCAGGGGAGACCTCCGCCGTCGAGGTCGCCACCGCCCACCTCGACCGGATCGCCGCCGTCGACGACCGCGTGCACGCGTTCCTGCACGTCGACCGGGAGGGTGCGCTCGCGGCCGCCGCCGACGTGGACGCCCGCCGTTCGCGGGGCGAGGAGCTCGGGCCGCTGGCCGGAGTGCCCGTCGCGGTCAAGGACGTGATCGCGACCCGCGGCGTGCCGACCACCGCCGCCTCGAAGATCCTCGAGGGCTGGAAGCCGCCGTATGACGCGACGCTCGTCGAGCGGCTGCGCGGCGCCGGCACCGTCATGCTCGGCAAGACGAACATGGACGAGTTCGCGATGGGCTCCTCCACCGAGTATTCGGCGTACGGGCCCACGAACAACCCGTGGGACCTCGGGCGCATCCCCGGCGGCTCCGGCGGCGGCAGTGCCGCTTCGCTGGCGGCGTACGAGGCTCCGCTGGCGATCGGCACCGACACCGGCGGCTCGATCCGTCAGCCCGGCGCGGTCACCGGCACCGTCGGCGCGAAGCCCACGTACGGTGGCACGTCCCGCTACGGGCTCATCGCCTTCTCGTCCTCGCTGGACACCCCGGGTCCCTGTGCCCGTACGGTCGAGGACGCCGCCCTGCTGCACGCCGTGATCGGCGGGCACGACCCACGCGACTCCACCTCGATCCCGCAGCCGGTCCCGGACGTCGTGGCCGCCGCCCGGCTGGGCGCCACCGGCGACCTGACCGGTGTGAAGCTCGGCATCGTCAAGGAGTTCGCGGGCGAGGGCGCTGAGCCCGGGGTCGCCGCCGCCTTCCGCGAGTCGGTCGAGGCGCTGGTCAAGCTGGGCGCCGAGGTCGTCGAGGTGTCCTGCCCCCACTTCGAGTACGCCCTGCCGGCCTACTACCTGATCGCGCCCAGCGAGGCATCGTCCAACCTGGCCCGCTTCGACGGCGTGCGCTACGGCCTGCGCTCCGGCGACGACGGCAAGCGCTCGCTCGAGGAAGTCATGTCGCTGACCCGCGACGAGGGCTTCGGCCCCGAGGTGAAGCGGCGCATCATCCTCGGCACGTACGCGCTCTCCAGCGGCTACTACGACGCGTACTACGGCCAGGCGCAGAAGGTGCGCACCCTGATCACGCGGGACTTCACCTCGGCGTTCGAGCGGGTCGACGTGCTGATCTCGCCGACCACGCCGTTCGTGGCGTTCCCGTTCGGGTCGCGCACCTCGGACCCGTACCAGATGTACCTCGCCGACCTCTACACGATCCCCACCAACCTGTACGGCGGCCCGGCGATCTCGGTGCCGTGCGGGCTGTCCGATGGTCTGCCGGTCGGCTTCCAGATCATGGCGCCGACGATGGCGGACGACCGCATGTACCGGGTGGCCGCGGCCCTCGAGTCCGCGGTCGGCACGCTGACCCCGCCGGAGCTGTAGAACCACCGCCGCGCTCCCGGCGCCCGGCCAGGAGCGCGGCGAACCCCACCAGGCTTGCCATGTCCGGATTTGGAGTGACCGCATGAGTACGACCGTGCTGCCCTCGTACGAGGACGCGACCGCCCGCTACGAGCCGGTGATCGGCCTGGAGACGCACGTCGAGCTCGGTACGAACACGAAGATGTTCTGCGGCTGCCCGACGGAGTTCGGCGCGGAGCCCAACACCCAGGTGTGCCCCGTCTGCCTGGGCCTGCCGGGCGCGCTGCCGGTCGCCAACCGGGCCGGCATCGAGGCGACGATCCGCATCGGGCTCGCGCTCAACTGCGACATCGCCGAGTGGTGCCGGATGGCGCGGAAGAACTACTTCTACCCGGACATGCCGAAGAACTTCCAGACCTCGCAGTACGACGAGCCGCTGTGCACCGACGGCTACGTCGACGTCGAGGTCGACGGTGAGACCGTGCGCATCGGCATCGAGCGGGTCCACCTCGAGGAGGACACCGGCAAGACGCTGCACGTCGGCGGCGCGACCGGGCGCATCCACGGCGCGACCGAGTCGCTCGTGGACTACAACCGCGCCGGGATCCCGCTCGTTGAGATCGTCACCAAGCCGGTGCCGGGGATCGGCGCCAAGGCCCCCGAGGTCGCCCGCGCGTACGTGACGGAGCTGCGCGACATCATCCGCTCCCTCGGCGTCTCCGACGTGCGCATGGAGCAGGGCTCGCTGCGGTGCGACGTGAACACCTCGCTCAACCGGCCGGGCGAGGAGTGGGGGACGCGTACCGAGACCAAGAACGTCAACTCGCTGCGGTCCGTCGAGCGCGCCGTACGCTCCGAGATCATCCGCCAGGCGTCCGTGCTCGACGCCGGCGGCCGGATCACCCAGGAGACCCGGCACTTCCACGAGGACACCGGCGACACCCGCCCGGGCCGTTCCAAGGAGACCGCGACCGACTACCGCTACTTCCCGGAGCCCGACCTCGTCCCGATCGCGCCGGACCCGGCCTGGGTCGCCGAGCTCAAGGCGAACCTCCCGGAGCGGCCCAGCGTCAAGCGCGCCCGCCTGCGCGAGGATTGGGGCATCAGCGAGCTCGACATGCAGTCGGTCGCCAATGCCGGCGCGGTCGAGCTGATCGAGGAGACCATCGCCGCTGGTGCCGCCCCTGCCGGCGCACGCAAGTGGTGGATGGGCGAGCTGGCCCGCCGCGCCAACGAGACCGGCGTCGAGCTCGCCGAGGTCGGCGCCACCCCGGCGCAGGTCGCGCAGCTGCAGGCCCTGGTCGACGAGGGCAAGCTGAACGACAAGCTCGCCCGTACTGTCCTCGAGGGTGTCGTCGCCGGCGAAGGCGACCCGGCCCAGGTCATGACCGCCCGCGGCCTCGAGGTCGTCTCCGACACCGGCGCCCTGCAGGCCGCGGTTGACGAGGCCATCGCCGCCAACCCCGACATCGCCGCCAAGATTCGCGACGGCAAGGTCGCCGCGGCCGGCGCCCTCGTCGGCGCGGTCATGAAGACGACCCGCGGCCAGGCGGACGCCAAGACCGTCCGCGACCTGATCCTTTCCCGCCTGAGCTGACCTTCACCAACCCCGAAGATCCAAGTACGGCCGCAGCAAAGCGGGACGGCACACGCCCATCGGCCCGTGCCGTCCCGGCCTGCGCACGTCACCCTCCGGGCGTGAGCACCGCGAGACCGGCCAACGACCACGGTCGGTGAACGGTCGGGCGGTGCGCTGCCTGATCCGCTCGGCGCCACGACCGCGAGACGTCACCCGTGCGGCCTCCAGCCGTGCGGGTCGCGGGCGTGCGGGGTCGCGGCCGCGAAAGAGCGCGTTCGCCTGGAGGTGCGGCCGCACGGGAAGCGGTCGTGCGGGGGATCCCGCCGTGCGGGGATCTGGCTGTGCGGGGATCTGGCTGTGCGGAATCGGGGCGTTGCGGGTTCGGCCGTGCGATACCCGGGCCTTGCGGGAACCCCGGGTCCTGCGGTCGGGTGGCGTGTCCCACGGTCGGGGGTTTGATGGCGGCAGTGCCGGTGTTGCCGTAGCGTGGGTGTCGGCGAGCCGTGCCTTCAATGAGCAGGGAACCGGTTCACCGCTCGACGCAGGGACCGGTATGGACACCACTGCGAAGCACGCTGTCGCTGACCAATTCGCTGATGAGACCGCTGTCGCCAGGGATTGGCTTCAGGTCGAGGTTGTCGCCCGTGCGGGGACGCCCGCCACGCTCCTTCGCCTGACCGGAGAGCTCGACGCGACGACCGCGCCGGAGCTTCGTTCCGTTGTCGACGAGGTGTTGCGGGGGCCGGCTCACCGAACCGTGGAGATCGATACGGGCGGCCTCGGGTTCCTTGATTCCTCGGGGATTCGCTGCCTGCTGGTCTGCCGGAAGAAGGCGGAGGCAGCGGGCGGCCGGCTGGTTCTGGTCGATCCGAGCCCGTGCGTCCGCCAGGTCCTGGAAGTCACCGGGCTGCTCGACCTCTTCGCCGTCCCACCACGCCTTCAGCCGCCGCCGACGATTCCCGGCCCTCGATCCGAGGCGCTGCCCGACCGAACCCACCCGTTCCCCAGCCACCAGACACCGGACACGGCAAGTGATCGGGCGCCTCGCACGATCCGCGATCGCATGCCGACCGCGGCGGGCGACCGGAGCCCGGCGGCGAGCGGGCGCCCGGGGCACGCCCCGCAGCCGGCGGACCACCTGATCCGGCAGTCGGTTGCCCTGCGGGAAATGGCTCGCGAGACCCGGCAGCGCGCGGAGGCCATGCGTGCGGACGATGCGCAGCGCCGGTCGCGCATAAGGAACCGTCCGGCGCAGGAAGACGAGGCCGGCGCATCCGACCAGCCGGCATGACCAGCCCCACCAGGCTCCGCGCTATGCGCGACAAGGGCCGGCCCGGCCTGCGGGGGCCGGCCAAACCCGCCTGGCCAGTGATCCGCAAGGCCTGCCTCGCCGGACCGGCTGCAGAACCTCAGCCGGACCCGGCAACCCCGCATGGCGAGCCATCCCGGCGGGTCGCCGGTGGCCGGCGTCATGAGAGTGACCGCTGTGGCCTGACTGGTTTCACGGCCTGCGGGGGTCGTTCAACTCGCCGGTCTCGACGAGGTTCCGCGCGACCTCGACCAGTTTGACGTTCGCGTGCTGGCTGACGCGTACCAGCAGCTGGAACGCCCGATCGTCGGTTATCTTGTGGCGTTCCATCAGGATGCCCTTGGCCTGCCCGATCAGGTCGCGCACGGAGATGGCGCGGGTGAGGTCCTGTTCGCGCCGGGCGCCGACCATGGCGACCGCCGCGTGCGAGGCGAACAGCAGGCCGACGTGCTCCGATTCGTCGTCGAAGGCGCTGGTCAGGCCCGAGTACAGGTTGAGCGCGCCGAGGTTGTCGCCTTCGACGTACAGCTGGAATGACAGCATGCTGCGGATGCCTTCGGTCAGCGCGCGGCGGCTGAAGTCCGGCCAGCGGGTTTCTTCCGCCATGTCGGGCAGGCGGACCGTCTGCTGCTCGTAGGTGGCGTCCAGGCACGGGCCCTGCCGGGTCTCGTACTGCGCGCGGTCGACCCGGCGCACGACCTCGTCGGTGGCCGCGGGGGTTTGGATGTGCCGGCGGCCCTTGACGACCATCACGCCGGCGTGGCCGGCGCCGGGCACCGTCTGCACCGCGGCGGTCACGATGCCGTCCAGCGTGTCCTGCATGCCGTCCTGCTGCTGCAGGGAGCGCGCCATGTCGCTGAGCTGCGCCGCCAGGTCGTTCATGCTCGCGGTTCCGCCGTACTCTCTCGACGGCTGTCCCTGAGCGCCACCCCGGCGGAAACTCGAGTTCGCCCACTCGGCCATGTGCGGCCCCCCGGGGGAGTTCTGACGGCTCCGGACGGACCTATCATGCCGCCCGGAGCCTTGGCTGGCACAGCGTCGCGAGCACTGTTCCAACCCGTGGCGGTATGCCCGCTACCGGGGCAGGCATGCGTGAACGCGGCGGGAGCGCGACATTCTCGCCGGCGCGCCGGGGGTGGCTCGGACGAGCCGGTGAGCGGAATCCGGCCGCCCGGGCGGCGCGAGGAGGCCGGCGGCGACGAGCGTCGTGGTCAGCACAGCCCGAAACGGACTGCGCCGGCTCCGTGAGCCGGCTGCCTGAAGGGGCGGCGTGAACGGGCTTCCTGAGCCCGCTTCCTGAGCCTGCTTCCTGAGCCCGCTTCCTGAGCCTGCTTCCTGAGCCTGCTTCCTGAGCCTGCTTCCTGAGCTGGCTGCCTGAAGCGGGCTGTCTGGGCGGCAGGCCGGCCCGGATGCCGGCGGCACTCAGGCCGGGACGGCAGGTGCCGGCCGGTGTGCCAGGGGACGTTGCTGTGGCCGTACCTGAGAAAAGCCGGAACCGGTCAGCTTCGCCGGACCGCCGGGGTGACGCCGTTGAAGACCGACGGGTCGGTCGTGGGTGCCGGCTTCTCCGCGCCGACCACGTTGCGCTGCATCTCGACGTTGGACTGACCGGTGCCGCCGAGCTGGATGTCGTCGTACGCCTTGAGGTTCTGGTTCTCGTCGAAGTAGAGGACCGACAGCTGCAACGGCGTCGGTTCCTCCTTCTCCAGGCCGCGGAGTCCCGCTCCGCCCGTGGAGCCCTCCACGAGCAGGCGCGTCTCCAGCGGGGTCTGCGCGGGGGTGCCGGACGGTGTGGGGGTGGGCGCCGGCGAGGCGCCGTCGGTGGGTGGGGCCGGGGCGGGGAGGATGCTGACCTCGCGTTTGTGGGTGTGGCCCGCGAGGACCAGGGGGACCACCCCGGACAGCGGCGGAGCCATCGCCGGGTCGTGGACGAGCGCGACCCCCACCTTCCGGTCCGATCCGCGGATCGTGGCGGCGAGCTGTCCGCCGCTGCTCAGCAGGGGAGTGGTGCCGGGGTCGTCCGCGTTGGCGGCGGGCGGGGTTTCGCTCTTGTCCGGAGTGAATTCCGGGTCGCCGATGCCCGCGATGGTCACGCCGCTCACCGTGGTCATGGTGTTGTCGAGGACGATCGCGTTGCGCTGGCGGGCGACCGCGGCCTGGATGGCGGAGGAGTCGTGGTTGCCGCGCACATAGATGTACGGGACGCCGAGCTGCCCGATGGTGTTGACGTACGTGGTCTCCGCGCTGCTTCCCCAGTCGACGATGTCCCCGGTGTCCACGATCGCGTCGATGTCCCAGGACTTGACCACTGTCTTGATGACGTTCCACGACGCGGGGTTCAGGTGCAGGTCCGAGACGTGCAGGATGCGGGTGGTGTTGCCGGCGGGCTGGACCGGCAGAGCGGAGACGGTGGTGTAGATGCGGCTGACGTTGCTGACCAGCTCGGCGAGCTGGTCGGCGTAGCGGCCGTAGTTGTCCGCGATCCGGCGGGCGTCGCCGACCACGGCCGGCGCGTTGACCAGCAGGCCCTCGTAGCGTGGCTCGCTGATCGAGCCGGGTCGGATCGTCCCCGCCGCCAGGCCCAGGCTCCCGCCGGTGACCGCCAGCGCGATCAGGCCTGCCGAGGCCACCCGGCGGACGTTGCGGAAGATCAGCGCGGACAGCAGCAGGGCGCAGGCGATGGCCGCCCCGAGCGCGCGCAGGCTGAGCTGCAGGACGCCCTTGGTGACGTCGTCGACGGCGGACTGACCGGCCGCGCTGATCGCCGTCGGGTCGTCGATCAGCGCCTCCGTACGCTGTTGGTCCAGCGAGCCGAGGTTGACCTTGAGGTGGATGGGGCCGTCGTGGCTGTCGAGGTGCAGCGAGCCCAGCGGCGGGATGTCCACCTCCGTGCCGCCCTCGACGGACGGGCTGATCGACATCTCGGCGCGGAACGGCCCCACGGGGATTTCCGACTGCGCGAGCAGCATCGTGCCGACGACGACGCCGGTGAGGCTCACCAACAGCACGGCCGCCCAGATGCGAAGGCGATGCGCCCAGTGATGGCGCCAGGCGCGAGCCACAGGGCCGCCTGCCCGGCGCACCGCGCGAAGCGCCCGGCGCACGGCGTGCAGTGCCTGGCGCACCGTGTGCAGCGCCGATGAAAGTCTGTTGTTCATGGTCAACGGCTCACCTGCCCCCGTGCGCCGGTCCTCAAACGGTTGCGTCGGTCAAGTCCCTGCTCAGCTGCGGCCTGCTCCTCCGTCCGAGAACACCAGCCGGATGATCCGGTCGTCGTCCGGGCCCGGCTCGCCGCCGTCCTCCTGGTTGGAGGTGCTCACCCACAGCGAGCCGTCCGGGGCCGCCGTCACCGCGCGCAACCGGCCGTATTCGCCGGTCAGCAGCTCGTGGGGCCGGCCGATCAGCGTGCCGTTGCCCGTCACGTCGACGATCCACAGCCGCTGCCCGCCGGGGCAGGCGGTCGCGATCATGCGTTCCAGCACGGCCACGCCCGAACAGTTGGAGTCCTCCGCCGGCCAGGTCACCAGCGGATTCGCGAACTTGGCGTCGGTGCCGGCACCCTCGACCGTGGGCCAGCCGTAGTTCTTGCCCTTCGCGATGACGTTCAGCTCGCCGCTGGTGCGCTGGTCGGACTCGCTCGCGTACAGGCGTTTTCCGGCGTCCCAGGCGAATCCCTGCACGTTGCGGTGACCGGAGGACCAGACGCGCGAATTCTTCACGGGATTGCCGGGCGCGGGATTGCCCGCGGCGGTGATCCGCAGGATCTTCCCGCCGAGACTCTTGGGGTTCTGCGCCTGAGAGCCGCCGGTGGAGCCGTCGCCGGTGGACACGTAGAGCTGCCCGTCCGGCCCGAACTTGAGCTGGCCGCCGTTGTCGTTGCGCGACCGCGGGATGCCGGTCAGGATCGGCTGTGGCTTGCCCTTGAGCTTCAGCTTCGCGACCCGGTTGTCCTTGTCCGTGGAGTAGTAGACGTAGACGGTCTGGTCGGTCGTGTACTTCGGTGAGACCGCGATGCCCAGCAGGCCGCCGTCGCCGCCCGCGGAGACCTCGGAGAGCCGCTGCACCTCGGTGACCTTGAGGCCTTCGGCGTCCGACTCCGGGCCGACCTTGAGGATGCGAGCCGTGTCGCGCTCGGTGACCAGCGCGGACCCGTCGGGCAGGAACGCCATCCCCCACGGGACCTCGAGGCCCGTGGCGAGCACGGTGGCCGCCACCTCCCGCTCGCCGCCGTCCCCGGCGCCGGCCGAGGCCGACGGCGTGGGCAGGTTCGGCGGAGCGCCGGCCACGTCGGGGTCCGGCGGGCCGAAGCTGCACGCGGCGGTCAGGGACAGCACGGCACCGAGCGTCACCGCACCGGCGCGGGTGCCGCGCTTGATCACACCGTTCGTCACCACACCAGGGTAGCCGCGGCTTTCCGGCGGCCTTCGGTTGTCCACAGGACCGTCCGGCTGCCGCTTCATGTCGCGGTCCGGGCGGGACATGGCTAGGTTGGGCGGGTGTTGGTCTGGATCGCCCACGAGGAGGGCCGGGCGCTGCTCGGCGAGGTGCCGGCCGGCGTCGAGGTCGAGGTCTGCGCGGACGCGGCGAGCTGGCCGTCCGACCCGGCGAAGGTCGACTTCTGGGTGCCGCCCTTCCTCGCGACCGTACGCGCAGCCGAGCAGTTGCAGCACTTCACGGGCGTGAAGGTGGTGCAGCTGCTCTCCGCGGGCGCGGACGCCTGGGTGGGTCTGGCGCCGCCCGGCGTCCAGCTGTGCGACGCCCGCGGGGTGCACGACAAGCCCGTGGCCGAGTGGGTGCTCGGCGCCGCGATCGGCGCGTTCCGGCAGTTCCCGGCATTCGTACGCGCACAGCAACGCGAGGAATGGGCGACGAAGGAGTACACGCCGACCCAGGAGCTCACCGGCAGACGGGTGCTGATCGTCGGCGCGGGTTCGATCGGCCGTGCCATCGAGGAGCACATGGCGCCCTTCGGGGTCACGGTGACCCGGGTGGCGCGTACGGCCCGTCCCCGCGAGGACGTGCACGGGGTCGACGCGCTGCCGGAGCTGCTGCCGCGGGCGGAGGTGGTGGTGCTCGTCGTACCGCTGACGGAGCAGACCCGTGGCATGGTCGACGCCACCTTCCTCGCCGCGATGCCGGACGGCGCGCTGCTGGTCAACGCCGCGCGAGGGCCCGTGGTGAACACCGGCGCCCTGGTGGCGGAGCTGGCGACCGGCCGCATCTCGGCCGCTCTGGACGTCACCGAGCCGGAGCCGCTACCGCCGGGCCACCCGCTCTGGGGCCTGCCGAACGTGTTCCTCACCCCGCACACCGCCGGATCCGTCGCCGGGCTGCTGCCGCGGGCGTACGGGCTGGCCGGCGACCAGGTGCGGCGGTTTGCGGCCGGCGAGCCGCTGATCAACCAGGTGTCGGACGGCTACTGAGTCACTCCGCCTCGGGCGGGGTGCCGACCTCCTGGCCGCCCGCCGCCAGCACGGCCGGCAGGTTGCCCGTGGTCACGCCGGTCAGCCGCAGCGCCCGACCGTCGTTGAGCAGGGCCGAGATCCGGTTGCGCGGGTCCGGGGCGAGCTCGACCACCCGCGACCACGGCACGAAGGTCGAGCCGATGAGGGCCCGCACCCGCAGGCCGTCCGGATGCACGTCCGTGCCGGCGCGCCAGGCCCAGATCAGAACGGCCATCGGGATCAGCAGGAGCGGGGCCAGCTGCCAGCGCGCGCCCGCGAAGGGCGTGCTGCCCACGAGCGCGATCAAGGCGGCGACGACGAGGGCGCCGGACTTGCGGACGCGCAGGACGGGTCGACTCACGAGCGTCATCCTCCCACCCGTCCGACCGACGATTTTTGTCGGACCCGGCGCGGATACTGCTCCCCATGACACACATGCTCGCCATCGGCACCCAGAAAGGCCTGTTCCTGGCCACCAGTGACGACGACCGGCGGAGCTGGCGAGTCAGCTCCGCGCACTTCCCCGGCCATGCGATCTACTCCGTCGCCTTCGACAGCCGCGGGCCGGTCCCGCGCGTGCTCGCCGGGGTCGACAGCTCCCACTTCGGGCCCAGCGTGCTCATCAGCGATGATCTCGGCGAGACCTGGCAGGAGCCGGAGGCCGCGCCGCTGGCCTTCCCGGCCGGCACGGACGCCGCGGTCGAGCGGGTGTGGCAGATCGCGCCCGCCGGCCCCCTCGAGCCCGGCGTCGTGTACGCGGGCACCCAGCCCTCGGCCCTGTGGCGCTCGCGCGACGGCGGCCGGACCTATGAGTTGATCCGCGCCCTGTGGGACCACCCGCACCGGCCCGAGTGGGGCGCCGGCTACGGCGGCCAGGCGATCCACACGATCCTGCCGCACCCGGCCGACCCCGACCGCATCCTCGTGGCCATGTCAGCCGGCGGCGTCTACCGCACGGCCGACGGCGGGCAGACCTGGGCGCCCGCCAACCGCGGCATCAAGGCGTATTTCCTGCCGGACCCCTGGCCGGAGTTCGGTCAGTGCGTGCACAAGGTCGCCCGGGATGCCGCCGACCCCGACCGCTACTACGCGCAGAACCACCACGGGGTCTACCGCTCGGACGACGGCGGCGACTCGTGGGAGTCGATCGCCGCCGACCTGCCGTCCGACTTCGGCTTCCCGATGGCCGCGCACCCGTCGCGCGGCGGCACGATCTGGAACTTCCCCCTGGTCAGCGATGGCGAACGGCGGCCCGTCGACCTGCTGTGCCGGGTCTTCCGCTCGAACGACGCCGGCGAGACGTGGCAGCCGTTGCACAAGGGCCTGCCCGACGACCCGTATTACCCGGTCGTGCTGCGCGACGCGCTGTGCACGGACGACGCCGCGACCGCCGGGGTCTACTTCGGCACCCGCGCCGGAGAGGTGTTCGCCAGCGCCGACGAAGGGGAGAGCTGGTCCACGGTGGCCGCTCACCTGCCCGACGTGCTCTGCGTACGGGCGGCCGGCGTCTGATGCCGACAGTGCTGGTCCCCGGGGTGCTCCGCACGGAAGCCGGCGGGGCTTCGCGCCTGGAGGTGTCCGCTGACGGCTCGCTGCGCGCCGTGCTGGACGAGCTGGGGGAGCGCTGGCCTCTGCTCGCGCGGCGGATCCGCGACGAGAGCGGTGCCCTGCGCCGCTACGTCAACGTGTACGTGGACGGTGAGGACTGCCGCCGGTCCGGAGGGCTGGACACGCCGGTCCCGGCGATCGCGGAGATCCACGTGCTTCCCTCGGTGGCAGGGGGGTGATCTATGCGGCCCGATCGGGAGCGGGCCGTCCATAGCCGACTTTCCGCACGTGCGAAGGATGACGACCCGCACGTAACCTGTCCGGGGGACAGTCGTTACCCGGTGTGGGAGCAGCGTCCCCTGCGCCGCTCCCGGCCTCGCGCGCCGCAGGGTGACGTGCGAGGGCCGTTTCCGGCCTCCGTGCGCCGCCGTATGGCGGCCGAGGGCCGCTGATGGCCTCGCGCGCCGTCGCATGACGCGCGACGGTCGCTTGGTGGCCTCCGTGCGCGGCCGTGTGGCGTGCGGCGGTTGCTGACGGCCTCCGCGCGCCGGGAGAGTGGCACGCGAGAGCCGCGAGACCGAGCCGAACGACGCGCAACACAACCTGAAACCGGAGACGCGAACCGAGAGACGCGAGCCGACAGACCGCAACCGGCGGCCAGGACCGCGAGCCGCGGGGTCGAGAGGCCGCCGAGAAGCGGACCGCGACCCCGGCAAGCGGCGAAGAACCGCTGGAAGCGGAACACCAGACAACCCCAACAACGTCCGTGAGGATCCCGCCGACGTGGCAGTGCCGCCCCCCGCACGCCTCGCCACCCGGGTCAGCGCCCGAGTGGTATTCCTTGTCGCCCCCGTGATCGGGGCGCTCGTCCTCCTCGCCGGAGTCGCCGGCCTGATGCCGCCGCTCGTCTCGCTGGCGGCCGGCACCGGTGTCGCGGTGGTCTTCGCCACGGTCGTGCTGTGGCGGACCGCGCTGGCCATCCATCACGCCGAGGCCGCCTTCGCCGCGTGCCGGGGCGCCGGGCTGATCGGCGTGGCGTCGCTGTTCGCGGGCGTGACCTGCGGTGTCCTGCTGCTCGATCCGCCGGCCGCCGGCGTGTGGGCGGCGTTGGGTGTGAGCGCGACGGCCGTCTTCTTCGTGGCCGGGACCATGCTCCTGCCGGGGGCGGCCACTTCGGTCGCGGTGCGGTTGCGGCGGGCGTTCGACGGGCTGGGGCTCGGCATCAGCCTGGGATTCGCGGCGTACCTGGTGACGCCGATGCACCGGGTCCCGTACACCGCGCTGGCGAGCACGCTGGTCGCCGCGGCGGGGATCTCGATCGTCACCGTCATCGTGCTGCGGGCGCGGCTGCACCGGCCGGCCGCCCTGCGCTGCGGGTTCGGCGCGATCATCGTTCTGCTGGCCCTCTGCGCCGTCGTCAGCGTCGTGCTCTCCGGCGTCACCGGCCGGCTCGCCCCGGCGCTCGGCCTGCTCATCGTCGCCGGGCTGACGCTGGCCGCGGAGGGCGGGTCGCGGCGCAACCTGCCCGCGGACCTGAAGCCCAAGGAGCCGGACCACTACCTGTCGAGCTACCCGTTGCTCGCCGTACCGGCCGGTGTCGGCGTGGTCGCCGCGCTGATCCACCTGATCGTCGTCGGGTCGTTCAACACCACCGCCATCGCGCTGGGCATCTCCATGGTGGCCGTGCTGACGATGCGTGAGCTGCTGGTCGTGAGCGACATCCGGCGGTACACCGCGCAGCTGCGTACCAAGGAGGCGCACTTCCGGTCGCTGGTCGCCGGCGCCACCGATCTCACGCTGGTGCTGGACGAACGGCTGACCATCCGGTGGCAGTCACCGGCCGCGGCGCGGTTGTTCGGGCTGGCCGAGTCGGAGGTCGTGGGCCGTACGTTCCTCGAGCTGATCCATCCCGAGGACGTTCCCGACGCGCGGGCCGGGCTGGAGGCGCTGATCGGCGGCGAGCACGCCGACGGGCCGCCCGCCCTGATCACCGCGCGGCTGCGCGACGGCGACGGGATCTGGCGCGACACCGAGTCCACGGTGGCCGATCAGCGCTCGGTGCCCGAGGTGGCCGCGCTGGTGGTGCACGTACGCGACGTCGGCGAGCGCCGGCACCTCGAACGCACCCTGCACCGCCTTTCCTACACCGACCAGCTCACCGGCCTGGCCAACCGCCGCGCCCTGATGCGCGACCTGCTGGAGTTCCGCCGCCGCGCCGGTCAGCAGGGCACCCTGCTCGTCATCGACCTGCACGGGCTCGCCGAGATCAACGACAGCCGCGGCCGGGAGACCGGCGACGCGGTCCTCATCGAGGTCGGCCGGCGCATCCGCAGCCTGCTCGCCGCCGACGACGTGCCGGCCCGGCTGGGCGGCGACGAGTTCGCGGTGCTCACCCCGGACGGGGCTGTGCTCGCGTACGCGCTGGCCACCCGCATCGTGACCGCGCTGATGGAGCCGTACGAGCTGCCCGGCATGATCGTCGAGCTGCACACGAGCGTCGGGCTGGCCGAGCTCGCCGGCGGCAAGGACTCCGAGGAGGTCCTGCGCCACGCCGACCTGGCCCGCAGCCGCGCCCGGCAGCTCGGCAGGGACCGCGTCGAGTGGTACGACACGGACGTCGAGATCCAGCTGCACCGCCGCATGGACCTCGAACGCGAGATTCTCGGCGCGGCCGAGCGCGGCGAGCTCGACCTGGTCTTCCAGCCGGTCGTCTCGCTGCGCGACGCCCAGCCCGTCGGCGTCGAGGCGCTGCTGCGCTGGCGCCACCCGAAGCTCGGCACGGTCCTCCCGGCCGAGCTCCTCCCGATCGCCCGCGCCGTCGGCTGCGCCGCGGAACTCGACGAATGGGTCCTGGACGCGGCCTGCCACCGGCTCGCGAGCTGGTCCGCCGGCGGCAGCGACTTCTGGCTCTCCGTGAACGTCGCCCCGCGCGAGCTGCTCACGGCCCGCTTCCCGGAACGCGTCGCGGAGATCCTCGCCCGCCACGACATCGAACCGGAACGCCTCGTGGTCGAGGTGCAGGAGACCTGGATCGCCGAGGATCTGCCGGCGATCGTGGCGTCCCTGACCGGCCTGCGCAAACTCGGCGTCCGCGCCGCCCTCGACGACTTCGGCGCCGGCCAGGCGTCCCTCGCCCACCTGCGCCGCCTCCCGGTCGACATGCTCAAACTCGACCAGGCTCTGATCAACCAGCCGGCCGAGACCGGCACCACCCCCGCGGTGATTGACGTCGTGGTCAGCCTCGGCCGCCGCCTCGGCCTCGAGATCGTCGCCAAGGGCCTCGAATCGCAGGAACAGGTCGACCGCGCCCGCCAGGCGGGCTGCCACTACGGCCAGGGCTTCGTACTGGCCCGGCCCGCTCCCGCGGAGCGCATGGAGGCCTACCTCGAAAGCCACCGGTCGTAGACATTTCGACGGTACGGACCCAGCAGGTGCCCGCCCCCACGGACGAACCCAGGCGCGGCGCAAGCCGGCCGAGCGGCCGCCGGGCTGAGGTGCGGTGGCCGGGCTGGGGTGCGGTGGCCGGGCTGGGGTGCGGTGGCCGGGCTGGGGTGCGGTGGCCGGGCTGGGGTGCGGTGGCCGGGCTGG
>NZ_JBFAQM010000021.1:0-148683 GCF_040677315.1 Actinoplanes sp. NPDC049316 | reverse complement strand
TCGGGAGGGTGTGGGAGAGTAGGACGCCGCCGGACTCAACGTGAGGTGACGCCCGCCCGAACTTCGGTTCGGGCGGGCGTTACTGCTATATACGCATGCTTTTTTGTGGCCGGCCCGGGCGACGGGACCGGCCACTTTTGCGTTTCTGAGGGGGTCAGGAGCGGGTTTGGGCGGCTGCGCGGATCTCCTGGAGGAGCTTTGCTGAGTCTGGCTCCGTACGGCCGGGGAACATTGCGAGGGCCAGGCTGCCGTGGTCCGCCCAGCCGCACACTGGCATATCCGTACCGTCGGATTTGGTGGTTCCGCATTTCATTGTGCCGCCGAGAGGGCCGGCTGGGACGTCGTGGAGGCCGGTGACCGCGCCTTGGTCGTCCGAGACCAGGTCGAAGGCTGTGTCGAGGTCGCTCTCGGGGGTCCAGAACAGGGTCGTGCCGCCGAAGAAGAGGACGTCTTTGCCGTCGCCGGTGGAGTAGACCGCTCCGATGGCGTTGTCGAGGTCCACCTCCGCGGAGAGGGCCGTCTGGAGGTAGTCAGCCGTAGTTTTGCCGTTGTCACTGGTGTCGAGCTTGAGGGCGCCTACCTGAGATGGGGCCGTGAGGGTGGCGTCCTTCTGGGAGGCGATGCGCCATCCTGCGTACCCGATGATCCCGACGCCGGCCAGGCTCACCGCCAAGAGTGAGCTGAGCACGATGGTCTTGGTCCGCGACCGCGGTTCCTTGCTCTCCGGCTCCTCGTCGGTGGGCTCGGTGAGCGTGAACGGCTCCGGCGCGATCTCGACGGGGTCCGCCGGGGATTCGGGCATCGGGCCAGGGCGATCGGACATCGTGCGAGCGTAACAACACTTATCCACAGGGCGGCGTGCGGACGCGGTGGCTGTCCACAGGCAGGGCATGCGGCCGCAGAGCACGCGTACGGGCTCCGTAGACTTGGCGGGTGACCGAAGCAACCGACACCCGTACCCCCGACAGCCGGCCCACCGGTGGCCTCTCCGCCCAGTACCAGCCGGGTGAGGTAGAGCAGCGGCGGTACGAGCACTGGGTATCGGCCGGCTACTTCACGGCGGACCCGGCGAGCGACAAACCGCCCTTCTCCATCGTCATCCCGCCGCCGAACGTGACGGGCTCCCTGCACATCGGGCACGCCCTCGACCACACGATTCAGGACACGCTCAGCCGGTTGAAGCGGATGCAGGGCTTCGAGGTCCTGTGGCTGCCCGGCATGGACCACGCCGGCATCGCGACCCAGAACGTCGTCGAGCGCCAGCTCGCCTCGCAGAAGCTGTCCCGGCACGACCTCGGGCGGGAGAAGTTCGTCGAGAAGGTCTGGGAGTGGAAGGCCCAGTCCGGAGGCGCGATCCTCGGGCAGATGCGGCGCCTCGGCGACTCCGTGGACTGGAGCCGTGAGCGCTTCACGATGGACGAGGGTCTGTCGCGGGCCGTACAGACGATCTTCAAGCGACTGTACGACGACGAGCTGATCTACCGCGCCAACCGGATCATCAACTGGTGTCCGCGGTGCCTCACCGCGCTCAGTGACATCGAGGTGGAGCACTCTGAGGATGACGGCGAGCTCGTGTCGATCCGGTACGGCGACGGGGACGACGCGATCGTGGTCGCCACCACGCGCGCGGAGACGATGCTCGGTGACACGGCTGTGGCCGTACATCCGGATGACGAGCGGTACAAGCACCTGGTCGGGACCGAGGTGGAGCTGCCGCTGACCGGCCGGCGCATTCCGATCGTGGCGGACGAGCACGTCGACCCGAGCTTCGGGACGGGCGCCGTCAAGGTCACCCCGGCGCACGACCCCAACGACTTCGAGATCGGCCAGCGGCACAACCTGCCGAGTATCACGATCATGGACGAGCGGGCTGTGGTGACCGTACCCGGGCCGTTCGAAGGTCTTGATCGTTATGAGGCGCGGCCCGCGGTGGTGGACGCGCTGCGGGAGCAGGGCAGGATCGTCGCCGAGAAGCGGCCCTACGTGCACTCGGTCGGCCACTGTTCGCGGTGCAAGACCACGGTGGAGCCGCGGCTGTCGCTGCAATGGTTCGTGAACACCGGTCCGCTGGCGAAGGCTGCCGGGGACGCGGTGCGAGACGGACGGGTGGCGATCGAGCCGGCGGAGCTGTCGAAGCGGTACTTCGCCTGGGTCGACAACATGCATGACTGGTGCATCTCGCGCCAGCTGTGGTGGGGACACCGCATCCCGGTCTGGTACGGGCCGGACGGCGAGGTCGTATGCGTCGGACCGGACGAGGAGCCGCCGAGCGGTGCGGGCTGGAAGCAGGACGAGGACGTGCTCGACACGTGGTTCTCGTCCGCGCTGTGGCCGTTCTCCACGATGGGCTGGCCGGAACAGACCGAGACGCTGGCGAAGTTCTATCCGACCAGCGTTCTCGTCACCGGGTACGACATCCTGTTCTTCTGGGTCGCCCGGATGATGATGTTCGGCCTGTACGCGATGGACGACGTGCAGCCGTTCAACGTGGTCAACCTGCACGGCATGGTCCGCGACGGGCACGGCAAGAAGATGTCGAAGTCGTTCGGCAACGTGGTGGACCCGCTGGACTGGATCGACCGGTACGGCGCGGACGCCACCCGGTTCACGCTCGCGCGCGGCGCCAACCCCGGGTCGGACGTACCGATCAGCGAGGAGTGGTGTCAGGGCTCGCGCAACTTCTGCAACAAGCTGTGGAACGCGACGCGGTTCGCGCTGATGAACGGCGCGACCGTCGAGGGGGACCTGCCGCCGGTCGGTGAGCTGTCGTCGGTCGACAAGTGGATCCTGTCGCGGCTCCAGCACGTCATCGGCGAGGTGGACGAACAGTTCGCGGCGTACGAGTACGCGAAGGTTTGTGACACGCTCTACCACTTCGCTTGGGACGATGTCTGCGACTGGTACGTCGAGCTCAGCAAGCCGGTCCTGGCGTCGGACGGTGCCGAGGCTGCGCGTACGCGGCGGGTGCTCGGGCATGTGCTCGACCAGCTGCTGCGTCTGCTGCACCCCGTGATCCCGTTCGTCACCGAGGAGCTGTGGACGGTGCTGACCGGCGCCGAGACCGTCACGCGGGCCTCGTGGCCGGCGGTGGACAGCGCCCTGATCGACGACGCGGCCGAGGAGGAGATCAGCTCGCTGCAGAAAGTCGTGACCGAGGTCCGGCGCTTCCGCTCCGACCAGGGGCTGCGCCCCGGTCAGCGGGTCAGCGCGGCACTTACCGGGCTGGGCAACGTCGGCATCGACACGCACGAGCCGCTGATCCGCTCGCTCGCCCGGCTCGACGCCCCGGGCAGCGAGTTCGCCGCCACGGCGACGCTCGCCATCACCGGCGGCATCACCGTGGACCTCGACACCCGGGGGACGATCGACGTCGCGGCCGAGCGGGCGCGGCTCGAGAAGGACAGGGCGGCGGCCGAGAAGGAAGCGGCCCAGTGCCGCGCCAAGCTCGACAACGCGGCGTTCGTCGGCAAGGCGCCGGAACCCGTCGTGACCAAGATCAAGGACCGGCTCGCCACCGCCGAGGCCGACCTGGCCCGGATCGCGGCGGCCCTGCAGACCCTGCCGGCCGCATGAGAGGCGTTCGTCGTCGTCGGCCGGTGCGTCACTCGGTGGGAGCCGGTGCGGTATGAGCACGTATGACGAGGTGGTGGCCGCGCTCAACGGGCGCGGCTTCACCCGCATGGCCTTCGACATGCAGAAGATCCGGGACCTCATGGATGTGCTGGGCAGCCCGCAGCGGGCGTACCCGGCGATCCATTTGACCGGGACCAACGGCAAGACGTCGACCGCCCGCATGATCGACAGCCTGCTGCGGGCGCACAGGTTGCACACCGGGCGCTACACCAGCCCGCACCTCGAGACCGTCCGGGAGCGGATCAGCCTCGACGGCGAGCCGGTGTCCGAGGAGCGGCTGGCCGCCACGTACGACGAGGTGGCACCGTTGGCCGAGCTCGTCGACAAAAGGGCCGCCGAGCCGCTGACGTACTTCGACATGACCACGGCCATGGCGTACGCGGCGTTCGCGGATGCGCCCGTGGACATCGCCGTGGTCGAGGTCGGGCTCGGGGGTGAGGAGGACGCGACCAACGTCATCGAAGCGGGGGTCTGTGTCATCACCCCGATCGGGCTCGACCACACCGAGTGGCTGGGCGACACGATCGAGGACATCGCCTGGGCGAAGGCCGGGATCATCCACCACGGCGCGACCGTGATCAGCGCGGTGCAGACCGAGGAAGCGATGCGGCCGCTGCTGGAACGATGCGCCGAGATGGGTGCCACGCTGGCCCGCGAAGGCAGCGAGTTCGGCGTGATCCGCCGGGACCAGGCGGTCGGCGGGCAGTTGCTCACCCTGCAGGGGCTCGGCGGCGTGTACGACGAGGTGTTCCTTCCGCTGTTCGGGGCCCATCAGGCACAGAACGCCGCGCTGGCGCTCGCGGCCGTCGAGGCGTTCCTCGGGGCCGGGACCGGGCGGCAGCTCGAGGCTGAGCTCGTACGCGAAGGTTTTGCCGGGGTGGACTCGCCGGGCCGGTTGGAGCGCGTGCGGAGTGCCCCGACGATCCTGCTGGACGGCGCCCACAACCCGCACGGCATGGCCGCGACCGTGGCCGCGCTCGAGGAGGAGTTCGCGTTCCGCCACCTGGTGGCGGTCGTCGCCGTGCTCGGCGACAAGGACGTGTCCGGGCTGCTCGACCTGATGGAGCCGGTGGTCGCCCGGATCGTGGTGACGCAGAACAGTTCGCTGCGGTCGATGCCGCTCAACGAGCTGGCCCAGGTCGCGTCGGACATCTTCGGCGAGGACCGGGTGACGGTCGCGCAGACGATGCCGGATGCGATCGAGGAGGCCGTCGTGCTGGCGGAGGAGGACACCGGCGGGGAACTGAGCGGTGTCGGGGTGCTCATCACCGGGTCGATGGTGACCGTGGCCGATGCTCGGAAGCTGCTGAAGAAATGAGTGCGGGGGCTGGGCCGTCCGCCGGTTCCTCCGGTGAGCCTTTCGCCGGTGGGGAGTTCGGGGCTTCCGGCGGGTCCTCTGCCGTTGAGCCTGGGGGCTCCAGCGGGTCCTCGGCTGGTGAGCCCGCGGGTCCCAGCGGGTCGTCTGCTGGTGAATCCGAGGATTCCGCCGGCAGTGACGGGTCGGCGGGGGTGCCTCGTTCCGGGCTGCGGAATCCGGCCGGGGCCGTACGAGGGCTCGGGGCCGGCACGTTGGTGCTCGAGGCCGTGGTGTTGCTGCTGGCGATCCAGCCGATTCGGATCCTCGGCGGGGACCTGAGCGGGTGGGGGATCGGGGCTGTCGTCGGGCTCGCCGTGCTGGCCGCCGTGGTGTCCGGGAGCATGCGGCGGAGGTGGGCTTGGCATGCGGGTACCGGGATTCAGGTGCTGCTGCTTGCCTGCGGGTTCCTGCACTGGTCGTTGGCGGCGTTGGGGTTGATCTTCGGAGCCGCTTGGGCTTATGCGACGTACGTTCGCCGGACGATTCTGGGGTGAGCCGGTGAGGCCGGCAGAGACCTGCCTGCGTGCGGGGTGAGGGTTCGTCTGCGTGCGTGGTCGCGGGGTGCGTGGGTGTGCGGTCGCGGATTGTGCGTGGGCGCGGTGAGGGTTGCTTGGTCGCGTCTTGAGGTTGCTTGGTCGCGCTTGAGGGTTGCTTGTGGTCGCCTTCGGGGCGCGGATCAGCTGTCGATTGTGTGAAACGGCCGCCGGAGCGGAAGGTGCTCCGGCGGCCGTTCTGTCTGCGACGAGGTCAGCGGATGGCTCGCCACTGGGTGATGGCGATGTTGTGGTCGTCCGGGTCCCGGAAGGATGCTGCCCAGAGTTCGAGTTTGTCGCCCCGGTTGACCGGGCGGGGGCCGTGGACGAAGGTCACGCCCTTGCGTTTGAGTTCCTCGTACACGGCTTCCACGTCGCCGACCTCGAGGTTGAGGTGGATCAGGCGGCTCGCCACCGTCGAGAGGTCGTGCACCGTGCGGAGCACGAGGCGGGTGTCGCCCGAGGCCAGGACCGCGCTCGCCGATCCCGCGTCGACGACGTAGAAGCCGAGCATGTCCTTGTAAAAGGTGATCGAGCGGTCGAGGTTCGTCACCAGGACCGTGATGCCCACGCCGTGGATGGCGGCCGACGGGCCGGGGCGGGCGCTCGGGTACGCGGTGATGAGGTCGTTGGTGCGGTCGTCGGGTTCGAAGCCGCCTTCCAGGTCTGACCAGGGGCTTCGCTTGGGGGAATCGGCTGCCGGTGGGGTTCCCTCGGGAGCGGGTCGCTCGGCGGCGGATTGCTCGGCAGCGGGCTGCGGGGCCTGGGGTTGCTGGGCGGCAGGTTGCGGGGCTGGCGGTTGCTGAGCGGGCTGCGGGGCCTGGGGTTGCTGGGCGGCAGGTTGCGGGGCTGGGGGTTGCTGAGCGGGCGGTTGCTGGGCGGTGGGGTGCGGCGCCCGGGGTTCCTCGCCGGCGGGGTGCGGCGGCGGGGTGTGCTGGGGCGAGGCCGGTGGTGTGGGGGGCTGCTGGGTGGGCGTGACCGCCGGTTGGGCTACCGGCTGGGGTGCTGGGCGGGTGGTGGTCGGCCGGGGTGTGGGGCGGGCCGCGGCCGGTTGGGGTCTCGGTTCGGTGGTGGGGCGGGGAGTCGTTGACTGCGGCGTCGGCCGGGTGGCGGAGGGATGGGCGGACGTCGGCTGGGGGGCTGTCGGTTGGGTGGCGGTGGGGTGCGGAGTCGTCTGCTGGGGGGCCGGCGGTTGGGGGGTCGGGGTTTGGTGCGGGGTCGGCGATTCGGAGGTCGGCGGTTCGGGGTGAGGTGATGGCCGGGGTGCCGGTTGGGGGGTTGCCGCCGTTGGGCGCTCTGACGACGGGGTTGGCTGTTCCTCGGTGGGTGGGGTTTCGGTGTTCTTGGAGCGGAAGGCGTTGCTGATGGCGGACACGCCGGCTGCCACTGCTGCGGCCAGGCCGGTCGCGGCCGGCTTGGGGCGGGGGGAGGCGTGGTCCGTCGTGGGGGTTGATGACTGCTGAGATGCGGGGGTGGGGGGTGACGACGGCTTGGCGGCCGGGGCCGGGCGCGGCGAAGCGGCAGGGGTCGGCCGCGATGAAGAGGCCGGGGCGGGTGCGGGGGTGGGGGCCGTGCGCTGCTGCCAGGGTGGGGGTTCGAGGTCGCCCAGGAGGTCGTCGTCCATCGGCCTGGTGGATGGCCGGGCTTCCGGGCCCGCCGGGGTTTCCGTGGCGGGTGGGGCCATGATGCCGGTGGCCATCGCCGATCGGGCCTGGGGGCGGGCTTCCGGAGGTGGCTCCGGGCTGCCGTCCAGGGGGAGGTCGATGTCGTCGTCCGTGGGTTCTGGAGCGGCGGTGTCCGCATGCGGGACCTCGGATGCCTCGGCTTCGCGGGCGGGAACTTCCGGCGGTGCCGTCGCCGCGGCTGCGGCCTCGGGGGCTGAGGTCTGCCGGGTGGAGCGCTCGGGGGCTGCAGCCTGCGGGGCCGAGCGCTCGGGGGCTGCAGCCTGCGGGGACGAGCGCTCGGGGGCTGCAGCCTGCGGGGACGAGCGCTCGGAGGATGGGGCTTCCGGGGCCAGCGTGTTCGTGGTGGATGCCGGGGCTTCGGCGGCGGGAGCCGGCGTGGGCGGGGCTTCGGGGGCTGGGGGTGCCGCGGCGTCGGGGTGGGACGACGGGCGGGGTCTCGGGCGTGGGCTGGGGCGGGGCTCCGTACGGGTGGGTGGGGGTGGTGCGGCGGTGGCTGTGGCTGTGGCCGTACGGGCCCGTTGGGGGAGGGGTTGGGCGTAGTCGCCGTCCACGACCTGGCCCTCGAGGATGGGACCGCCCGGGTCGTCGCGGACGATGACGTGGGCGGGTGGTGGTGGGGGTGGGATGTCGTCGTCGAGGGCGCCCGTGCGGGGGGCCGGGGGCGGCGGTGGGGGCGGCTCGTCCGGGCCTCGGCCCCATTGGCGGTCGCGGGTGGCCCATGGTGGGGGTTCCGGGTCGCCGCCGAGGAGGTCGTCGTCGGGGAGGTCCTCGTCATAGAGGGTCGGCGGCACGTTGGTGACCGCCGCGCCGTGGGTGTCGGCCTGGTCCCAGTCGATTTTGACGCGGCGCATGTCGTCGACGTCGACCGTGACCGGCAGCATGTCGCCGGGGTGCGGCCACTTGGCCACCGGGACGCGGGGGTCGCGGACCGTGACCTCGGCCGCGGGCAGGCCCGGGGCGATGATGACGACCTGCAGCTCGGCGCGGCCGTAGATGGACGTCGTGGGCGGGTCCGAGACCGCCTTCACCTGGGCCGAGCCCGCCACCCAGGCGCGGGCGCCGCGGCGTACCACGTTGACCATGCCGATGCCGACCGCCAGCGCGAGCATCGCTGCGCCGAGGGCGACGATCGCCCAGCTCGACATGCCGAGGCCGAACACCATCACGAAGCCGGCGATGGTGCCGACCACCGCGGCCACGACCTTGCGGGCCGGGGCTACCGGCCTGCCGTTCTGGTTCGCCACTGTGGACCTCCCGGGATTACCCATGAGGTTACGTAGCGGCGAGCATCCGGGGAAAGGGCGCTACCCGGCGGTTGGCACCCGCGCCGAAAACCGTACCGATAGGCTGACCTCCCGGCCGCGTACCCGGCGTGTCGGCTTGTGGCGTGCGATCTCAGGAGGCTTTTTCCGTGTCCACCAGCATCGCCGAGCGGACGCTCGTGCTCGTCAAGCCCGACGCGCTGCGGCGCGGCCTGCTCGGGGAGATCCTCGGCCGGTTCGAGCGCAAGGGCCTGGTCGTCGAGGCGCTCGAGCTGCGGACCATGGACGCGGAGCTGGCCGACCAGCACTACGCCGAGCACGTCGACAAGGCGTTCTACCCGCCGCTCAAGGAGTTCATGACCGGTGGGCCGCTGGTCGCAGCGGTGCTCTCCGGCGACGAGGTGATCTCGGTCGTGCGGACCCTGGTCGGCGCCACCGACGGGCGCAAGGCCGCCGCGGGGACGATCCGCGGCGACCTGTCGCTGTCCAACCGGGAGAACCTGGTGCACGCCTCGGACTCCCCCGAGAGCGCGGCCCGTGAGCTCGCGCTCTGGTTCCCGAAGCTCTGAGACGCGCCGGGAGAAGCGGCCCGAAGCTCTAGGCAGCCTCTTCCAGGGCCGGCGGCTCGTTCTGGACGGCGATGGAGAGCCGGTTCCAGACGTTGATCGTGGCGATGGCCATGAGGATGTTGCCCAGTTCCTCCTGGGTGAACGCCTTGGCGGCCGGTTCCCAGACCTCGTCGGGGACGCCGTGCTCGCCGAGGCGGGTCACCGCGTCCGTCAGCGCCAGCGCGGCGCGTTCCTTCTCGGTGAAGAAGGGCACGTCGTGCCAGGCGGCCACCGCGAAGAGGCGGCGGCTGGACTCGCCCTTCTCCAGGGCCTCACGGCTGTGCATGTCGGTGCAGAACGAGCAGCCGTTGACGATGGACGCGCGCAGCTTGATCAGCTTGTAGAGGGTCGGCTCGACGTTCTCCTGGCAGTACTTCTCCATGCCGTAGACCGCGCGGTAGGCGCCCGGAGCGACCTGGTCGATGGTCAAGCGGGGCATGTGTTCCTCCTCGTGGGATGCGATGTCGGTACGGGGACGAGTCAGGCCGCCGAGATGTGACATTCACCGTGGATTCAGGTCCGGCCGGTAGACCTACCTCATGACCTCGATCGATCGACGCAGCCTGCTGCGCGCCGGCCTCGCCGGTGGTGTGCTGAGCGCCCTGCCCGCCGCGCCCGCGCTCGCCGGCGGGAGCTGGAGCGGGTGGAGCGCCAGCCGTCCCGTCATCACCCACGGCGTGCAGAGCGGCGACGCCACCGCTTCGTCCGCGGTCGTGTGGACCCGCGCGGACCGGCCGGGCCGGATGTGGGTGGAGGCGAGCCGCCGCCCCGATCTGCGGGGCGCGTGCCGCGTCCGCGGCCCGGTGCTCACCCCGGACACCGATTTCACCGGCAAAGTGCGTCTGCGCGGCCTGCCGCCGGGGGAGCGGTTGTTCTATCGCGTACGGGTGGAGAGCCTCGACCGTCCCGGCCTGTTCAGCGAGCCGGTCGACGGGCAGCTCGGCACCGCGCCTGTCCGGCGGCAGGACATCTCGTTCGTCTGGACTGGCGACGTGGTCGGGCAGGGCTGGGGGATCGACCCGGCGTACGGGGGCCTGAAGATCTTCGAGTCGATGCGGGCCCGGCGCCCCGACTTCCTGCTGCACAGCGGCGACACCGTGTACGCGGACGGTCCGCTGACCGCGCAGGTGACGCTGCCGGACGGGCGGATCTGGCGCAACCTGATGACCGAGGAGAAGTCCAAGGTCGCCGAGACGCTCGCCGAGTACCGGGGGCAGTACGCGTACAACCTGCTGGACGACGCGTACAAGGCGTTCGCGGCGCAGGTGCCGCAGGTGAACCAGTGGGACGACCACGAGGTGCTCAACAACTGGTATCCGGGGGAGATCCTCGACGACGCTCGGTACACCGAGAAGCGGGTCGACGTCCTGGCGGCTCGCGCGCATCAGGCATACCACGAGTGGGTGCCCATTCCGTCGCAGTCGGGACCGGTTCATCGCGTCATCCCGTACGGTCCGCTTCTGGATGTCTTCGTGCTGGACATGCGCACCTTCAAGGACCCGAACGACGGCAATGTCTATGCCGACCCGCAGCGCGGGCTGCTCGGCAGCGAGCAGCGGGAATGGTTGATCCGCGGCCTGAAGGAGTCGCGGGCGACCTGGAAGGTCATCGCGAACGACCTGCCGCTCGGCATCGTGGTGCCGGACGGGCCGGCTGCGCAGGAGGGTGTCGCGCAGGGCGACCCGGGCGCGCCGAAGGGCCGGGAGCTGGAGTTCGCGCAGGTCCTGCAGTCGGCGCACCGCGCCGGGGTGACCGGGATCGTCTTCCTCACCGCGGACGTGCACTACACGGCCGCGCACCACTACGACCCGGCGCGGGCGGCGATCCAGGACTTCACACCGTTCTGGGAGTTCGTCTCCGGACCGGCGCACGCGGGGGCTTTCGGGCCGAACAAGCTCGACGCGACGTTCGGGCCGGACACCGCGTTCATCCACACCCCGCCGGTGGCGAACGCGTCGCCGGCCGAGGGTTACCAGCACTTCGGCGAGGTCCGGATCGACGGCCGCACCGGCGACCTCCGGGTCGACCTGCGCGATCGTGAGGGCGTGTCGCTCTGGTCCACGACGCTGAAGGCGCCCCGTCGGCGCTGAGGAACAAATGCGGGCCGGTATCGTTGTCTTCTGCAGGCGTCGATCCGGCCATCACCGGGGAGCCTCCGGAAGAACGGATCTTCGGATCTCAGTAGAACCGGGCGGCACCGGCCCGCATCCCAGCCGGCGAATGAGCGGGCGGCCCTGCGGGGCCGTCAAGCGAGGTGGTACCGCGGGCCCCGGCTCGTCCTCGCAGTCCACGTGACCTGCGAGGAGAGCGAACCACCGATGGCGTATCCCCAGCACACCGACGCCTCCGGCGTGCCCGCGAGCCCGGATCTGCCCGCGGTCGAGCGGGCCGTGCTCGAGCACTGGGCGGCCGACAAGACCTTCGAGGCCTCCGTCGACGAGCGCCCGGCCGGGCAGGACGGCAGCAACGAGTACGTCTTCTACGACGGCCCGCCGTTCGCGAACGGCCTGCCGCACTACGGCCACCTGTTCACCGGGTACGTCAAGGACGTGGTCCCGCGCTACCAGACCATGCGCGGCAAGCACGTCGAGCGCCGCTTCGGCTGGGACACCCACGGGCTGCCCGCCGAGGTGGAGGCCGAGAAGCAGCTGGGGATCAGCACGAAGGCGCAGATCCTCGAGCTGGGCGTCGACAAGTTCAACGAGGCCTGCCGGACGTCCGTGCTCGCCTACACCAAGGACTGGGAGCGCTACGTCACCCGGCAGGCGCGCTGGGTCGACTTCAGCAACGACTACAAGACCCTCGACCCCAGCTACATGGAGTCGGTCATGTGGGCGTTCAAGACGCTGCACGACAAGGGGCTGGTGTACGAGGGGTTCCGGGTTCTCGCGTACTGCTTCCGGTGCGAGACGCCGCTGTCGAACACCGAGACGCGGATGGACGACGTCTACCGCGACCGTACGGACCCCGCGCTGACCGTCACGTTCCGGCTGGACAGCGGCGAGGACATCGCGGTGTGGACCACCACGCCGTGGACGCTGCCGTCGAACCTCGCGCTGGCGGTCGGTCCCGACATCGAGTACGCCGTGCTGGAGAAGGATGGCCGGAAGCTGATCCTGGGCGCCGGCCGGGTGGCCGCGTACGCCAAGGAACTCGACGGGTACGAGCAGGTCGGCACGGTGCTCGGCCGGGAGCTGGCGGGCCGCCGGTACACGCCGATGTTCGACTTCCTGGTCGAGCAGGCCGGGCCGAACGCGTTCCAGGTGCTGGCCGCCGACTACGTGAGCGACGAGGACGGCACCGGGGTCGTCCACCAGGCGCCCGCGTTCGGTGAGGACGACCAGAACGTCTGCAACGCGGCCGGCATCCCGACCATCGTGACCGTGGACGAGCACACCCGGTTCACCGCGCTGGTCGGACCGTGGCAGGGCGTGCAGGTCTTCGAGGCGAACAAGCCGATCACCGCCGACCTCAAGGGCCGCGGGCTGGTGCTGCGGCACGAGGGGTACACGCACTCGTACCCGCACTGCTGGCGCTGTGACACGCCGCTGGTCTACAAGGCTGTGTCGTCGTGGTTCGTGGCCGTCACGACGTTCCGGGATCGCATGGTCGAGCTCAACCAGGAGATCACCTGGACACCGGCGCACATCAAGGACGGCTCGTTCGGCAAGTGGCTGGCCAACGCCCGGGACTGGTCGATCTCCCGGAACCGGTTCTGGGGCTCGCCGATCCCGGTGTGGAAGTCCGACGACCCGAACTACCCGCGGGTCGACGTGTACGGCTCGTTCGAGGAGATGGAACGCGACTTCGGCGTGAAGGTCACCGACCTGCACCGGCCTTACGTCGACGAGCTGACCCGGCCCAACCCGGACGACCCGACGGGCAGGTCGACCATGCGCCGGGTGCCGGAGGTACTCGACTGCTGGTTCGAGTCGGGGTCGATGCCGTTCGCGCAGGTGCACTACCCGTTCGAGAACAAGGACTGGTTCGAGCACCACTACCCGGGCGATTTCATCGTCGAGTACATCGGCCAGACCCGTGGCTGGTTCTACACCATGCACGTGCTGGCCACCGCGCTGTTCGACCGGCCGGCGTTCCGTAACTGCCTCAGCCACGGCATCCTGCTGGGCGAGGACGGGCGCAAGATGTCCAAGAGCCTGCGCAACTACCCCGACGTGTACCGGGTCTTCGACACGTACGGCTCCGACGCGATGCGCTGGATGCTCATGTCGTCGCCGGTGCTGCGGGGCGGGGACATGCCCGTGACGGAGACGGCGATCCGGGACTCCGTGCGCCAGGTGCTGCTCCCGCTGTGGAACGTCTGGTACTTCTTCAGCCTGTACGCGAACGCCTCGGGGCACACGGCGACGCTGCGTACCGACTCCACGCACCTGCTGGACCGCTACATCCTGGCGAAGACGAACGAGCTGGTCGCGGACGTCCAGGCGAAGATGGACGACTACGACATCTCCAGCGCCGCGGGGTCGGTGCGGGCTTACCTGGACGCGCTGACCAACTGGTACGTGCGCCGCTCGCGCGACCGGTTCTGGGACGGCGACGCGGACGCGTTCGACACCCTGGCCACCGTGCTCGAGGCGTTGTGCCGCGTGGTGGCGCCGCTCGCGCCGCTGACCGCCGAGGAGGTCTGGCGGGGCCTGACCGGGGGCCGCTCGGTGCACCTCACCGACTGGCCGGAGGCGTCCGCCTTCCCCGCCGACCACGAGCTGGTGGCCTCGATGGACGCCATCCGCGACGTGGCCTCGGCCGCGCTGTCGATGCGCAAGGCCAAGGCGCTGCGCGTACGCCTGCCGCTGGCGAAGCTGACCGTGGCCACGCCGGACGCCGCGACCCTCGAGGCGTTCAAGGACCTGCTGGCCGACGAGGTCAACGTCAAGGACGTCGAGCTCAGCGGCGATCTGGGCGCGTACTCCCGGCAGGTTCTGACCGTGGTGCCGCGGGCCCTCGGCCCGCGCCTGGGCAAGCAGGTCCAGCAGGTCATCAAGGCCGTCAAGGCCGGCGACTGGGAGCTGGTGGACGGCGCGCCCGTCGCGGCCGGCGTCACCTTGGCGGAGGGCGAGTACGAGCTCAAGCTCGTCGCCGCCGACGTGGAGAACTCGGCCCCGCTGCCCGCGGGCCGCGGTGTGGTGGTCCTCGACACCGAGGTCACGCCGGAGCTGGCGGCCGAGGGTCTGGCCCGCGACGTCATCCGGGTCGTGCAGCAGGCCCGCCGCGACGCCGGCCTCGACGTCTCGGACCGGATCGCGCTCATCGTGGCCGCGTCCGCGGCGGTCCGGGCGGCCGTCGAGACGCACCGCGATTTCGTGGCCGCCGAGACCCTGGCGACGTCGCTCACCTTCGGTGACGTGAGCGAGGGCTTCGCCGGGGAGGCCGGCGAGGGGGAGACGGTCACCGTCTCCGTGACCCGCGCCGTGTGAGACACGCCTCGCCGGGTTCGGCATTTGCCGTGTTGCGCGGTAAATGCCGAGCCCGGCATCCAAGATCAACGGGATTAACGGCCACGGCGTCGGATAATGTCTCTCCGCCACCCCCACTTCGCCCTGCAGTCCCCGCCGGAGGAACACGTTGCCGCTGCTCTACTCGATCGGCAAACTCACAGTCGGTAACGCGATGAAGATCGGCTGGCGTCCGCACGTCGAAGGCCTCGAGAACATCCCGGCGACCGGCGGCGCGATCCTCGCCGGAAACCACCTCTCCGTCGCCGACGAGCTGTTCCTCGGCTCCACGGTCCCGCGGCACATCGCGTTCTGGGCCAAGGCGGAGTATTTCCGCGGCGGGAACTTCCGCGCGAACGTGACCAAGTGGGTGCTGGAGGGTCTCGGCGCCATCAAGGTCGAACGGGCCGGCGGCCGGGCGGCGCTCACCGCCTTCGACGGCGCGATCCCGGTGCTCAAGGCCGGCGACCTGGTCGCCGTCTACCCCGAGGGGACGCGCTCGCCGGACGGCCGGCTCTACCGCGGGCGTACGGGGGTCGCACGGCTGGCGGTGGCGGCCGGTGTGCCGATCATCCCGGTCGGCATGGTGGGCACCGAGAAGGTCCAGCCGATCGGGCAGCCGTACCCGAAGCCGGGCAAGGGCAAGGTCATCGTGAAGTATGGCAAGCCGATCGAGGTCACCGGTCGCGCCGACGACCGGACCGCGCTGCGCGCGCTGACCGACGAGGTCATGGCGGAGATCCAGAAGCTCACGGGCCAGGAGTACGTGCCGCGCTACGCCCCGCCGCGCGCCGCGCCCGAAGGGGCTTAAGGAGCGCTGCCGCCGCGGGCCCGTTCCTGCTCGACGAGCGCTTCGAGGTCGCCGAGCCGGTCCAGGCCCTGCATCGGCCGGCGCATCCGGTGGTTGGCGCGCAGCCTGCCCTCGTTGCGCTGCAGGAAGGCCCAGTAACCCGCGGTGTACGGGCATGCGTCGTCGCCCACGCGCACCTTCGGGTCGTAGCGGCAGCCGCCGCAGTAGTCGCTCATCCGGTTGATGTACGCGCCGCCGGCCGCGTACGGCTTGGTGCTCATCCGGCCGGCGTCCGCGTACTGGCTCATGCCGACCACGTTGGCGGTCATGACCCACTCGTACCCGTCGACGAACGCGCGGTGGAACCAGTCGGACATGGCCCCGGGTTTCCAGCCGCGCTGCAACGCGTAGTTGCCCAGCACCATCAGTCGCGGGATGTGATGCACCCAGCCGCGGTCACGTACGCCCGCCAGCACGTCGGAGAGGCAGCGCGCCTCGACGGCGTCCGCGTCGAGGTTCGCGAACCAGTCCGGGATGCGATCGTCGGCGTGCAGTTCGTTGGAGCCGCGGTAGGTGGGCTCGAAGTACCAGTACAGGTGCCAGATGAAGTCCCGCCAGCCGATGATCTGCCGGACGAAGCCCTCGACGCTGCTCAGCGGCGCGGCCCCCGACCGGTACGCCGCCTCGGCCTTCTCGACGATCTCCAGCGGATCCAGCAGCCCCAGGTTCAGCGGCGCGCTGAGCATGCTGTGCGCCATCCACGGGTCGCCGGCCAGCATCGCGTCCTCGTACGGCCCGAACGCCGTGAGCCGATGGGTGACGAAGTGACGGAGCCGGGCCAGCGCCTCACGCCGGGTGGCGGGGAACACGCGCGGGCCGTCGCGGCCGATGAACTCGATGCCGTCGTCGCGCTGCCACCGGTCGAGATCGGCGCGGACCTCGGCATCGATGTCGTCCTCGCGGATCGGGGGCGCCGGCGGCACGTCGAGCTTCTGCGCGCCCCGGGGCAGCGGCTCCCGGTTGTCGGCGTCGAGATTCCACTTGCCGCCCGCCGGCTCGTCGCCGTCCATCAGCACCGAGTGCCGGCGCCGGGCGTCGCGGTAGAAGTCCTCCATGCGGAGATGCTTGCGGCCCTGTGCCCAGGCCATGAAGTCAGCCGGTGCCGTGGCGAAACCGCGCGGCGGCACCAGCTCGACGTCCAGCCGCTGCACGAGCCCGCGGGCGGCCCGTGACGTGGGGTGGCAGACGCTCAGCTGGTCGGGGCGCGCGCGGACGACCTCGCCGTAGGTGTCCGCGCGAACGTACTGCGCCTGGTCGCCCAGCTCGGCGGCCCGGTGCCGCAGCGCGGAGAGGATCAGGTGCGCCTTCTGCCGGTGGAAGCGGCGCCGACGGAACACCGCCTTCGACTCGATCAGCAGCACGGGCTGCCGGGGTCGGTCGAGGAAGTGCGGGCCGAGCTGGTCGGCGAAGAGCCAGCGCCTCGTCATGGTGTCGTTCTACCCCCAGCTGAGCTGCGCATTCCTGCCGATCCGGGGGTTGAGCACGGCGTCGCGGAAGACCGCGGTGAGCCGTGCGCTCTCCGCCGCCGACCGGCGGGTCAGCAGCACGGTGGCGAGGCTGCCGTGGTCCGCCCATGCGCAGACCACCACGGTGTCACCGCCGCTGCGGCCGACGCCGCAACGCTCGTGCGCGCCGGTCACGCCCAGGTCGTACGCCTCGACGTCCTTGATCTGGTACTCGTCGGTGAGGTGGTTCAGCTCGGCCTCCACATCCGCCTCCGGGGTGAGGCGCAGGCCGGTGCTGCCGAAGATCGTGACGCGTTTGCCGTCGCCGTCGGCGTACATGCCGGCGAACACGTCACCCGAGACCAGGCTCAGACCTCCGACCCGGTCCGCGAGACGTTCCACGGCCCGCTTGCTCGCGCCGTCGTCGCGCAGGTCGAAGTCGGCGACCGTGGCCGGCAGGACCGCCGAGACCGGGTACTGCTGGGCCGCCGGCCAGAGGAAATACCCGGGTACGCCGCAGCAGCACAGCGCGCTGAGCAGGGTGAACATGAACAGGCGGCGGCCCCAGCGGCGTTTGCGGCGCGGTGGCGGCGGCAGCGGGCGCTGCGGCCCGGCGGCGTGCGGCGGACGCCACGGCGGTGGCGGTGGTGCCGCCGGCCTGCGCTTCTTCCGGCCCTTCGCGGGTGGCGGGGGCGGGAGGGGGCGGGCTCGCTGGGCGTACGCGGCCGGCAGGGCGGGGCCAGGCGGCGGCGCGGGGCGGAGCTGGGGTGCTTCCTGGCGCGGCTGGACCGGTAGGCGGTTGACCGGGGCGGGCTGTTCCCGGCGCTTGCGGCGCCAGCCGCGGCGGGGGCGCTCCCCGGGCGGGGTGGCGGCCTGAGCTTGAGCCTGAGGCTGGGCCGGGGCTGCGGGCGGTTCCGCATTCGCCGGAGGGCTTTCGACCCGCGTCGGCGGCAGTGGGCTTTCGACCCGCGTCGGGGGGAGGGGGCTTTCGACCCGCGTCGGGGGGAGGGGAGCCTCCACCCGGGTCGGGGGCATGGCTTCGGGGAACGGCTCCATGACGTCGATCGGGGTGTCGTGGTCGGCCCACGGGTCGACCGCCGGGGTCGTCGACCAGTCCTCGCTGTCCGCCCACGGGTCCACCGCCGGCATGTCCTCCTGCGGCCTGCGGCGGCCCCACCGGGACTTCTTCGGAGTGGGCGGCGGGACGGCCGCGGAGCCGCTCCACCGTTCGGGGATGTCCTCGGTTGCCGCGACCGGCTCGACGGCCGTGCCCGGCTCGACGGCCGTGCCCGGCTCGACGGCCGTGCCCGGCTCGACGGCCGTGCCCGGCTCGACGGCCGTGGGCGGTTCGGTCGCGGTGGGTGCGTCGATGCGGGTCGGGTCCGGCGTGGCGCCCGGGGCCGCGGCGTCCGGGTGGTGGTCGGATTCGCCCGCGGCCGGTTCGCCCGGCTGCTGGTCGGTCATCCGTCGATCTCCTCCCACGTCTGCTCAGGGCCCCGTAGTGCCAGGTTAGAAACGTGCCGCCACTTCGCCGCCACCTTGCCCGCGCGATGATCCTTCCGGAGAACGGACACGGGGGGTGATGTGGCCGACCGTGCGGAGTCGTATGGTGACCCGGTGGTGATTCGGACATGAAGACCCTTCAGCGACACGCCATCAACATCAGCGGCAAGCCGGACGGGCAGCCGATGCTGTTCGCCCACGGCTACGGCTGCGACCAGAACATGTGGCGGTTCGTGGCGCCGGAGTTCACCGACACCCACCGGGTGGTGCTGTTCGACCACGTCGGCGCCGGGCGGTCGGACCTGGCGGCGTACGCCGACGAGCGCTACTCCAGCCTCGACGGGTACGCGTCGGACGTGCTCGAGATCGTTCATGACCTCGACCTGCACGACGTCGTCTTCGTCGGGCACTCGGTCAGCGCCATGATCGGTGTGCTCGCCGCGATCCGCGAGCCCGAACGGTTCGCCAAGCTCGTCCTGGTCGGCCCCTCGCCGCGCTACATCGACACGGAGGACTACGTCGGCGGCTTCCGTGCCAGCGACATCGAGTCGATGCTGGAGTCCCTGGACAGCAACTATCTGGGCTGGTCGAGCGCGATGGCCCCGGTCATCATGGGCAACCCCGACCGGCCGGAGCTCGGCCGGGAGCTGACCAACAGCTTCTGCGCCACCGACCCGGAGATCGCCAGAAAGTTCGCCCGGGTGACGTTCCTGTCCGACAACCGCGAGGACCTCGCGAAACTGCGTACGCCGGCGTTGATCCTGCAGTGCGCCGACGACGTCATCGCTCCCGCCGTGGTCGGCGACTACGTGCACGCGCACCTGAAGGGGAGCACACTGGTGGCCATGAATGCGACGGGGCACTGCCCGAACCTCAGCGCTCCGGCCGAGACCGTGGCCGCCATCAAGGCGTACCTCTAGAGAGTCATGGCGGAGAACGGCGGTGGTGGGCCGGACGTGACGCAGGACCTGCGTGTGCCCTGGGAGGAGGAACCCGGGGACCTCTACGAGAACGCGCCGTGCGGGTACCTGACGACCCTGCCGGACGGCACGATCGTCCAGGTCAACGGGACGTTCCTGGCCTGGTCCGGTTACGACCGCGCCGAGCTGATCGGCCGGCGGCGGTTCCGCGACCTGCTCGGCCCCGGCGACCGGATCTACTACGAGACGCACTACGCCCCGCTGCTGAGCATGCAGGACGGCGTCCATGAGATGGCGCTGGAGCTGGTCTGCGCGGACGGCCGGCAGCTGCCGATCCTGGTCAACTCGGCCCTGGGACGCGACCCCGACGGCCTGCCCCGGGTGGTGCGCACGATGATCTTCAAAGCCACCGACCGCCGGGGGTACGAGAAGGAGCTGCTCGCCGCGCGCCGGGCGGCCGAGGCCTCCGAGAAACGCGTACGCGCGCTGCAGCAGGTCGTCGCCGACCTCGCCGCCGCACCCACGGCCGCCGAGGTCGCCGAGGCGGTGGTCGGCGCGCCCGCCGCGGCCTTCGGCTCCGCCGGCAGCAGCGTGTGGCTCGTCGACGCGGACCGGGACCAGCTGATCGCGCTGGCCGGCACCCGGCCCGACGCCCTCGAGTACCCCGATGTCCCGCGCTCGTCGCCACACCCGGTCGCCGAGGTCGCCCGCCGCGGCGACCTGCACGTCGTCGGCTCGCTCGCCGAGGCGGAGAAGCACTTCCCGGCGCTCGCCGCGGCGATGCGCCGGGCCGGTTACCGGACCGCGGTGATGCTCCCGCTCACGGCCGGCTTCGCAGGCGAGGCGGTCGGCGCGGAGGTGCTCGGGGTGCTCTGTTTCGGCTTCACCGAGGAACGTGAGCTCACCGACACCGAGCTGCGCGTCGTCCGGCTCCTCGGTCACCAGGCCGGGCAGGCGCTGGACCGGGCCCGCCTGTACGACGCCGCCCGCCGGCGGGAGGCCCGCGCCACGTTCCTCGCCGAGACCACCGGCGGTCTGGAGGAGCTGCCGCGGCTCATGCCCCGGGCCCGGCGCCTGGTGGAGCGGCTGGTGCCCGAGTTCGCCGAGTGGGCCTCCGTACGCCTGCAGGTCGGCCCGGCCGGGCTGGTCGCCGACGCCGGCGGGCCCGAGCCCCACCCTGGCCGGCTGGCGGAACGCATCACGCTCGTCGTGGCCAACAACAAGGCCGAGTTCGCCGAGCCCGGCAGCGGTCTCGACTGCGCGGTGCTGCCGCTGAGCGTGGGCGGCAAGGTGCTGGGCACGCTGGCACTGCGGGCGGCGACGGGCCGGCGTACGGCCGAGGAGATCGCCTTCCTCACCGACCTGGCCGACCGGGCCGCGCTCGCGCTGGAGAACGCCCGGCTGTACGAGCAGGAGCGGGCCATCGCCCGGACCCTGCAGCGCAGCCTGCTCACCGGCGACCTGCCCAGCGACCCGCGGTTCGCCGTGGAGACCCACTACCAGGCGGCCGCCCACGACCTCGAGGTCGGCGGCGACTGGTTCGACGCGTTCCTCATCACGCCGGACAAGCTGGCCGTGGTGGTCGGCGACGTGGTCGGGCGCGGCATCGACGCGGCCACCACCATGGGCCAGCTGCGCAGCGCGATCCGGGCCCTCGCGTCGGCGGAGGCCGGGCCGGCGCGGTTGCTGGAACGCCTGGACCGGTTCGTCGAACGGGTGGAGTCGGCGCGCATGGCCACGGTCGCGTACGCCGAGATCGACCTGGCCGAGCGCGAGATGACGTACGCCTGCGCGGGGCACCTGCCGCCGCTGCTCGCCGAGCCGGGCGGTTCCCCGCGGTACCTGCTCGACGGCCGTTCCGGCGCGCTCGGCTCGCACGCGGGGCGGCGTACGCGCCTGGAGCACCGGACCCGGCTGGCGGCCGGCAGCCGGCTGCTGCTCTACACCGACGGGCTCATCGAGCGGCGGAACCGGCGCATCGACGCCGGCTTCGAGATGCTGGCGCGGGCGTACGCGGGCCGGCGCGACGCCCCGCTGCCCGGCCTCACCGCGGGGCTCGCACAGACCATGGTCGGCCGCGAGCACGGCGACGACGTCTGCCTGCTCTGCGTGGCGATCGGCACCGAGGACCGGCTGGAACGCGCGATCGGCGCCGACCCGGTGCAGATCGCGCTGCTGCGCAAGGACCTGCGCGGCTGGCTGATCTCGCACGGAGTCGACGAGGAGAGCACTCAGGCGGTGCTGCTGGCCGGCTCCGAGGCGGTGGCCAACGCGATCGAGCACGGCTACCGGAACGACCCGTTCGGCATCGTCGACGTCACGGCTACGATCTCCGAGGACGCCGTCGAGGTCCGGGTCACCGATCGCGGCGACTGGCAGGCGGCGGGCGTGGACCTGTCCCGCGGCCGCGGCCTGCAGCTGATCCACCAGGTGATGGACGACGTGACGTTCGACCGTACCGACGGCACGACGGTGACCATGCGGCGTGCCCGCCGGGAGGCTCGATGACCGATCAGTGGGTGACCTTCGCGAAGGCCGGCGCGGCCGACGTGGTCCGTCTCGCCGGCGAGATCGACCTCGCGAACGCCCCCGCGATCGGGCGCGAGATCGTGCGGCACACCGGCCGGGCCGGCGCGGTGCTCATCGACCTGACCGCCGTGTCGTTCCTCGACAGCGCCGGGGTGCGGCTGCTCGACTCGCTCGTGGGTGACCTGGATCGCAACGGCACGCCGATCCGGCTCGTGGTGGGGGAGTCCGGGCCGGCCCGGATGACGCTGCAGCTGTGCGCGTTCCGCGACGATCTCATGGCCACGAGCCTCACCCAGGCCGCGGAGGAGATGAACCGGTAACCCGCGTACCCTGGAGTCCCATGAGCGTCGCTTCCGTGTTCCCTCAGCTCGAGCAGTTGCTGCCCAGGGTCAGCAAGCCCATCCAGTACGTGGGGGGCGAGCTGGGCGCCGTCGTCAAGGACTGGGACGCGACCACCGTGCGCTGGGCACTGATGTACCCGGACGCGTACGAGGTGGGCCTGCCCAACCAGGGCGTCCAGATCCTGTACGAGGTGCTCAACGAGCAGCCCGACGTGCTGGCCGAGCGGACGTACGCGGTCTGGCCGGACCTCGAAGCGCTGATGAAGGAGCGCGGCGTCCCGCAGTTCACGGTCGACGCGCACCGCCCGGTGAAGGCGTTCGACGTGCTCGGCGTCTCGTTCGCGACCGAGCTCGGCTACACCAACATGCTCTCCGCCCTGGACCTGGCCGGCATCCCGCTGGACGCCGCGGACCGGGGCGACGACGACCCGATCGTGCTCGCCGGCGGGCACGCCTCCTTCAACCCGGAGCCGATCGCCGACTTCATCGACGCCGCCGTGCTCGGCGACGGCGAGGAGGCGGTGCTGGAGATCACCGGCATCATCCGGGAGTGGAAGGCCGAGGGCTGCCCGGGCGGGCGTGACGAGCTGCTGCTGCGCTTGGCGCGCACGGAGAGCATCTACGTGCCGCGCTTCTACGACGTCGACTACCTGCCGGACGGCCGGATCCAGCGCGTCGTGCCGAACCGCCCGGACGTGCCGTTCCGGGTGGCCAAGCGCACGACCATGGACCTGGACGCCTGGCCGTACCCGAAGAAGCCGCTGGTCCCGCTCGCCGAGACGGTCCACGAGCGGTACGCGGTGGAGATCTTCCGCGGGTGCACCCGGGGCTGCCGGTTCTGTCAGGCCGGCATGATCACCCGCCCGGTGCGGGAGCGGTCGATCACCACGGTCGGGCAGATGGTCAAGGAGGGCCTGGAGTTCTCCGGCTTCTCCGAGGTGGGCCTGCTCTCGCTCTCCAGCGCCGACCACTCCGAGATCGGCGACATGTGCTCGGGTCTGGCCCAGCAGTACGCCGACACCAACGTCTCGCTGTCGCTGCCGTCGACCCGGGTGGACGCCTTCAACATCGACCTGGCGCAGGAGTTGTCGCGCAACGGACGGCGGACCGGCCTGACGTTCGCGCCCGAGGGCGGCTCGGAGCGGATCCGCAAGGTCATCAACAAGATGGTGACCAAGGAGGACCTGATCCGGACGGTCGTCACCGCGTACTCGAACGGGTGGCGGCAGGTGAAGCTGTACTTCATGTGCGGCCTGCCCACCGAGACCGACGAGGACGTGCTCGAGATCGCGCACATGGCGCACGAGGTGATCCGGGCCGGCCGGGCCGCGGCGGGCACCAAGGACATCCGCTGCACGGTCTCGATCGGCGGGTTCGTGCCGAAGCCGCACACCCCGTTCCAGTGGGCCGCCATGGAGCGTCCCGAGGTCATCGACAACCGGCTCCGGCTGCTCAAGCAGGAGATCAACAGCGACCGGTCGCTGGGCCGGGCGATCGGTTACCGCTACCACGACGGCGAGCCGTCGCTGATCGAGGGCCTGCTCTCGCGCGGCGACCGCCGGGTCGGCAAGGTCATCCGGCGGGTCTGGGACAAGGGCGGCCGCTTCGACGGCTGGTCCGAGCACTTCTCGTACGCCCGCTGGGTCGAGGCCTGCGCCGAGGTCCTCCCGGACTTCGGGGTCGACCTGGACTGGTACACCACGCGCGAGCGCGACCAGCTCGAGGTGCTGCCGTGGGACCACCTGGACTCGGGCCTGGACAAGGACTGGCTCTGGCAGGACTGGCAGGACGCCCTCGGCGAGTACGAGCAGGACGACTGCCGCTGGACCCCGTGCTTCGACTGCGGCGTGTGCCCGGCGATGGACACCGAGATCCAGATCGGCCCCACCGGCAAGAAGCTTTTGCCCCTGACCCCCGTCAACAGTCTGCGAGTGCCTGTTTAGCCATGCCGAAGAACCAGCCCGTCGGCGGTCAGGCGCCCGTCGTCCAGCGGATCCGTATCCGCTACGCCAAGCGCGGCCCGCTGCGCTTCACCTCGCACCGCGACTTCGCGCGAGCCTTCGAGCGGGCCCTGCGGCGTGCCGCGGTCCCGATCGCGTTCTCCCAGGGCTTCACCCCGCACCCCAAGATCTCGTACGCGAGCGCCGCGCCGACCGGTGTGGGCAGCGAGGCGGAGTACCTGGAGATCGGGCTGCAGGCCGAGGTGGACCCGCAGCAGCTGCGCGTGGCGCTGGACGCGGCGCTCTCGCCGGGCCTGGACGTGCTCGACGCCGTGGTGGCGCGCGAGGGCAGCCTGGCCGACCGGATCGACGCGTCCCGGTGGTTGATCGAGCTTCCCGAGGTGGAGCCCGCGGTGGCGGCCAAGGCCGTCGAGGCGTTCCTCGCGGCCGAGGAAGTGCTGGTCGAGCGCATGACGAAGCAGGGCCGGCGCGCGTTCGACGCCCGAAATGCAGTTGCGTTCTTCGCTGTCACCGAGCAGTCTGGCGCACCTTCCGGGGCCGTGGCGGCACGGTGTGCGATAATCGACCTTGTCGTGCGGCAGGTCACGCCCGCCGTACGGCCCGATGACGTCTTGTCCGGCCTGCACGTGGTGGCCGGCCTGGAGCCGCCGGTGCCCCCACGGGTGACCCGGCTGGCCCAGGGCTCGCTCACCCCGCAGGGGGAGATCGTCGATCCGTTGGACGCGGATCGCGAGGACGCACCCATCGGAGGGCGTTGACCGGTTCGGCCGGCGCCCGCGTTGGCAGACTTCGGAAGCCCGTCCGACGACGGCCGGGACCGAAAAACTTGCGGCGACCCTGCGTGGCAGCGCTCACCCGCGCCCGGGGCCGCCAGAACTGGAGAGCGCCCCATGCTCGATAACGAGCCACAGGGCGGTGCAGGGGACGAGGCAGTCACGCCTCCTACCGCCGAATCCGCCGAGACCGCAACACCCGCGCGCCGCACCCGCGCCCCGCGCCGCAAGGCCACGCCGCCGGCCGTGCCGGTGGACGCGCCCGGCACCGAGCCCGGCGCGTCCGACGAGGCAGCCGTCGCCAGCGACGCCGCCGCGACCGCGGGAGAGCCCGTCGCGCCGCCGGTGAAGGCCACCCGCAGCCGGGCGCGCAAGAAGGCGGCCCCCGCGGCTGCCGAGGCCTTGGCGGAGGACCCCGCTGCCGTTGCGGAGAGCCTGCTCAGCGATGCCGAGCCGGTCGCACCGGTGAAGGCCACCCGCAGCCGGGCGCGCAAGAAGGCCGCTCCGGCGGCTGCGGCTCCCGCCGAGGAGAGCCCGGTCGTCGAGGCTCCCGCCGCCGAGATTCCCGCCGTGTCCGTTCCCGCGGTCGAGGAGCCCGTCGCGGAGGACGAGGACGAGACCGCGCAGGACGCTGCTGCCGGCGTACCCGTCATCGGGGTTCTGCCTCTCGACGACGACTTCGTCGAGGAGGAGCCGAAGCCGCGCCGCGGCCGTAAGGCCGCCCTGCCGCCCGCCGTGCTGTTCATGCCGCCGGACCCGGAGGCCGAGCCCGCTCCCACGACCCGGCGCAGCCGCCGTGGGGCTGCCGCCGCCGCGGCGTCCACCGAGCCGGTCGCCGAGACCGCCGAGTCCGGGGCGCCCGCCGTCGCGGAGGAGGCGGCCGAGGGCGCCCGTAAGAGCCGGCGCCGCCGCCGGGGCGGCGCCGCGGCCGAGGCCGAGGAGACCACCGCGGCCGAGGCCGTCGAGGCGCCGGCGCTCGAGGAGAGCGACGAGAGCGCCGACGACGTCGAGGACGGCGCCGACGAGGACATCGACGAGGACGAGGACAGCGCCGGCCGGCGCCGCCGCCGGCGGGGACGCCGGGGCCGTGGCCGCGGCAAGGGCCCGTCCGACGAGGCCGACGAGGGCGACGGGACCGCCGAGCAGCCCGAGGACGCCGTCGAGGCCGAGGGTGACGAGGACGAGGCCGAGGAGGGCGACGGGGTCACCCGCCGCCGCCGGCGCCGGCGCCGCAAGGGCTCGGGCGACACCGAGTCCGGCGGGGTCGAGGACGGCGTGCACACGGTCGTGCGGGTGCGCGAGCCGCGCCGCAGCGACGAGGTCCAGGGCGTCTCCGGCTCCACCCGGCTGGAGGCGAAGCGGCAGCGCCGGCGCGACGGCCGGGAGCAGCGCCGGACCCGCCCGCCGATCCTGAGCGAGTCGGAGTTCCTGGCCCGCCGCGAGGCCGTCGACCGGGTCATGGTCGTCCGGCAGAAGCCCGACCGTACGCAGATCGCCGTGCTCGAGGACGGCATCCTGGTCGAGCACTACGTCTCCCGGTCGACCTCGGGCACCATGGTCGGCAACGTGTACCTCGGCAAGGTCCAGAACGTGCTGCCGAGCATGGAGGCGGCCTTCGTCGACGTCGGCCGCGGCCGCAACGCGGTCCTCTACGCCGGCGAGGTCAACTGGGACGCCACCGGGCTCGAGGGGCGGGCGCGCTCGATCGAGCAGGCCCTGCGCTCCGGCGACTCGGTGCTGGTCCAGGTCACCAAGGACCCGATCGGGCACAAGGGTGCCCGGCTGAGCAGCCACATCGCGCTCTCCGGCCGGCACCTGGTGTACGTGCCGAACGGCAACGCCTCCGGCATCAGCCGCAAGCTGCCCGACAACGAGCGCAAGCGGCTGCGCGACGTGCTGAAGAAGCTCGTACCGGACGGCGCCGGGGTGATCGTGCGGACCGCGGCCGAGGGCGCCAGCGAGGACGAGCTGGCCCGCGACGTCAAGCGGCTGCAGGCGCAGTGGGAGGAGATCCAGGCCAAGGCGGCCGAGGGTGGCGCGCCGCGCCCGCTCTCGGAGGAGCCCGACCTGGTCATCCGCGTCGTCCGCGACCTCTTCAACGAGGACTTCCGCGAGCTGATCGTGCAGGGCGACCAGGCGTACGGCGAGCTGGAGAACTACCTCGACTCCGTCTCGCCCGACCTGCTCGAGCGGATGCACCGCTACACCGGCGGGGGCGACGTGTTCGCGGACAAGCGGATCGACGAGCAGATCCTCAAGGGCCTGGACCGCAAGGTGTTCCTGCCCTCGGGCGGCCATCTGGTCTTCGACCGCACCGAGGCGATGACCGTCGTCGACGTCAACACCGGCAAGTACACCGGCGCCGGCGGCAACCTCGAGGAGACGGTCACCCGCAACAACCTCGAGGCGGCCGAGGAGATCGTCCGGCAGCTGCGGCTGCGCGACATCGGCGGCATCGTGGTGATCGACTTCATCGACATGGTGCTGGAGAGCAACCGCGAGCTGGTGCTGCGGCGGCTCACCGAGTGCCTGGGCCGGGACCGGACGAAGCACCAGGTCACCGAGATCACGTCGCTGGGGCTCGTGCAGATGACCCGCAAGCGCATCGGCGCCGGGCTGCTCGAGGCGTTCAGCGAGACCTGCGACCACTGCAAGGGCCGCGGGGTGATCATCCACACCGAGCCGGTGCCGGAGAAGCGGTCGGCGGGCAACGGCGCGGCCAACCAGGTGAAGGCGGTGGCGGCGGCCGCGCGTACGGAGGCCCCGGCGCAGCCCGCCAAGTCGCGGCGCCGGCGCGGTGGTGGTGGCGAGCAGGCCCCGGCCGAGCCCGAGGTCGTGGCGGCCGAGGAGCCGGTCGCCGAGGAGCCGGCGGCCGAGACGCCGGCGGTCGAGGATCCGGCGGCCGAGACGGCGGGGCTGCCCCCGGCCGGCTCGGGCATCGTCGCGGCCGGCTCCGGCGTGATCAACCCCGCGCCGAAGCTCACCCCGGACGACGATGACGACGACTACGACATCAGCGGGTATGACCTGTCCCGGTACGAGGCCGAGGAGCCGCTGCAGCTGACCGGCTCGGACGACCCGGACGCGGCCGACGACGAGGACGAGGACGAGGACGGCCCGGTGGGCGCCGGGGCCGGCGGGCGGCGGCGCTCCCGTCGCGGCGGCGCGCGGCGGCGTACCCGGCCCTGACAATCGCGATGTTCCGGGCGGTCCTGGCAGAGAAGTGCTGCTGGGGCCGCCCGCTCCATGTCCGGTGATCTATGTCGGCTAGTCTCGTGATCCCCCGCTCATCCCCTGTAGGAGCATCATGCGACGCCTTCTGTGCGCGGCGGTCCTGAGCAGCGCTCTTCTGCTCGGCGCCTGCTCGACCGACGACTCCACCGACGCCCCCGCCGCGGCGACGCCGCCGGCGACCGTCTCGGCCGGCGCTCCGGTCCCCGAGGGCAGCGGCTCCCCGGCGAAGGGCTCGTCGGCGGCCGGCAGCGGGGACGCGGCGCTCAAGGGGAACACGAAGGCGATCTGCGACCAGGCCGCGAAGACCGGCGGCGACGCCGCGAAGAACTTCGCCCAGGACCTCAAGCTGCTGATCGACGCCGAGTCGGCGCAGGACAAGGCCGCGGTCGCCGCCGCCAAGGCGAAGACCAGCCGGGACGTGGAGAACTACTCCTTCGCCCTGGGCGACATGGCGAAGCTGGCCTCGGAGCCGGAGCTGAAGAAGGCCCTCGGCGCCATGAGCAAGCAGGTCGCGGCGCTCAAGGGTGATGTGCGCAAGCTCGACGCCGAGAAGCTGGACGGCCTGCAGGACACCCTCTCGAAGGCCTGCGGGACGGCCTGATGCTCCCCGGTTTGGGAAGCGGCAGGCACATGAAGTACTCTTTCTGACGGCGCTTTTTCATGGCGCCATGTTCTCGTGCGTGACGCAGTGATCTGCGGGGCCGAGACCGAGTTTCATCCGCCAAGCAGCGACTGTCGCTGCGTAAGTCTCAGGGAGTCCGCGTCCCATGTACGCGATCGTCAAGACCGGCGGCAAGCAGTACAAGGTTGCCGAGGGCGACGTGATCGAGGTCGAGAAGCTCGCGGGTGTGCCCGGCGACTCGCTGACGCTCGCCGCGGTCCTCCTCGTCGACGGTGACAACCTGGTGACCGATGCGGCCAAGCTTGCCAACGTGACGGTGTCCGGCGAGATCGCCGAGCACACCAAGGGTCCGAAGATCCGGATCCACAAGTTCAAGAACAAGACCGGCTACCACAAGCGCCAGGGTCACCGCCAGCCGCTGACCCGCGTCAAGGTGACCGGCATCTCCAGCGGGAAGTAGGGGCGAACCGCCATGGCTCACAAAAAGGGTGCATCCAGCTCGCGGAACGGCCGTGACTCCGCCGCTCAGCGGCTCGGTGTCAAGCGGTTCGGTGGCCAGCTGGTGAATGCGGGCGAGATCATCGTCCGGCAGCGCGGCACGAAGTTCCACCCGGGCGACCTGGTCGGCCGTGGTGGCGACGACACCCTGTTCGCGCTCGCCGCGGGCAACGTGCTCTTCGGTCACAAGCGTGGTCGCAAGACCATCAGCATCGTGCCCGTCGCGGCTCCGGCCGCGGCAGAGTAGGACCCGGCCGCCGAGGCGGCCGACAGCATCGCAGCGGGTCGTGGACCTTCCGGGGTCCGCGGCCCGCTGTTGTTTCCTCCGGGAAGTCCGCCGGTCGTGCGGATGTTCTTCCCACGGGGATGTCAGCGTTTGAGGTGGGAGTTACCAAGTGGCTACGTTCGTCGACCGGGTCGTGCTGCACCTGCAGGCAGGTGACGGCGGCCACGGGTGTGTCTCCGTACGCCGGGAGAAGTTCAAGCCCCTCGGCGGCCCCGACGGCGGCGACGGCGGTCACGGCGGCAGCATCACGCTCGTCGTCGACCCGCAGCAGCACACCCTGCTGGACTTCCACTTCCGCCCGCACGTCAAGGCGCAGAACGGCACCGGCGGCATGGGCGCCAACCGGGACGGCGCGAACGGCGCGAACCTGGTCCTGAAGGTGCCGAACGGGACGGTCGTGCAGACCCCCGGCGGCGAGATCCTGGCCGACCTCGTCGGAGAGGGCACCGAGTTCGAGGTGGCCCGCGGCGGCCGGGGCGGGCGCGGCAACGCGTCACTGGCCAACACCCGGCGCAAGGTGCCCGGCTTCGCCGAGCTGGGCGAGCCCGGTGATCGCTTCGACGTGGTCCTGGAGCTCAAGAGCGTCGCCGAGGTGGGGCTCGTGGGCTTCCCGTCGGCCGGCAAGTCCTCGCTGATCTCGGTCATCTCCGCAGCGAAGCCGAAGATCGCGGACTACCCGTTCACCACGCTGGTGCCGAACCTCGGCGTCGTGCAGGCCGGTGAGGAGACCTTCACGGTCGCCGACGTGCCCGGCCTGATCCCGGGCGCGGCCACCGGCAAGGGGCTGGGCCTGGAGTTCCTGCGGCACATCGAGCGCACCTCGGTGCTGGTCCACGTCCTCGACGCCGCGGCGCCCGAGATCGAGCGGGACCCGGTCGCGGACCTGGAGGCCATCGAGGCGGAGCTGGCCGCGTACGGGGGGCTCGAGGAGCGGCCGCGGATGGTGGTGCTCAACAAGATCGACATCCCGGACGGGCGGGACCTGGCCGAGATGGTCCGCCCCGACCTGGAGGCCCGCGGCTACCGGGTCTTCGAGGTCAGCGCGGTCACCCGCGAGGGGCTCAAGGAATTCACGTACGCGCTGGCCGAGGCCGTCGCCGCACACCGCCTGGCGACGCCGGTCATCGAGCCCACGCGTACGGTGGTCCGCCCGCGCGCGGTCGACGAGAAGGGCTTCACGGTCGAGCAGGACGCCGACGGCGTGTACGTCGTCCGCGGCGTCCAGGTGGAGCGCTGGATCCGCCAGACCAACTTCGACAACGACGAGGCCGTCGGCTACCTGGCCGACCGGCTGGAGCGCGTCGGCGTCGAGGCGGCGCTGGCCAAGAAGGGCGCCAAGCCCGGCGACCCGGTGCGCATCGCCGACCAGGAGTTCGACTGGCAGCCCAACGCCGGCGAGTTCGTCTCGGGCCCCCGCGGCACGGACGCGCGCCTCGAGGAGGCCACGGGCCGCGCCTCGGCCGCGGAACGGCTGGCCGCCCGCAAGGCCCGCCGCATCCGCTCGGACGACGAACTGCTGCACATGTCGGAGGACGGCACGGTGTCGACGGTCTCGATGTCGGCCAAGCCGGTCCTGGTCACCGACGACGAGGACCTCGACGACGAGTGATCGGCTCCGAGCCGGCGGCGTGACGACGACCGTTACGGAAGTCGCATTTCGCTCCATGGGGGCGAAATGCACGCCGTAGCGGAGCGGAGGCCATGTAACAGCAACGTGGTGGAAACGGGCGGCACCTACGGTGGGGCGATGTTGATCGAGTCCCGTTCCGCGTCGGATCCCGAGCTGGCCGCGTTGCTCATCGCGCAGCAGCGTGAGCTGGCCGAGGCCGACGGCGGGCAGGACGGTCAGGTGTACCTCACCCACGAGGACGTGGCGTACCTGGTCGTTGTGGTGGACGGGCGGGCCGTGGCTTGCGGGGCGTGGCAGGCGCTGGAGCCGGGTGTCGCCGAGCTGAAGCGGATGTACGTGCGGCCGGCGTACCGGGGGCGGGGGATCGCCCGGCAGCTGGTGGTGGCGCTGGAGGAGGAGGCGCTCGCGGCGGACCGGCCGGTGCTGCGGCTCGAGACCGGCACCTACCTGCCCGCGGCCATCGCGCTGTACCGCTCCGCCGGGTACGTGCCGATTCCCGTGTACGGCGAGTACGTCGGGAATCCGTACAGCGTGTGCTTCGAGAAGTCCCTGGCGGTCACTTCTCGCTGACGTCGCTGACCGTGGAGCTGAGCACCATCGGGTCCGCGTTCCACTTCTGGCCCCGGGTGCCGTCGCAGACCGCGAGCGTGCCCTTGCTGACGTCCTTGTTGCCGGTGTACCAGTAGTCGAACGCCGTGTCGGTGGGCGCGAGGCACCAGGTCGTCCCGGTCGGGGCGCCGTACGTCGTCTCGATGCGGTACGCGGTCGCGAACACGCCGGTGCCGCCGCGGCGCGTCCACGTGGTCGCCGGGGTCGCCGGCGCGGCCGGGTCGCAGGTGACCAGCTTCGGGTAGACGGCGGTCGCCGGGTCGTAGCCGGGCGGGTTGAGCCACCCGGGGCTGCTGAGGCAGTAGGTGCGGTTGTCCTGGTCGCTGTGCAGCCAGATGACGCCCGTACCGCTGCTGTTCCCGTCGGGGATCGCCGGCAGGTGCCACACCTGGTTCCACTGCACGATGCCGCTGGGGCTCTGCTTGCACGGCCAGATGACCATGTACGAAGCCGTGACGTCGTTGCCGGAGACGTCGAAGCAGCGGCCGAACTGCTGGAAGTTCACCAGCTGGTTGCTCTTGGCGCCCGCCCCGCCGGTGCCCACGGCCGCGTCGGGCTGGAAGCTGCGGGTGACCGTGTAGTCGTCGCCGCATGCCTTGTCGTACTGCGAGACGCCGGCCGGGTCGCTGGCGGCCGCGTGCAGGACGATAGTGCTCCCGGCGATGCCGGGTGCGGTCACGTGGAAGCACTGCTGGTCGCGTACGCCGTTCTCGGTGCCCTCGAAGTTGGCCCGGTCGTTCAGGCTCCACTGCTGCCGTTCCGCGGTCGGGTCGGCGCAGGCGCGGAAGACGACCTGCTCGCCGTTGATCGGCGCGGCGTCCAGGCACATGCCCTTGGAGCCGTCCGCTCGGGAGGCCACCAGGACCAGGTTCAGGTTCGACACGTACGCGAACTTCTGCCGGTCGTCGTTGCTGTCGCACACCTGAAGGGTCAGCGGCGCACCTGCCACGGGCTTCGCCGCGGGCGCCGAGAAGCACAGGTCGGGGTTGTTCTGCCCGAGAACGTGCACGAGTCCGCCGGCGACGTTCTCCCGGGTGGCGCTGTGCATCGTGTACGTCGCTGTGACCGTACGTGGAGCAGTTGGTCCTGCGGAGTCCAGAGCGCGACCGGTCGACGAGAGCAGGACGTAGACGGGGGTTTCCGCTCCGGACAGGTAACCGGACGTGCACGTCATCTTGTTGGCCTGAGCCCAGCCGACGTCTCCCGCGGGCGGCTGGGTGCGCAGGTAGTAGATGCTGACCGTGTACCTCTGGTCGGTGGCGGTGTTGACCGCGCCGCTGAACGGGCCGCAGGGCAGCTTGGCGGGATCGCCGGCGCCGTCGGTGACGGCGAGCCGGATCTGCCCGAGGGCGACGTCGATGCCGGACTGGGCCGCGTCCAGGGCCTCGGAGCTGTGCACCGTCGCGCGCGTGCCGGTGATCTGTACCGACACGGCCGCGGCGAGCAGGCTGCTGAGCGACATCCCGACGAGGATCAGCAGCATCGCCATGGGCAGTGACCCGCGGTCGTCGGTGACCCGGGAGACGGCCCTGCGGATCACTGGGCGAACACCGGGTCGGCCGGGTCCGCGCTGAAGAGCGAGGTGGCGGCGCGGATGCACACGGCGTAGCGACAGTCGGGGGAGCGCCAGGCGACACCGACGACGAGCCGGACCATGGCCGCCGGCAACGCGCTGTTCGTGCCGCACGTGCCGCCGCCGGCCGCCTGCCAGCAGCGTCCAACGAAGTAGTAGCGGTGGTAGGCGACGCCGTTGACCGAGGTGATCTCGGCGGCGCCGGGCAGCGGCACGGTCGGCGTCACGGCCGCGACGGGCGCGTCCCAGCGCACGGTGTCGGCCAGGTAGCCCAGGACGTCGAAGCCGCTCACGTCGGTGCAGGCGCCGCACTGCGCGCGGCCCGCGAGCAGGGTCGGCCCGCCGAAGCCGCGAGCGGCCTCCATGCCGGTCTGGGCGAGGCGCGTCGCGGTCTGGATCTGGGCCTGAAGGCGGCTGGTACGCGCCGAGGACACGAAGTACGTCCCCAGGGCGGCCATGACGGTGCTGATGAGAGCGAGCGCGACCATCACCTCGATGATCGTGAACCCGTCGTCCGCGGGCCGCCCGCTCCTGAGCCGCATGACTCCTTCAGTCGGCATCCGTCAGCGGTCTGTGAGAAGCCGTGAGGATGTTCTCGGGCATGATGGTCGGCATGCCGAGCCTGACCCGCGCCGAGGCCACCGAGAGGGCCGCCGCCATCACCGTCACGGGATACGCCGTGGACCTGGACGTCACCGCCCCCGGTGACACGTTCCGGTCCCGGACGGTGCTGACCTTCTCCACCGAGCCGGGCGGCTCGACGTTCGTGGAGTGGGAGCCGGCCGCGCTGATCTCGGCGACGCTCAACGGCACGCCGCTGGAGCCGTCCGCCCTGGCCGGCGAGCGGCTCGCGCTGACCGGGCTCGCCGCCGCGAACGAGCTCGTGGTCGAGGCGGAGATGCGCTACTCGAACACGGGCGAGGGCCTGCACCGCTTCGTCGACCCCGCCGACGGCCGCGTCTACCTCTACGCGCACATGTTCCTGGACGGCGCCCGGCGCATCTTCCCGTGCTTCGACCAGCCCGACCTGAAGGCGCCGTACACGCTGGCGGTGACCGCGCCGGAGGACTGGCTCGTGGCGGCCAACGGCGCCCGCGTGGGCGAGGGCGGCGGCCGCTGGGAGTTCGCGCAGACCAAGCCCCTGGCCACGTATTTCGTCTCGCTGATCGCGGGGCCGTACCACGCGGTGACCGACGAGCACGACGGCATCCCGCTGGCCCTCTACTGCCGGCAGGCGCTCGCCGAGCACCTCGACGAGCAGGCGGACGAGCTGTTCACAGTCACGAAGCAGTGCCTGGACCGCTACCACGAGATCTTCGACGTGCGGTACCCGTTCGGTCACTACGGGCAGGCGTTCGTGCCGGAGTTCAACTTCGGCGCGATGGAGAACCCGGGCATCGTCGTCTTCCGCGACGAGTTCATCTACCGCTCCGCCGTCACCGACGGCCAGCGCGAGCAGCGGGCGAACGTCGTGGCGCACGAGATGGCCCACCAGTGGTTCGGCGACCTGGTGACCATGGCGTGGTGGGACGACCTGTGGCTCAACGAGTCGTTCGCGGAGTACCTCGGCACCCGGATCACCGCCGAGGCCACCCGGTTCACCGAGACCTGGACGACCTTCGCGATGCAGCGCAAGGCGTGGGGCATGCGCGCCGACCAGCGCCCGTCGACGCATCCGGTCGCGCCGACCGACGTCGACGACACGGCGCTGGCGCTGCTCAACTTCGACGGCATCTCGTACGCGAAGGGCGCGGCCGTGCTCCGCCAGCTCGTCGCGTGGGTGGGGGACAAGGCGTTCCTCGCCGGGCTGAACGAGCACTTCGCGGCTCACGCGTACGGCAACGCCACCCTTGCCGACCTGCTCGCCGCCGTGTCCCGGTCCAGCGGCCGCGATCTGGGCGCGTGGGCCGACGTGTGGCTGCGCCGCGAGCAGATCAACACGCTGCGCGCCGAGGTCGAGCGCACCGACGACGGCCGGTACGCGCAGGTCACGCTCGTGCAGACCGCTCCCGACGAGCATCCGGCGCTGCGCCCGCACAAGCTCTGCCTCGGCCTCTACGACCACGGCGCGGACGGTGCGGTGACCCGGCGCCGGGTCGTCGAGGTCGACGTCGACCCGGAGACGGACGGCGGCCGGACGGTGATCGCGGAGCTGGCCGGGGAGCCCGTCGCCGACCTGCTGCTCGTCAACGACGGCGACCTCACGTACGCGAAGATCCGCCTGGACCCCGACTCGGCCGCCGCCGTGCCGGCGATCCTGTCGCTGCTGGACGACTCGCTGGCCCGCGCGGTGCTCTGGAGCGCGATGCTGGACGCGGTCACCGACGGGGAGCGGCCGGTCGCCGAGCTGGTCACGCTCGTGCTGGCGGCCCTGCCGGTGGAGCGCGAGGTGGTCATCGTCGAGGACGTCCTGCGGATGACCCGGACCCTGGTGGATCGCTACCCGACGCCGGAGGCCCGGCCGGCCGCGCTGGAGATGCTGGCGCAGGCCTGCGACCGGCTGGTGGCGGCCGCCGAGCCGGGCAGCTCCCGCCAGCTCGCCGGGCTGCGTGGCTTGATCGGCTCGAGTGTCGACACGGCGCGGCTGCAGGGCTGGCTCGACGGCGCGAACGTGCCCGACGGGGTGACCGTGGACGCCGACCTGCGCTGGCTGATCCTGCAGCGTCTGGTGGTGCTGGGCGCGGCCGGGCCGGAGCAGATCGATGCCGAGCTCGCGCGTGACCGCAGCGCCCTGGGCGAGCAGGCGGCGGCCCGGTGCCGCGCGGCGCTGCCCGACCCCGAGGCGAAGGCGCGCGCCTGGGAGTTCGTGATCTCGGATCCGGACGCGTCGAACCGCATCCTGGAGGCCACCGCCCAGGGCTTCTGGCAGCCGGAGCAGCTCGAGCTCGTCGCCCCGTACGCCGAGCGGTACTTCGCCGACATACCGGGGATGCTGGCGCGCCGGACCGGGATGAGCGGGGAGCGGCTCGCCGTCACCGCGTACCCGTCGGTCGTGGTCGCGGAGCGCACCCGCGAGCTCGCCGCCGAGCTGTTGGCCCGCACGGACCTCTCGGCGATCCTGCGCCGGGTGGTCACGGACGGCGACGACGACCTCCGCCGGGCGCTGACCGCCCGCGGATAGACGATTTCGCCTCTTGCTCCCGGTTCGAGCGGATAGCCTCGATGGACGGGGGTGAGCGGTGGAGTGGTCCGAGGAGCTGTCCGGTGGTCTGCTGCAGGCCGCCCCGGATGCGATCGTCGTCATGGACGAGGGACGGATCGTCCTGCTCAACGACCGGGCCGAGGAGATCTTCGGATGGCCTCGCGGCGAGCTGCTGGGCAAGCACGCCCACGTGCTGCTCAGCGACGCCGCCCGCGAGGCCTTCCCGGAGCGGGCCAAGCGCTCCGGCCGGGGGATGGGCGCCGGGCCGGTGGGGATGGTGTCGCTGCACGTGCTCCGGCGCGACGGCACGGAATTCCCCGCCGAGGCGTCGCTCGCCGTCGTCTCCACCCCGCACGGCGAGGTCACCGTGGCGGTGGTCCGGGACGTCACCGAGCGGCGCCGGCTGGAGGCGGCGGCGCAGGGCAACCGCAGCCAGCGGCTGGAGGCGCTCGGGCAGCTGGCCGGCGGCATCGCGCACGACTTCAACAACCTCCTCGGCGTGATCGTGAACTACGCGCACTTCGTGATCGAGGAGGCGGAGTCGCCCACGCCGGACGTCGCCACCATCGCGGCCGACGCCCGGCAGGTGGTCAAGGCCGGTGAGCGAGGCACCGGCCTCACCCACCAGCTGCTCAAGTTCGCCCGCCGGGAGGTGATCCGGCCGCAGGTGCTGGACCTGAACGAGGTGCTCGGCGACGTCGAGGAGCTGCTGCGCCGCACGCTCGGCGAGCACATCGGGCTGGTCACGAATCCCGCCGCGGCGCTGCCCCCGGTGACCTGCGATCCGGGCCAGATCGAGCAGCTGCTGGTCAACCTCGCGGTGAACGCCCGGGACGCGATGCCCGGCGGTGGCAGCCTCGTCATCGACACGGCGGCCGCGCACCTGGCGCCCGGCGAGCACCCGGAGCTGGCCCCCGGCGACTACGTCCGGCTGCGCGTCTGTGACGCCGGCCGCGGCATGACGCCGGACGTCGTGGAGCGGGCGTTCGAGCCGTTCTTCACGACCAAGCCCAACCACGAGGCGGCCGGGCTGGGCCTGGCCACGGTCTACGGCATCGCCACCCAGGCCGGCGGCAGCGTCGCCATCGCCTCGGAGCCGGGTGTGGGCACCACCGTCACCGTGCTGCTCCCGGCCTCCCAGGAAGGAGCACCGCAGGAGGCTCCCGAGCCCGAGCCGGCCGCCACGCTCGGGCACGGTGAGACGCTGCTCGTGGTCGAGGACGAGGCGGCGCTGCGGGACGTGGCCGGACGCATCCTGTCCGGGGCCGGCTACCACGTGCTGTCGGCCGACGGAGGGGCGCGCGCGCTCGAGGTGGCGGCGCTGCACGAGGGGGCGATCGACCTGCTGGTCAGCGACGTCGTGATGCCCGGCATGCTCGGCAAGGAGCTGGCCGAACGGCTCACCGGCGTACGGCCCGAGACGCGGGTGCTCTACATGTCCGGGTACGCGCAGCCGGTCCTGGCGTCGCAGGGCACGCTCGACCCGGGCGTGGCGCTGCTGGAGAAGCCGTTCACCGCGGAGGACCTGCTGGCCGCCGTACGCAAGCGCCTCGACAGCTGATCGGGCGATTGATCTAGGATTCGCCGATGGACAGGCGTCGACGGATCGGGATCATGGGCGGGACGTTCGACCCGATCCACCACGGTCACCTGGTGGCGGCGAGCGAGGTGCAGAGCCGCTTCGACCTGGACGAGGTGGTGTTCGTGCCCACCGGCCAGCCCTGGCAGAAGGGCGCGGTCAGCCCGGCTGAGGACCGCTACCTGATGACGGTGATCGCGACGGCGTCGAATCCGCGCTTCCACGTGAGCCGCGCCGACGTGGACCGGGACGGGCTGACGTACACGATCGACACCCTGCGGGACCTGCGCGCGGTCTACGGGCCGGAGACCGAGCTGTACTTCATCACCGGGGCCGACGCGCTGGAGCGGATCCTGTCGTGGAAGGACGCGCTGGAGATGCTGTCGCTGGCGCACTTCATCGGCGTGACCCGGCCCGGCTTCGAGCTGTCCGCCGCGCACCTGCCGGAGAAGAGCGTGACTCTGGTGGAGGTCCCCGCGATGGCGATCTCGTCCAGCGACTGCCGCGCCCGGGTCGCCAAGGGGCAGCCCGTCTGGTACCTGGTACCCGATGGTGTGGTGCAGTACATCGCCAAGCGGCATCTTTATCGGGAGTAGCGACCGTTTTCGGGCTATCTGTCCGTCTCGAGTTGTCATACCGGTGTGAGAGGCTTGAACCCGACACGAAACCTAACGAGGGGAGACCGGTGCCCGTCACCGACCGCGCCCGCGAGCTCGCGCTGACGGCAGCGCAGGCCGCCGCCGACAAGAAGGCTCAGGACATCGTCATCATCGACGTGGCCGAGCAGCTCTACATCACCGACGCGTTCGTCATCGCGTCGGCCTCCAACGAGCGGCAGGTCATCGCGATCGTCGACGCCGTCGAGGAGGCCCTGATCAACCTCCCGGAGAAGGCGAAGCCGGTCCGCCGCGAGGGCGAGCGTCAGGGCCGCTGGGTCCTGCTCGACTACGTCGACATCGTCGTGCACATCCAGCACGCCGAGGAGCGGGAGTTCTACGCCCTCGACCGGCTGTGGAAGGACTGCCCGACGATTGAGTTCGTCGACCGGGACATGGTCGAGGCCGACTCCTCCGGCGTGGCATGACGACGACCCGCCTCATCGTCTGGCGGCACGGCAACACCGACTGGAACGCGGCCGGCCGCGTCCAGGGACAGTCCGACGTGCCGCTCAACGGGCTCGGCGAGCAGCAGGCCGTCGACGCGGCCGAGCTGCTCGTTCGCCTGCGCCCCGCCGCCGTCGTCTCCAGCGACCTGCGCCGCGCCGCCGACACGGCCGCCGCCCTGGCCGCGCTGACCGGGCACTCCGTGCGTCACGACGAGCGCCTCCGCGAGCGGTACTTCGGCGCCTGGCAGGGACTGACGATGGACGAGGTCGCCGCGACCCGGCCGCAGGAACACGCCCGCTGGAAGGCAGGCGAGGACGTCATCGGCGGCGACATCGAGACGCTCGACGCCATGGGCAAGCGGGTCGCCGACGCGTTCCTGGAGGCCGCCGGCTCCGTTGCCGCCGGCGGCACGGTCGTCGTGGCCACCCACGGCGCGGCGGCCCGCCAAGGGGTCGGTCATCTGCTCGGCTGGCCCCGCGAGCAGCTGCGGACGCTGCGTGCGCTGCAGAACTGCCACTGGGCGGAGCTCACCCACGACGACTCGCGCGGGTGGCAGCTCGCCGCGTACAACGTGGGACCGTTCACCGAGCGGCCGGTCCCGCCGCCGGTTTGACCGCCCGCTCCCGGAACGGATCGGCGGACCGGTAGCGTCCAAGGGCCATGATGATCCGACGCATGACTCTGCTCGCCGCCACCGCGCTGGCGCTGTCCGTCGCCGGCTGCGCCAACGGGGGCGCTGACGGGGGCGGCACCGCCGATCCGGCCGGAGCGCCGGCCTCTTCCGCCGTCCCCACGGAAGAAACCAGGACGCCCGTGGACACCAGCACCCGGACGATCTCCGGCACGATCACCGCGGGCGTCGAGCCCGGCTGCCTCCTGCTCGACGACAACCTGCTGATCATCCGGGACGAGAAGCTGCGCCCGGCCGCCAAGGACGGGGCCTCCGTGACCGTCACCGGGCGTTCTCAGCCGGGGATGATGACCACCTGCATGCAGGGCACGCCGTTCCTCGTGACCGCGATCCGCGCGAACTAGCCGCGCATCCGTTACCGTGCCCGCATGCCCGTCGCGGTCGTCACCGACTCCACCGCGTACTTTCCCCCCGAACTGAGCGGGACGTACGACCTGACCGTCGTACCGCTCACCGTCGTCGTCAACGGCGACGAAGGACTCGAGGGGGAGGAGATCTCGCCGGCCGAGGTGGCCCGCGCGCTCAGCGGCCGGCGGTTCGCCGTCAGCACCTCGCGCCCGGCGCCCGAGCAGTTCGTCGCCGCGTACCGGAAACTGCTCGACGACGGGGTGGACGGCATCGTCTCCGTGCACCTGTCCTCGCGGCTGTCCGGCACGTACGACGCGGCGGTGCTCGCCGCGAGCGAGATCGGACCGCAGGTCCAGGTCGTCGACAGCGGCACCACCGGCATGGGACTCGGCTTCGCGGCGCTCGCCGCGGCCACCACGGCGCGGCAGGGCGGCTCGCTGGAGGAGGTACGCCGGGCCGCGGCCGACAATGCCGCCAGGGTGAGCACGCTGTTCTACGTCGACACCCTCGAGCACCTGCGCCGGGGTGGCCGGATCGGCGCCGCCTCCGCCCTGCTCGGCACCGCGCTGTCGGTGAAACCCATCCTGCACGTGGTGGACGGCTCGATCGTGGTGCGGGACAAGGTCCGTACGGCCGGGCGCGCCCTCGCCCGGCTCGTCGACCTGGCCGTGGAAGCCGCCGGGACCGGCGAGGTCGACATCGCGGTTCACCACCTCGGCAGCGCCGACCGGGCCCGGTCGCTCGCCGACGCCGTCGCCATGCGGCTCGGGGACCGGCTACGCGACTGCTACATCACCGAGATCGGAGCCGTGGTCGCGGCGCACGTGGGACCCGGGGTGGCCGGTATCGTCGTGCACCGGCGCAGCTAGACGGGCCACTTGTCGGCGCGCCAGCGCTCCGGGTTGAGGCCCTGCGGGGTCAGATGCGGCTCGACCTCATCCCAGGGTTTGACCGTGTCGCCGTACTGGACCTCGTCCGCCCGGGGCAGCAGCGCCGGGCCGTCCGAGGCCCATACCGCCCGCGTACGCCCGTGGCCCGTGATGAGCAGCTCGGCCGCCAGCGGAAGGCTCTCCGCCTGGCGCTCGTACGCCCGGGCCGCGAGAACGGCCTCGGCCCGCCGCACGCAGACCTCCAACGGAGAGCCCGGCGGCGCCGGATACGGCACGGTCCGGCCGCGCTCGTCCGACACGTACGCCATCGGGGTGATGGCCCGCGGCGACGCCAGGAAGGCCGCCTCAGCCTGCTCGAACAGGCCCGGAAGCAGGTCACTGCCGTCCGCGGTGACCAGCAGCGTGCCCCGCTCCGGCGCGAACGCCACCGGCCGGCCGCCGACCTGACCGGCCAGCCCGGCGAGCCAGCCGTCGAGCAGCAGATGCGACGTCCAGTACGAGTCGCCGTCGTCGATGAACTGCACCACCACCGGCTCGTCGGCGGCGCCCACCAGCGTCGCCCCGGACAGGTTGGCCCGCGCGGCCGCGAACACCTCGTCGTCGGTCACGCCCCAGCCGTGCGCCGCGTTCACGTACGTCATCGTGTCCGGCTGATCCACCACCACGAACTCGGCCAGGAACGGGAACGCCGGCCGGCTCAGCGGCGTGCCGACGTCGGCCGGTGGGACGGCGCCGCGCAACACCGGGCGCAGCAGCGGCCGAGCCTCGGCCCACGTCGCCGGCAGGCCCGGCGCCCGGAGGAACCCGGCGACGAATTCTGCCACCCGGCCGCGGCGGACCTCGTCGAGGCGCAGCACGCTCGGCTCGCCGTCGCCCGGCCGGGTCGCGTGAACCGAGAAAGTGGACCGGTGATAGCGGGCATCCGGCACACCGGCCCGGCGCAGACGCCGGATCACCTGGCTCGCCAGGCGCGCCCGGGCCACACTGCGGAACAGCCCCACGGCGCTCGTGCCCTCCCCGCGTGTCGGTCGGCCGCCGACCTTATCCCCTCGGGGATGCGCCTGTCACGACCGTTGCATCGAGGTCGTCATCGGAGTGGACCGCCGGCCGCAGCCCCGCCGCCCGCACGGCATCGACGGCCGCCGGTATCTGTGCCTCGGTGACCTCGGAGAGCAGGAGACCGCCCGGGGCCAGCCAGGCGGGGGCCTCGGCGACCACGGCACGGAAGAGGTCGAGACCGTCCTCGCCGCCGTCCAGGGCCGTACGGGGCTCGTGCAGGCGGGCCTCGGCGGGAAGGAAGGGGAGGTGGCGGGTCGCCACGTACGGGACGTTCGCGAGAAGGACGTCGACGGTCCCGCGCAGGTGGCCGGGGAGGCCGGCGAAGAGATCGCTGAGATGGACGCCGTCGCCCAGGTTGTCGCGGGCACAGGCCACCGCGGCGGGGTCGGCGTCCGCGGCGTGCAGGGCGATGGACGGTACCTGGTGACGCACGGCCAGGCCGAGGGCGCCGGAGCCGCAGCACAGGTCCAGGACGGTGCTCCGGGGTTCCGCATGGGCGGCAGCCGCAGCGGGGCTCCGGGGTTCCGCATGGGCGGCGGCCAGAGTCACCAGGAGTCCGCTGCGGAGGCGGGGCACGAAGACGCCGGGGTGTAGCCGGACCCGGACGCCGCAGAAGTCCGCGTAGCCGACGACCTGCTCCAACGGCTCGCCCTCGACCCGGCGCCGGACGAGTTCCCACAGCGTGGGGCCGTCGCCGGCGGCCTCGGTGAGGACCGCCGCCTCGTCCTCGGCGAACACGCAGCCGGCGGCACGCAGCCGCTCGACGATCTCGGGCTGTACCACAGATTCCATCGGTCTCCCGGTTGTCCACAATGCGTCGCCGTCCACAGGCGCGGCGGCGGATCCCGTCGCCTGCCGCCGCCGAAACCCTACGGTCGCGGCGTGGGTGAGGCGAACAATTCCGAAGAGGGCGTCAGCGCCAGGCTCAGCACGGTGCTGGCCCGGCCGGGGGTCACGGGTTTCCGATCCGGGTCGCCGTGGGCTTCCCCGCCGTCCGCGCCCGCCCAGGAGTGGCCGACGCCGGGTGGGCCACGGTTGAACTGGGCCGATGTCGTTCCGGGATGGTCGGATGCGATCCCCGGATGGCCGGACGATGCGCCCGGGTGGCCCGATGATGTGACGCTGCCCGGCTCGCCTGGTGTGCCGCCGCCTCCTCCTCATGCTCCCGCGGCGTCGCTGCCCCTTGCCGCGGACGAGCCTGCTGATCTGGCTTGTCGTCCGGCCTGGTCCGCTTCGGACACACCGCTGCGGCTTCCCGGCGATCTCGGCGGTGGTGGTGCGACGTCGCGGTTGGGGGCGTTCGATCCCGGACGGCGGGGCGTCAAGGCGCTCGCCGCCGTCGCAGCCGTGGTGGTGCTGATCGCCGCTCTGATCGCGTGGCGGTCGCGGCCGCGGGTGGAGCCCGTGCCGACGCCGTCGCTCGAGGCCGGCGCCACCGTCACCGCCGCCCCGGTCGCCTCGGCGTCGGCGGCGGAGGTCGTGGTGGCGGTGGGTGGCAAGGTGCGCAAGCCCGGGCTCGTGCAGCTGGCGCCCGGGGCGCGGGTGGCCGATGCCCTCCAGGCCGCTGGTGGCGCGGCGCCCGGCGTCGACGTCGCGCCGCTCAACCTGGCGCGCAAGGTCGTCGACGGCGAGCTCATCATGGTCGGCGTCACGCCACCGCCGGGGGCTGCGACGACCGCACCGGCCGGCACCGGGTCCGCGGCGGCCGGTGGGCTCGTCAATCTCAACAGCGCGACGCTCGCGGACCTGGACACGCTGCCGGGCGTGGGGCCGGTGCTCGCCCAGCGGATCCTCGACGCCCGCGACGCCCAGGGCGGGTTCAAGGCCGTCACGGACCTGCGCAAGGTCGACGGCATCGGCGACGCGCGCTTCGAGCAGCTCAAGGATCTGGTGACGGTATGACGGCGGACCTGCGGCTCGCCGGGTTCGCCGTCGGGTGCTGGCTGGCGGCACTGTCCGCGCTGCATCTGTCGTTCCGGACGGGGATGGTGGTGGCCGGCATCGCCCTGGTTCTCACCACGGCCGCGTTCGCGCCGGCTTCGGCGGGCGGGCGGCTCGGGCGGTTGTGGCGGGACGGCGGGCGGTGGGTGGCCGCGGCCGTGCTGCTCGGCGCCGGGTGCGGGGCCGTCGCGACCGCCGCGCGGGTCAGTGTGCGGGAGGCCGGTCCGCTGGCCGCTCTGGTCGCCGCGGGGGCCACCGTACGGGTGGAGCTGGTCGTGCGGGACGATCCGCGGGCGCTCGACGGGTCGCCGGGACTGCCGCCCACGTACCTGGTCTCCGTGGAGCTGACCGAGCTGCAGCCGGAGGACACCCCCGGGATGCGGCTCTCGGCGCGGGCGATCGTGCTCGGGAAGGACCCGGCGTGGCGGCCGCTGCTGCCGGGACAGCGGCTGTCGACGACCGGCAAGCTCATGCCCCCACGGGGTGGCGACCTGCGCGCCGCCGTGCTGTCCGTCAAGGACGCTCCGGAGCTGCACGGGCGGCCGTCGTGGGCGCAGCGCGCTGCGGGATCGCTGCGGGCCGGGCTCCAGCGCGCCTGCGAGCCGTTGCCCGACGACGTGGGTGGACTGCTGCCCGGGCTGGTGGTGGGGGACACGAGCCGGCTGCAGCCGACGCTCGAGGAGGACTTCCGCGCCACCGGTATGACCCATCTCAACGCGGTCAGCGGGGCGAACGTCGCGATCATCCTGGGCGTGGTGCTGTTCGCCGTACGGCGGACGCGGGCCGGCCCGGTCGTCACCGCGGTGATCTGTGCCGGGGCGCTGGCCGGCTTCGTGATCCTGGCGCGGCCGTCGCCCAGCGTCGTACGGGCCGCGGCGATGGGGGCGATCGGGCTGGTGGGGCTGGCCACCGGGCGGCCACGGGCGGCCGTGCCCGCTCTGGCGGCCGGGGTGGGCGTGCTGATCGTCGTCGACCCCGAGCTGGCCGGTGATCCCGGGTTCGCGCTGTCCGTGCTCGCCACCGCCGGCTTGCTGCTCGTGGCACCGGGGTGGCGCGACGCTTTGCTGCGGCGGGGCTGGCCGTCGGGGGCGGCGGAGGCGCTGGCCGTGCCCGCCGCGGCTCAGGTCGCCTGCGGGCCCGTCGTTGCGGGGCTGTCCGGCAGCGTGAGCCTGGTGGCCGTACCGGCGAACCTGCTCGTCGTGCCGGCCATCGCGCCCGCGACGTTGCTCGGGGTGTCGGCCGCCGTGCTGTCGCCGGTGTGGCCGGCCGGGGCGGAGTTCACGGCCTGGGTGGGGCAGTGGCCGGCGCGCTGGCTCGTGGTGGTGGCGACGTACGGGGCGCGGGTGCCCGCGGGCGCTGTGCCGTGGCCCGCCGGGGTGAGCGGAGCGGTGCTGCTGGGGGCGCTCACCGTGGCGTTGCTGGTCGCCGCGCGCAGGCCCCTCGTACGGCGGCTCGTCGCGGTGGTGGCGGCCGGGGCGATGCTGGGGGCTCTGCCCGTACGGCTGCTCGCCTCGGGATGGCCGCCGCCGCGCTGGATCGTCGTGACCTGCGCGGTGGGCCAGGGCGACGCCGTCGTGCTGCCGGTTGGCCGGGGACAGGCGATCGTGGTGGACGCCGGGCCCGAACCGGAGGCGGTGGACCACTGCCTGCGGCGGCTGGGCGTACGGCAGGTCGTGCTCTTCGTCGTCAGCCACTTCCACGTCGACCACGTCGGCGGCGTCGCGGGGGTGTTCCGCGGGCGTACGGTCGGCGCGGTCGTGACACCCGACTGGCCGGAGCCACCCGGTGGGCGGGCCGCCGTCGCCGCCGAGGCCAGGACCGCGCGTGTGCCGATGGCGGCCGTCGGGCCGGGCTGGCGATACGCGGCCGGGGGCCTGGACCTGACCGTCATCGGGCCGTTCGAACCGCTGCACGCCACGAACTCCGATCCGAACAACAACTCGCTCGTCCTGCTCGCCCGGGTGGACGGCCGGACGGTACTGCTGCCGGGCGACGCGGAGACCGAGGAACAGGACGAGTTGCTCAGGCACCTCGGCGCCGGCGCGGTACGCGCGGACGTGCTGAAGGTCGCGCATCACGGCAGCGCGTACCAGTCGCCCGAGTTCGTGGATGCGGTGGATCCGGCCGTGGCACTGGTGTCCGTGGGCGTGGACAACGACTACGGGCATCCGAATGCGGCGTTGCTGGCGCGGCTCGGACGGGGCGGGGCCGCGGTGCTGCGTACCGATGTGGGAGGTGATCTGGCGGCGGTGCGTACCGCTGGGGGTGGCTTGGCCGTGGTCGCTCGCGGCGATCCGCCGCAGTGAGGTGTCACATTCCCGGCCGCCGGGTCGTCCATGGTCCGAGGGGTCCGAGAAGGGAGCGAACGATGAAGGTTGCAGTCGCGGGCGGTACCGGTCTCACCGGGCGGCACGTGGTGGAGCTGCTGACCCGGGCGGGGCACGAGCCGGTTCCGTTGTCGCGGGCGGCCGGCGTCGATCTGGTCACCGGCTCGGGGCTCGACGCCGCGCTGGCCGGCGCCGAGGCGACGATCGACGTCAGCAACGTCACCACGATGAAGCGCGAGGTCGCCGTCGACTTCTTCGACAGGGCCGGACGCAACCTGCTGGCGGCGGCAGCGCGAGCCGGGGTGCGGCATCACGTCGCTCTCTCGATCGTGGGTATCGACCGCGTGAAGACCGGCTACTACCAGGGCAAGCTGCGCCAGGAGGAGGTCGTCCGCGGTGGCGGGGTGCCGTGGAGCGTGCTGCGGGCCACCCAGTTCCACGAGTTCGCTGGGCAGATCCTCACCCGGCTGCCGGGGCCGGTGGCGTTGGTCCCCGCGATGAAGGTGCAGCCCGTCGCGGTGCGGGAAGTCGCGCAGGCGCTGGTGGAGCTGGCCGCCGGAGAGCCGGAGGGGATGGCGGGCGATCTGGCCGGGCCGCGGGTCGAGTCCCTGGTCGACATGGCGCGGCGGCTGATCCGGGCCGGCGGCGCCCGGCGTCGGCCGGTGGTGCCGCTGTGGCTGCCCGGTCCCATGCGGACGGGTGGTCTGCTGCCGACCGGGCCGGGGCCGCGCGGGGTGCAGACGTTCGACGAGTGGCTGGCCGCGTTCGCCGAGGGTTCACCCCGGGGATGATCGGTAAGCGTATCGGTGATCATCGACGTCACCGTAGGGTCTGGTCCATGTCGAAGTCGCGTGTGCGTTCCTTGCTGGCCGGGGTCGTGGGGACGGTGCTGGTCGTGACGGTGGCTCCGGCCGTACGGGCCGAGGCCGCGCCGGCGTCCGTGCCGCTCGTGGCAGACCCGGCCGCGTACGTGGACCCCTTCATCGGCAGCTCGCGAGGCGGCAACACGTGGCCCGGGGCGACCCGGCCGTTCGGCATGATCGCCTGGAGCCCGACCAGCACCACCGGCGACCAGACCAGCACCGGCGCCGCCAACGGGTACGAGTACAACGTCACCAAGGTGCGCGGGTTCAGCCTCACCCACGTCAACGGGGCCGGGTGCAATCCGGGCGCCGCGGGTGATGTGCCGATCATGCCGTACGTGGGCGACGTGGACACCTCGCCGACCGCGGACACCCGCGACGCCAAGTACGCGGCCACGTTCTCGCACGCCAACGAGTCGGCCAGTCCCGGGCGCTACACGGTCACGCTGGACTCCGGCGCGCGTACGGACCTGGCGGTGAGCACCCGCGCGGGCATCGGCGACTTCTCGTTTCCCGCGGGCGCGGCCGCGAACCTGCTGTTCCGCACGTCGAACTCGCTGAACGGCAGCGAGGACGCCGAGATCAGCATCGACGCCGCCGCCCGTACGGTGAACGGCTCGGTCCTGACCGGCGGTTTCTGCGGGCGGCGCGGCAACGGTGGTGGCGCCTCCAACCCGAACCGGCGCTCGTACTACAGGCTGTACTTCAGCGCCGTGTTCGACCGCGACTTCGCCCGGACGGGAACGTGGAAGGACTCGTCGATCACACCGGGCGGCACCACGGCCACCGGCGGCGAAGGCTATCTGACCGGCGCCGACCGGGCTGGTCGCGGCTCCGGCGGGTGGGTCGGCTTCGACACCGGTACGGACACCGGCGTGCGGATGCGCGTCGGGATCTCGTACGTGAGCCTCGCCGGTGCGGCGGCCAACCGGGACGCGGAGGTGACCGCCGGGTCGACCGTCGAGTCGGTCGCGGCCGCGACGCGCGCCGCCTGGACCACCGAGCTGAAGCGGATCCGCGTGGGCGGCGGCACCGAGGCGCGCACCACCGCCTTCTACACCGCCGTCTACCACTCCCTCATGCAGCCGCAGACCATGAACGACCTCGACGGCCGCTACCTCGGCGCCGACCTGCAGATCCACACCCTTCGCCCCGGGCGGAAAGCGGTGTACGGCACGTTCTCCGGCTGGGACCAATATCGTGCGCAGATCCAGCTGCTGGCGATCCTGCGCCCGGACGTCGCCGGTGACATGGCGCAGTCGATGATGGACTTCGCCGCGCAGAACAGGGGCATCTGGGACCGGTGGCTGCACCTCGGCGCCCCGACCCATGTGATGACCGGCGACCCGGCCGCGCCGACGCTCGCCACGTACTACGCGATGGGCGTCCGCAACTTCGACGTCAACGGGGCCCTCGACTCGCTGGTCGGGCAGGCCACCGTGCAGAATCCCGACGCGCTGTCCGACGCCGGCTGCCCCGGCCAGTGCCTGGGACAGCGGCCGACGCTGAACACGTACCTGGCTTTGAAGTACGCCGCGAACGACATCTGCCACTGCTGGGGCGGCGCCGCGGAAACGCTGGAGAACTCGCTCGCCGACTTCTCCCTGGCCATGTGGGCGCAGCGGGCCGGGCGTACCGGCCTCTACCGCGAGTTCCTCCCGCGCGGCGACTACTGGAAGAACACCTTCAACCCCGCGGTCGGCTATCAGGCGGCGCGCCGGGCGGATGGGAGCTGGCAGAGCGGCTTCACGCCGGCCACGGACGTCGGATTCGCCCAGGGGTCCAGCGCCACGTACACGTGGATGGTGCCGCAGGACGTGTCCGGCCTGGCGGCGCTCATGGGCGGCCGGTCGGCGGCGGTCACCCGGCTCGACGGCTTCTTCCACGACGAGAACGGCAACTGGGCGGTTCTCGGCGGCAACGCGCTGCGCTACGACCCGACGAACGAGCCGGGGATCCACGCGCCGTGGCTGTACAACGGGCTCGGGCAGCCGTGGAAGACGCAGGAGACCGTCCGGCAGATCGTGGACACCGCGTACGGGACGGGCCCGGCGGGCCTGCCCGGCAACGACGACCTGGGCACCATGAGCGCCTGGTACGTGTTCGCGGCCATCGGGCTGTTCCCGCAGGTGCCGGGAAGGGCGGAACTGCTGCTCGGCAGCCCGGTCTTCACCCGGGTCGAGGTCCAGCGGAGCAATGGGGTGCGGCTGGTGGTCAACGCCGACGGGGCAGGGATGTATGTGCAGGGCGTGCGGGTGAACGGGGCGGTGCTGAACAAGTCGTGGCTGCCCGAGTCGTTCGTGCAGCGGGGTGGAGTGGTGGCGTTCTCGCTGGGGAGCGAGCCGAATGTGAGGTGGGCTACGGCGGCCGGCGATCTGCCGAGGGATCACTGAGCATCCCGGCGGGCACCACGGGTGGCTTACTCGTAGCGCCGGGCTGCCGACTGGTGGGTGCGTTGCTCCTGCTCGTCCAGGTATCCCGACCACCGCGGCGTCGCTCGCGGGCCGTTGATCGGCGCGGGGCCGGTGGGCAGCTGCGGCGGGTCCATCGCCGGGAACATCCCCGGCTCTGCCGCGTTGGCGCCGCCGTGGGGCCCGTCCGCCAGCGGTGGCAGGTAGTCGTCGTCGCGGGTCGTCCACCGGTTGCGCTCGGCCAGCGGGTGGGGCCCCCCGGCGCCGCTCGGACCGATGCCCGGGACCGAGGTGTCGTAGCTGAGGGGAAGCGAGTAAGGCCCGGAGAACCCATCAGACGTCGGCGCGAAGCTTTCGGACGTCGGCGGAATGTCGGCAGGCATCGGGCCGGCAGCCGTTGGGGCGCCGGACACCTGGTCGGCCGCTGGGATGAAATGGTCCGGCGCAGGCGTCGTGAGGGCAGAATCGGGCGCGAGCAGGTCGGCCTCGAACGAGAATCGTCCCGGTCCCGACGGGTAGGGGCTTCGCGCGGGCGAGAACGGGTCGTCGGCACTCCGCTCCGTGACGGAACCGCGCTCCCACGCTGCCTTCGGCGCCGCCCGGCCGGGCTCGGGTTCGGCTTGGTCCGGTACCCGCGTCTCCGGCGGGCTGCCGGCAGCTCGCCGGCCGTACGGCGCCTGGTCGTGGCCGGCGTCCCGGGCGGCTTGGGCGATCACGGACGGTGGCAGCTTGACGGTCCGCGCGCCGGGCGACCAGCGCCTCGACGACCGTTGAGCCGGCGCCTCGGATGCGGCCGACGCGGCTTGGCGACTCGCTGCCTCGCCGACCCTGCTGCTGGTGTAAACGCCCGAGCCGCCGACGCCGATGCCGTCGTCACTGCTTCCCAGGACTGCGGCGTCGTCGCCCACGGCCGTGCCGCGCCCGGCGGACCGAGCCGGGACCGGCCCGCGAGTGCCGGCGCCGGCCCGGGAGGCCCGGGTCAACGCGCCCGCCACGACGTCGTTCAGCTTGACCATCGCCGCGACGGTGACCGGAAGCACCAGCACTCCCCACCAACTGACCAGTTCGGCCAGCGCCAGGAGGATGCCCAGGGCGATCGCGCCTTCGAGGAACACGAAGCACAGGAAGCCGCTGGGGGCCAGATACTGCAGGCCGAGCATGCGCGCGTACAGGGGTTGGCGGCGGGCCTCGTCGCGGGAGAGGCCGGCGCGGCGGGAGCGGGTCACCGGGCTCCTCCGGAGCGGCGGGCCTGGGCCACGGCGAACACGGCCTGCTCCAGGGCATACCCGCGGTCCTCGCCGCCGCCCTTGACCGCGGCGTTGCACTCGGCGGCCGCACGCATGGCGTCGACCAGGCCTTCCGGCGACCAGCCGCGGGCCCGTTCCTGAGCCTTCTGGATCTTCCACGCGGGCATGCCCAGCGAACTCGCCATCTGGTACGGGTTGCCGCGGCCCGCGGACGCCACCCGCGCGACCGTACGCACGCCGTCGGCGATCGCGTCGGCGATCGGGACCGGATCGACGCCGACGTGCAGGGCCCAGCGCAGCGCCTCGAGCGCCGCCGGCACGTCGCCGATCATCGCGGCGTCCGCCACGGCGAACCCGCTGACCTCGGCCCGGCCCTTGTAATACCGCGCGACCACCGCGGGACTGATCTTGCCGTCGGTGTCGGCGAGCAGCTGCGAACAGGCAGCGGCGATCTCCCGCAGATCGGTGCCGACCGCCTGAAGCAGCGCTGCCGCGGCCGGCTCGTCGCACCGCCCGCCGTTGCGCCGGAACTCGTCCCGCACGAAAGCGATCCGCTCGCGGTCACCCTTGAGCTTCGCGGCGGGAACGACGGTGGCCCCCGCAGACTTCAACCCGTCCGCCAGCGCCTTGCCCTTCGCGCCGCCGAGATGCGTGACGATCAACGTCACATCGGGGTCGGGACTCTTCGCATAAGCCAGCAGAGCGGTGACCAGATCCTTCCGCGCGTCCTGTCCACTGCGGATCACCAGCACCCGCCGCCCGCCGAACAGCGACGGGCTCAGCATCTCGGCCACCTCGCCGGCGGCCAGCTGACCGCCCTCGTACTCCCGGACGTCCGCGCCGGGATCGGCCGCACGAGCCGCCTCGACCGCCGCGACGACCGCCCGGGCGGCAAGCAGCTCCTCGTCGCCGACGACAAGGAGCAGGGAGGGAGGCGCGCTGTTCACGCCGAGAATCTTCGCACGCTGGTCCGACACTTCCTTACGGCTCACTCCTGTGCGCACCCCTCTGACCGGGAAACGCGAAACCAGACATATCGGCGAACCGCCATGCCCCCCGCGAGCGCTAGCTTCTCCGTCAGGCGGGATACCCCGCCCGCGAGGCCGACGTGATCCGACGCACATCCGAACCGATCGCCGAGGGTCGAATCGCACAGACGGCCTAACTCGGGCGTGTCTGCGGATGGGAGAGGTGGTTGTTTGGTAGGGCTTCGGCAAGATCTTTGACAAGTACGGCCACAGCGCAGTCCCGTGGCGCACGGCCGGGCGTGTGCCGTCCCGGCCTGATCGCGCCCGCATCCGGGCTTGCCCGCGACGGCGGTCGGGCAGCCGCGAACGGCGGCGGCCGAGCTGGGCTACGGGTGCAGGGAGACTGTGGCGTGCTTCGCGGGAGCGTGGTGAGTTCTGCCGTGTCGAGCCCGGGCGTGCTGCGTCGAGCCCGGGCGTGCTGCGTCGAGCCTGGCGTGCGGCGTCGAGCGGGGCTGCGGCTATGCCCGAGGCGGCGCTGCAGTGGCGGAGCTTCGCCCGGCCGTGCCTACCGCGCGGGTGCTGGAGTGCCCGAGCTCCGCGGCGCCGGCGTGGCGCGGCCCGTCCGGCTGTCGAGTCGTGTCTGCCGTGCGGGCGCGGGAGCCCGCCGAGCCGTGGCCGGGCAGGCGCGGGAGCCCGCCGAGCCGTGGCGGGCAGGCGCGGGAGTGCGCCGAGTGGTGGTGGGCAGGGCGGGAGTGCGCGGAGCCGTGGCGGGCAGGCGCGGGAGTGCGCCGAGGGGTGCCGGGCAGGGGCGGGAGTGCCCGAGTGATGGCGGGCAGGCGCTGGAGTGTCCCGAGCTGTGTCCGGTCCCGTCCGGTCCGGTCTGCGGCGTGCTGCGCGGGAAGACGCCCGGCTGAGCGGCCGAGCTGAGCCGCCGGAGTCGGCCAAGTGCCGCCTGCGACATGGCTGGCGGCGCGCCGAGGGCCGTCGGGGCCTGCCGGCAGCGGATGGGGATACGACTCAGGCACCGCTGGACCCGGGGTCCGGCGGTGCCTGGAGTGTGGTCCTCGACCCGGCCGCTCGCCCGGGTGGGCGGCGGCCGTTGTGCTGCTCCGCGGCGGGCGCGGGGCGGCGCAGGGTCAGGCGGACAGCGAGGCGATCCGCTTGGCGATGGCCGACTTGCGGTTCGCCGCCTGGTTCTTGTGGATGACGCCCTTGCTCGCGGCCTTGTCGAGCTGGCGCGAGGCGTCACGCAGCAGCGCGGTGGCCGTCGCGGTGTCTCCGGCCTCGCTCGCCTCGTTCAGCTTGCGGATCACGGTCTTCAGCGACGACTTGACCGACTTGTTGCGCAGCCGGGCCTTCTCGTTCTGCCGGTTGCGCTTGATCTGGGACTTGATGTTCGCCACGCGACAGCCTTGTCCTGACTAGTTCGGATGATGTACTCGGACGGTGGCGGGCGCAGCAGGCAGCAGCGCGTCACCACACGCGACGAACCAATGTATCAGGCCCTCTCCGGGCCCCCCAAATCCAGCCCGGGGGCACCGCAGCAGCTCAGCCCGTCGTTCGCCATCCCCGGCGTGATGCCAGCCACGCCAGGGCCTGGCTGCCGCTGAACCGCTGGTGTTGCCGGCTGTGCGGCGAGGCGCTGCTCGGACCGCCCGCCGCCCGGGTCAGCCAGTAGCCGCTCATCGCGGCCAGGGCGCCGTCCACGCCGGCCTCCGGCGCGCCCCACGGGTCCAGGAGGCGGTCGGTGTCCAGGCCGCTCGCGTACGCGGTGACGAGCAGTGTGACTGTGTCGAACCATGGTGCGCCCAGGCATGGCCACGTCCAGTCGCACAGCCAGCTCTTCCCGTACCCATCGATCATGATGTTGTCGATCCTGAGGTCGCCGTGGAGCATTCCGGGGCCCTCCAGCAGTTGTGGCAGCCCCTGTTCCAGGCGCGCGAGCTCCTCGAGGTGACTGCGGACCCACGCAGGGGACGGTGGGAGTGGTGCGCGTCCCGCTGCGACCTCGGACCACCACGACAGCTCCCCGCGGACGATGTCGCTCAGTCGCGGCAGGTCCGCGATCGGTGAGACAGCCAGCGCCGCCGACGCTTGTCGCCACGCCTGCAGCGCCGCTGCGAGGTCGTCCGGTTTCCAGGGCAGATCGGGTACGCGACCGCGGATCGCCTCCAGGCACAGGACGTAGTAACCGTCGGTGACCAGCGTCCAGAGGAGGCGGGCGGCGGGAACCTCCGGCGGCAGGGCCGATGTGATGGCCGCCTCACGGGCGTACGCGTCTGATGCGGGGTCTGCCAGCGGCGCGGCCTTGAGGAAGGCGCGTCCGCCGTCCGCCGTTTCGACGGTGGCCGCGAAGGCCCTGGTGAAGCCGCCGCCGGCGGTGCTTGCGGCAACGACCGGCGACCCCAGCCGGTCGTTGACGGCCGCCCGCACGGCGGGTGGCAGATCAGCCCATTCCGGGCGTACGGCCGTAGCACCGTAAGCGACCTCGGGCAGCGATACCGGACGCATGCCCCCATCCTGCCTCCCCGGTTTTGTCGTACCCGGCTGGCAGGCTGTCGGACATGAGAACGGACGACTTCTGGGCGGTCATCGACCGGGCGACCGCCGACCGGCCGGCCTCGCCGGACGAGGTGGCGAAACGGGCGGCCGCCGAGCTGGCCGGGCGCGACCCCGCCGAGATCGTGGCCTGGGCCCGGCACCTCGACAAGGTGATGAGCGCCTCCGGCAAGGAAGACCTGTGGGCGGCGGCCTACCTGATCAACGGCGGCTGCTCCGACGACGGATTCGACCACTTCCGCGGCTGGCTCATCGCCAACGGCCGCGACGTGCTGGCCCGCGCGGTGCGCGACCCCGACTCGCTGGCCGACCTCCCCGCCGTCCGCTCCGCCGCCACCAGCGGCGCGGTGTTCGAGGCCGAGGAGGTGCTCACCATCGCGCAGATGGCCCACCAACAGGCGACCGGCGAGGATTTGCCGCCCAGCGACGCACCACCGGGCCGCCCGGATGCCGCGATGCTCTGGGACTTCGACGACGAGGAGGAGATGCAGCGGCGGTTGCCTCGGCTGTCGTCGCTGTTCCTGGAACCGCCCGATTAGGCCTCCTCGGCGGCGCCTCCTCGGCGGCGCCTCCTCAGCGGCGCCTCCGCTCCGGCTGCCCGCTTCCGGCTTTGCGGGCCGGCTTCCGGCTTCACGGCCGGCTTCCGGGTCCTGCGGGCTGACAGCGGCACCGTCGGGCTGGCAGCGGCACCGGGCTTGAGCGGCTTTCGCGGTTCGGAGAGACAGCGGGCGGTAGCGCGGCCGGTGGGCGGCCGGTGGGTGGGAATCGGGTCGAGAAAGGACGGCGGCGGTGGGCAGGGTGCGGGCATGAGTGTTGAGCAGCAGGTCCTTGCCGGGCGGTCGGTGCGAGGCGGAGTCGTCGCGGTGAGTTGTAACGGCGCGTACTCGTTCAGCAAGCCCAACCGGGCAGAGATCGTTCTGGTGCCCGGGCTGGGCGTCGAGGGCGATGTCCATGCCGGCGTCACGGTCCGGCACCGCAGCCGGGTGGCCGCGGACCCGGTTCAGCCGAACCTTCGGCAGGTGCACCTCATCCCGGCCGAGCTGCACGACGAGGTGCGCGCCGAGGGGTTCGACGTACCGGCGGGCGGGATGGGGGAGAACGTGACCACCACAGGGATCGACCTGCTGGGATTGCCCTGCGGGACGGTCCTGCGGTTCGGTTCGACGGGTGAGGTAGTCACCGAGCGGGGGCCGACGGGTGAGGTAACCGCTGCGTGGGATGGCCGCGGGCCTGCCGATGTGGTTGCGGCTGCCGGGCGGGCGGTGCTGGACCAGGCCACCGCTGCGGCCGTCGATGTCCTCACCGCCGTTGTGGCCGCTGAGACTGCGCGGGGTGACGCCGGTGACGCTCGGCCCGCGGTGGTGGTCACCGGGCTGCGGAACCCGTGCCAGCAGATCAACCGGTTCCGGCCCGGGCTGCTCAAGCGGGTGCTCGGCAAGGACGAGGCGGGGAACCCGGTACGCCGTGCCGGGGTGATGGCCGTCGTGCTGCGCGGTGGTGTGATCAGGCCGGGCGATGCGGTCTTCGCGGAGCTGCCGGCCGGACCGCATCGGGCCCTCGATCGCGTCTGACCGGACGTCGCTCGCACTCTTCCCGGGTGGGATTCGGCCTTCTCGGTGGGATTCGGCGCTTGCTCGGGCCTTGCTGCCGGCCGCGGCGATACGCCACGGCGGCCGCTGTTCCGGTTGCCGTACGGGCGGGCTGGACCGGTGTTGGCAGGGCAGGTTCGGGGGACGTCCGGGTCTCGCCCAGGGAGCCGGGTGCGGGTGCCGGCTCGGGTCTCGTCCGGGGTGGGTTCGCGGCGTGGGACGATAGATGGGCCGGTGTTCGTGCCGGTTGCCAGTTCGGCAGGGTGGACCTGCCGGTTCGGCAGGCCCGATCCTGATTGAGAAGAACGGACGAACGTGCCTGGACCGCTCGACCCCGGCGTGAACATCATCGGAGCGACCGATCCGCGTCGTATCCGCAATTTCTGCATCATCGCGCACATCGACCACGGCAAGTCGACGCTGGCCGACCGCATGTTGCAGATCACCGGCGTGGTCGATCCGCGGCAGATGCGGGCGCAGTATCTCGACCGGATGGACATCGAGCGCGAGCGTGGCATCACCATCAAGAGCCAGGCCGTGCGGATGCCGTGGGTGGTGCGTGAGGGCGACCTGACGGGTGAGTCGGCCGTCCTCAACATGATCGACACCCCGGGGCACGTCGACTTCACGTACGAGGTGTCGCGAAGCCTTGCCGCCTGTGAGGGTGCGGTCCTGCTCGTCGACGCCGCTCAGGGCATCGAGGCGCAGACCCTGGCCAACCTGTATCTGGCCATGGAGAACGATCTCCACATCATTCCCGTACTGAACAAGATCGACCTGCCGGCCGCCCAGCCGGAGAAGTACGCCGAGGAGCTCGCCAAGCTGATCGGGTGCGAGCCCACCGACGTGCTGAAGGTGTCCGGCAAGACCGGTGTGGGTGTGGAGCACCTGCTGGACGAGATCGTCCGGCAGTTCCAGCCGCCGGTCGGCGACGCCGACGCGCCCGCGCGGGCGATGATCTTCGACTCCGTGTACGACGTGTACCGGGGCGTGGTCACGTACGTCCGGGTCATCGACGGGCGGATCGAGGCGCGGGACCGGATCAAGATGATGTCGACCGGGGCCGTGCACGAGCTGCTCGAGATCGGGGTCGTCTCTCCCGAGATGGAGAAGGCCGGCGCGCTCGGGGTCGGCGAGGTCGGCTACCTGATCACCGGTGTGAAGGACGTACGGCAGTCCCGCGTCGGTGACACCGTGACCGGGAACGCGCGTCCCGCCAGCGAGCCCCTCGGCGGGTACAAGGACCCGAAGCCGATGGTCTACTCCGGGCTGTACCCGATCGACGGCTCCGACTACCCGGCGCTGCGGGACGCACTGGACAAGCTGAAGCTCAACGACGCCGCGCTCACGTACGAGCCGGAGACGTCGGCCGCGCTGGGATTCGGGTTCCGGTGCGGCTTCCTCGGCCTGCTGCACCTGGAGATCATCGGGGAGCGGCTGGAGCGGGAGTTCAACCTCGACCTGATCTCCACCGCGCCGAACGTGGTCTACCAGGTGATCACCGAGGACATGCAGGAGCACGTCGTCACGAACCCCAGCGAGTTCCCGACCGGCAAGATCGCGGAGATCCGCGAGCCGGTCGTGCGCGCGACGGTCCTGGTGCCCAACGAGTACGTGGGTGCGGTCATGGAGCTGTGCCAGAGTCGCCGCGGCAATCTGCTCGGCATGGAGTACCTGTCGGCCGAGCGCGTGGAGCTGCGGTACACGCTGCCGCTCGCCGAGATCATCTTCGACTTCTTCGATCAGCTGAAGAGCAAGACCAAGGGGTACGCGTCCCTCGACTACGAGCCCTCCGGCGAACAGGTCGCCGACCTCGTCAAGGTCGACATCCTGCTGCACGGCGAACCGGTCGACGCCTTCAGCGCGATCGTGCACAAGGACAAGGCGTACAACTACGGCGTCACGATCGCCGCCAAGCTGCAGAAACTCATCCCGCGGCAGCAGTTCGAGGTGCCGATCCAGGCCGCGATCGGCAGCCGGATCATCGCCCGGGAGACCATTCGCGCCATCCGCAAGGACGTGCTCGCCAAGTGCTACGGCGGTGACATCAGCCGTAAGCGCAAGCTGCTCGAGAAGCAGAAGGAAGGCAAGAAGCGGATGAAGATGGTCGGCCGCGTGGAGGTGCCGCAGGAGGCCTTCATCGCCGCGCTGTCGACGTCGGACGGGCCGGACACCAAGGGCGCCAAGAAGTAGAAATCCGGGCGGCCGGCCTGACCGTCCGGCTGGGCGTGTCGGCGCAGCGACGGGGTCCGTTCGGGTGGGTCGGCTGGTGTGGGCTGTCCGGCTGGGCGTGTCGGCGCAGCGACGGGGTCCGTTCGGGTGGGTCGGCTTGTGTCGGTTGTCCGGCTGGGCGGGCTGGCCGGCCGGTGTCGCGGGTCGGCCGGCGCACGGTGTCCTTCTGCGCCGGTGCGCGGTTCGTTGCCGCGGACACAGTCTCGCCGCACCGCCCAGGCCGTCGGCCGCAGGCGATATGGGTGAGTTGCTCGGGGGTCTTGAGGGGCCGGCGGGGCCTGTGGGGGGATCCGGCGGGCGGCCGCGGATCAATCTCGGCGGGTGACGGCTGGGGGTTCGAGGCGGCTCGGACGTCGGTGACCTGGGGTTATGTGGGTGAGTGGACGCCGCGGGGCGGTTGGCTGAGAGGTTCCTGCGAAATTGGCGGTTTGATTTTCGGGGCGGTCGGGAAATCTGCCGTTCGACGGACGCAACGAATGCTCCACCCCCGAGGAGGAACACCCATGACTGTCACCGGCATCATCACCGCGCTCATCGTCGGTCTGATCATCGGCGCGCTGGGCCGCCTGGTCGTACCGGGCAAGCAGAACATCCCGATCTGGCTGACCATGGTCATCGGTGTCGTCGCCGCGCTGCTGGGCACCGTGATCGCCCGCGCCGTCGGCCTGGCCGACACGAGCGGCTTCGACTGGACCGAGCTGCTGTTCCAGGTTGTTCTCGCCGCCATCGGTGTGGCGCTGGTTGCCGGCATCGGCGGTCGCCGCAGCTACACCCGCTGACCTTCGGGCCCTCGCGGCCCGCAGGAATCGCACTGCCACAGAACGCCGGGTCTCCCACGGGAGCCCGGCGTTCTGCATGTCCGCGGAAAGGTCCGAGGAAACAGTTCGGAGAGGGCGGGGTAACGGGCGGAGAAGGGGTCGGGGAATGGCCGGCGAACGGGTCGGGAATGGGGATGCCGCGCTTGCGCAATGGTGAGACGACCATGCGGAGGGCGGCCCGGTCGGCGACGGCACGGCGAAGGATGGCGGGCGACCGGACGTGGTCGACCCGGCCGCAAGCGGATGACCCCACCCGGTAGGCGCGGCGGGTGGGCGCGGCGGCGGGTGGCCCCGTGCGGTGGACGGCCTGTGGCGCGGCGGCGGGTGGTCGCGTGCGGATGGCCGCGTGCGGGTGGGCGCGGCGGAGGGTGGCCCCGTGCGGCGGACGGCCTGTGGCGCGGCGGCGGGTGGTCGCGTGCGGATGGCCGTGTGCGGGTGGGCGCGGCGGTGGGGTGACCACATGCGGTGGGTGGCCGGGCCCAGGGTGCGGGGACGGGTCAGAGGAATGGGCAGCTGCGATCGCGACCCGGGGTGGTGGGTCGGCCGCGGCCCTGGACGTCAGCCCGGCGGGCCCGTTACGGCCTGGACCGGCCGGGTGGCCGGGTGTGTGCCACGGGGCTTCGCGGTGCCCGTACGTGTGAAGTGTGTTCGAAGTTCAGTAGCGGAATTTGTGCTGGGCGCTGCGGCGGTTCACCCAGGCGGGGAGTTCGTCCACGTGCTCGAGGTGGGGGATGCGTTCGAGGGGGTCGTGGGCCTTCGTGACGTCGCGCAGGGTGACGACGAAGCCTTGGACGAGGCGGTCTTCGCGCAGGTCGCGGTAGGTGGCCTCGACCAGGATCTGGGTCTCGTCCGGGCGGCGCAGGGCGCAGTGGAGGACGCCGTCTCCCTGTTCGCGCAGGGCTCGGCGGACCTGGCTGCTGTCGTCCGGGTGGACCAGGTCCTGCAGGGTGGTGAACGGGGGCAGGTCGTCCGTGCCGAGGAGTTTCTTCAGGGCCGGGCTGGCGTAGCGGATGACCTGGTCCTCGTCGATGACCAGCATGAGGTCGGCGGTGTTGCGGATGACCGCTCGCAGGTAGAGGTCGCTGTCGCGGCGGCCGACCGCTTCGACCAGGGCGATGCGGTCCAGGGCGAGGGCCGCCTGGCCGGCGAGGACCTCGAGGACGTCGCGTCCCGCTTCGAGGACGTCGCGGCGGCCCGACAGGATCAGGGCGCCGCCGTTGGGGCGGGCCACCGCCAGGGGTTCCAGCCAGAGCGGGCAGACCAGGGTGGCGTCCTGCGGGATCGGCTGCCTGCGGGTGGCGGCGTGCGGGGCCGCCTGGGCTGGGGTCGGCTCGGTGGCGTGCTGTGGGGGCGGCTGCACCCGAGCGTCGTCGGCTGTGCCGGGGGTGGTGTTCCGGGCGGGACCGGACGCCGGGGTGTCGGCGGGGAGCCACCAGCTGCGCTGGCCGGCGCCGGCCGGGGTGGCCGGCAGCGCTGCCGCGGTGAGCTGGCGGTCGTCTGGGGCGAAGACGATGCGGCGGATCGTGCCCGGCGGCAGCAGCTGGGCCGCGGCCGCGCGGACCGCCGCGCCGACGGCGGTCTCGTCGGCGGCCGCGACCAGGGCCTCGCTCGCCTCGCGAAGGGCCCGTTCGCGGGTCAGCGAGTGGCTGTTCTGGGCCACCGAGTCGGCGAGGCGGGTGATGGTCAGGACCAGGGTGATGAGACCGGTGACGGCGATGACGACGCCGTCGGTGACCGTGCCGGAGACCGCCTCGGTCAGCAGGACCAGCGGGGGCGTCGCCACGGACAGGCCGAGCAGGGCCGCCCAGCGGCCGTCCCACGGGATCGGGCGGGTCGACACCGGCTCGGTGAGGCGGGTCATCGACGGGTGCAGGGCCGCCGCCCCCCAGCTCAGGTACAGGACCATGTAGCCGGCCTCGGCGAACGGGCCCGCGGTGAGCGGGTAGACGATGTCGCTCATCAGCATCGCCAGGGCGCCGGTGCACAGCAGCAGGGCCGACCAGTTGAGCCACATCGCCACTGCCAGCCGGGCGGCGACCACGACGAGCAGCAGGCCGCCGATCACATCGGACGCGGAGACCACCGCGAACTGCTCGTTGGGGCCGATGCCGAAGACCCACACCACCAGCAGCGCCGAGCAGCCGCAGGCCAGCAGGTCGATGAGCCGGGCGCGGCTCATCAGGGCCGCGCCGCCGCGGGTGAACTGCAGCAGCGCCAGCACCACGAACACGAACATGCTGAGGTAGCTGACGTCGGCCGCGGTGAACTCGTCGAAGGCGTAGAACACGTCACCGACGGCGAGGCACGCGACCGAGGCGGCGAGCAGGATCCAGGGGCCGATGCGCGCGGGCCGGTGCCGGCTCACCCCGGTGACGATGCCGCCGACGCTCACGGCTCCGAAGAGGATCCATTCGAGGGCTTGGAGCACGCATAACTAGTACCAGTGCGGTCGCTGTCTGTCCATGTCGATGTATACGCAGCGCTATGACCAGGGCGGCCGCACGCGACCACGCCGAGCGACGTGAACGAACGTGAATACGAGAGCGAGTCGGGAAAGCGCGCAGCTCAGCGGAACACCTCGGCCACCACCGTGTCGTTGCCGACCCGGCGGTCCCCGGTTACGGGCTGCCACTTTCCGTCCGGCGCGGTCCACTCCAGATCCGCGAAACGTACCCGTTCGAGTCCGGTGGTCTTGGCGTGCGACACCAGCCAGTGCGCGTACCGCCAGCCGGAGCTCGGATTCTTGACCGAGACCGTGAGGCCGGCCTCCTGCGTCGCGGGGATGCCCCAGTCCAGCTCGAAGCCCTCGGCCAGCGCGGCGGTCGCCGCGGCCCCGCGCAGGGCGGGCTCCCCGGTGACCGTGCAGGCGACGGCGCCGGTGGCCCGCCCGGTCAGCGCCCGGGCCAGCACCGCCGACTCGTCGGCCCACTTCTCGTACGCGTTCGGGTACGCCGAGCGCTGCACCTTCTGCGCCGCATCGGTGACCCGCATGTGCTTCCAGCCCTTGACCTTCTTCAGGGCCGAGTAGAACTTCTCCGCCGCGTACCTCGGGTCCTGGATCTCCGCCGGCGAACCCCAGCCCTGGCTGGGACGCTGCTGGAAGAGGCCCACGGAGTCGCGGTCGCCGTCCTCGCGGTTCTCCAGCTTGGATTCCTGCAGCGCGGTCGCGAGGGCCACCACCACGGCGCGTTCGGGCATCTTGCGCCGGATGCCGACGGCGGAGATCGTCGCGGCGTTCGCCATCTGCACGGCGTCGAGGGTGACCTCGCCGTCGGCCCGCACCGTGCACTCCGGGCCCAGGCGGGGCAGCTTGAGGCTGCCGCCGAAGGACGAGCCGACGATCAGGCCGAGGGCGCCGAGCAGCACGACCACCGCGATGATCGCGATCGGCTTCTTCACCCCGCACCCTCCTCGTCGTCGCCGACAAGCCTAGACAACGATCACTCGCGAACGACGTCGAGCGGCACCCACGTCGCCGGACGCTTCTCGCGGAACGCCGCCACGCCCTCGCGTCCCTCGGCCGATTTGAAGTAGCCGGCGGAGCGTGCCGACAGGTCGGCCAGGTCGGCACGGATGGACTCGGCGGACGGACGGCGCAGCAGCTGCTTGGTGCCGGCGAGCGCGAGCGGGCCGCCGCGGACCAGCGAATCGCAGTACGCCCGCACGGCGGCGTCGAGCTCGCCGGCGGCCACGGCCGCGCTGACCAGCCCGATCTGCGCCGCGCGGGCGCCGTCGAACACGTCACCGGTCAGGTACAGCTCGGCGGCGGCCCGGGGTGCGAGCCGGGGCAGCACGGTCGCGCTGATCACCGCGGGGATCACGCCGAGGCGCACCTCGGAGAAGGCGAACGTGGCCTCGCGAACGCAGACGGCGATGTCGGCGGCGGCGATCAGGCCGAGCCCGCCCGCCCGGGCCGGCCCGGCGACCCGCGCCACGACCGGCTTCGGGAACTCCCAGATCGCGGCCAGCACGTCGGCGAGCATCTCGGCGGGCACCCGGCCGTTCTCCCGGGCCTCGGCGGTCTCCTTGAGGTCGGCGCCGGAGCAGAAGACCGGGCCGGTGTGCGAGATCACCACAGCCCGTACGGCGGGGTCGGTCAGGGCGGCGGTGAGGCCGTCGAGCAGCTCGCGCATGAGCGGGGTGGACAGCGCGTTGCGGTTGGCGGGACTGTCCAGCGTGAGGGTGGTCACGCCGGCGGCGGTGACGGTACGGACCAGAGCCATGCGCCAGACCTTAACGGCACCCGGGCACACTTGACGGATGCCTGGTCCCATGCCCGAGGGTGAGCCCGTGCCGAGCGACGGCTCGCTGCCCGCGTCCGCGCTGCACGACGTGGGCCGTAACGGCTTCGGGGTGTACGTGCACGTGCCGTTCTGCGCGAGCCGCTGCGGCTACTGCGACTTCAACACGTACACGGCCGCTGAGCTGGGCGGCGGGGCGAGCCGCGACGAGTACGCGGACACCGTGCTGCGCGAGCTGGCGCTGGCGGGGGGCGTCGTGCAGGCCCCGGTCGACACCGTCTTCGTCGGTGGGGGCACCCCGACGCTGCTCGATCCCGGCGACCTCGGCCGCATCCTCGAGGGCATCGACCGTACGTGGGGGCTCGCGGCGGACGCGGAGATCACCACCGAGGCCAACCCGGAGTCGGTGACGCCGGCGTCCCTGCAGGCGCTGCGCAAGGCCGGCTACACGCGGATCTCGCTCGGCATGCAGTCGGCGTCACCCGGCGTGCTCGCCATCCTCGACCGCCGGCACACCGCCGGGCGCGCGCCCCGGGCCGCGCAGGAGGCGCGCGAGGCCGGCTTCGACCACGTCAACCTCGACCTGATCTACGGGACGCCGGGGGAGACCGCCGAGGACTTCGCCGCCTCGCTGGACGCGGTGATCCGGGCCGGGGTCGATCACGTGAGCGCGTACTCGCTGATCGTGGAGGACGGCACGCGCATCGCGGCCCGGATGCGGCGCGGCGAGCTCGCGTACCCGGATGACGACGTCGCCGCGGATCGCTATCTGGCCGCGGACGCCGCGCTCAGCGCCGCCGGCTTCTCCTGGTACGAGGTCTCCAACTGGGCGACCTCCGCCGCGGCGCGATGCCGGCACAACCGCCTGTACTGGACCGGCGGCGACTGGTGGGGGCTCGGGCCGGGCGCGCACAGCCACGTCGGCGGGGTGCGCTGGTGGAACGTCAAACACCCTTCGGCGTACGCGAAGAGGCTGGCCGAAGGCATGTCACCGGGGCTGGGCCGCGAGGTGCTGGCGGACGAGGACCGCCACGTCGAGAACGTCATGCTGCGGCTGCGTCTGTCCGAGGGGCTGCCGCTCGAACTGGCCGATCCCGCGGGGGCCCGGCAGGCGCTGGCAGACGGTCTCCTGGAGCCCGTCGCGTACGCCGAGGGTCGAGCCGTTCTCACTCTGCGTGGTCGACTGCTTACGGATGTGGTGGTTCGCACGCTGCTTTAGCTTTGCGCCGCTGAAAGTCTGCCGATTGACCGTTGGCGCCGGAGGCTCCGGGCGCCGGGGGAGGAATCGGGATGCGAGCGGGCACTCGGCGGTGGCTGACGGCGGCAGTGGCGGGCGGCGTGGTCGTGCTGGGCGCGGCGAGCCCGGCGTACGCCGCCGACGGTGAGACCGCGGACACCTACGCCACCGTGGTCGACGGCAGCGGACGGCCGACGTACGTCGAGGTCGAGGCGCCCACCGTGGCGCAGGAGATCCGCAAGGCCGAGAGCTTGCCGGGCTCCGTCGGCGCGGCCGTCGAGACACCGGTCAGGATCGCCGGCACTGCCGCCGACGACCCGCTGCGCTTCCTGCAGTGGGACAACGACGCGCTGCGCCTCGACGACATCACCCCGCGACCGGCCGTGGCCGGGCAACTCGTCGCCGTGATCGACACCGGGGTGAGCCCGGCCGAGGAGGACTGGGCGGCCGGTCAGGTGCGCTGCGACCTCGGGACGGACGTCGTCGGGGACGCGTACGCGGCGGCGAGCGGCGGCACCGGCTGCGTCGACCCGCACGGCCACGGCACCCACGTCGCCGGGACCATCGGTGCGGTCGCCGGCAACGGCATCGGGATGGCCGGGGTCGCGGGCGGCGTGCAGATCATGCCCGTACGGGCCCTGGACGCCACCGGCTCCGGCGGCGACGTGGACATCGCCCGGGGCATCGTGTGGGCCGTCGACCACGGCGCCACGGTGATCAACATGTCGATCGGCGGGCCGCGGTCGGGCGCGTACGACGCCGCCGTCGCGTACGCGGTCGATCATCGGGTGCCGGTGGTCGTGGCGAACGGCAACAACCGGCTGGACGGCGACGCCCCGCAGTGGCCGGCGTCGGTGCCCGGCGTCTTCGCGGTCGCGGCCACCGAGTCCGGCGGCGGGTCGGCGTCCTACAGCAACAGCAGCGGCACCGCGCTGATCGCGGCGCCCGGCAGCCGGATCCTCAGCATGGACGTCAAGCACACGACCCCGGGTACGCCGTACGTCTACATGAGCGGTACCTCGATGGCGAGCCCGCACGTGGCGGCGGTCGCGGCGTTGTGGCTGGCCGCGCACCCGGGCGGCACGGTCGAGCAGCTGCGCGGCGCCCTGATCGCCACGGCGACCGATCTGGGGGCGGCCGGCTTCGACAACCTGTACGGGTACGGCCTGGTGAACCCTTACGAGCTCTTGACGCCGGCTCCGGCTCCCGTTGTCGCAGAGCCTGCTCCCGTTGTCTCTGAGCCTGCCCCCGTTGTCTCTGAGCCGGCACCCGTTGTCGAAGAGCCGGCGCCTGCGCCTTCTCTGGTGGCGCCCGCCGCTCCCGGATCGGTAAGGGTGCTCGCGCAGACCGAGGCGCTGCGGGTGAGCTGGGACGCCGTTGCCGCGACGAGCACCGCGCCGGTCGAGGGGTACCGGCTCTACCGCAACGGGGTGCTGCGGGCCACGCTGGCCGGGACGAGCTTCACCGACCGGGTGGACGGTGGGGTCGCGTACACGTATGCCGTGGAGGCGTACGGCGCCGGGGGTACGTCGGGGCAGGTCAGTGCGGTGGGGACGGCGCGCTGGGCTCCTGCCCGGCTGTCGGTGAACCGTACGGCGGTGCTCAAAAAGGGCCGGATCGTGGTGCGGGGCACGTCGCTGCGGCCGGGGAGCACGGTGGTGGTGCGGGAGACGTACGCGTACCGGAAGGCGACGCGGACAGTCGTGCTGGCCGTGGTCCGGGTCAGCGGGGGTGACGACGTGTCGTTCACCGTGCTGCCGGCGCAGGGCGCCCGGACCGGGACGCTGAGCCTGCAGGCCGTCGATCACGGCGGCCGCGTGATCCGGGTGAGCCGCGCGATCCGGGTGGGGTGACCCCGCCGGGCCGGTCGGGCCCGCGAAAGCCGGGCCGGCGCGGCCCGCCGAAAGGCCGCGCGGCCTGCGGAGAAGCCGCGCGGGGACCGGTGGGCGGCGCCGTCGAGAGCCCGGCGCCGCCGTGCGGTCACTTGATCATCGAGACCGTCATCGGGTAGTTGTACGGCTCGTTGTTGTTGGCCTTCACGCCGGCGATGACGCCGACGATCGTGGCGATCAGCCACGCGGCGATGCCGATGAAGATGCCGACGACGATGCAGCTGAGGATCCAGCCGACGACCGCGATGATCGACCAGAGGATCTGGAAGTTCAGCGCCTTGACCGCCTCCGCGCGCACCACCGGCGACTGGTTGCCGCGGGCGAGCAGCGCGATCAGCGGCGCGATCCAGCCGGAGCAGCCGCCGCCGAGGAAGGCGCCGGCCGCGCCGCCGAAGTGGGCGACGAGGATCCAGGTCTTGTCGTCGCCGCCGCCCTGGCCGTAGCCCTGCGGCGGGTAGCCGGGCTGGCCGTACGCGCCGGGCGGCGGGTTGCCGTACCCGGGCGGGGGCGGGGTGCCGTAGCCGGGCGGCGGCGGGGTGGCGCCGTATCCGCCCGCGCCGGACGAGGGCGGCGGGTAGGCGCCGGCACCGGAGGACGGCGGCGGGGCGTACCCGCCGGCGCCGGACGTGGGCGGCGGCGTGCCGTAGCCGGGTGGCTGGGGAGAGCCGTACGCCGGAGGCGGCGGCGGGGTCGGGTCGTTGCCCGGATATGGGTTGATCGGCGCGGTGGGGTCCGAGGGATTTCCCTCACCGGGCGGACGCGGCGGTTCAGTCATGCGCAACACGGTAGGACCGCCGGTCGAACGTGGCGAGGGCAACACCCGGGTGAGGTCGGAGAATAGACACTCGGCTAAGTACACCCGGACCAGCGGCCGATCATCGCGCGCGGGCGCACGGCGACGTAGACTGGCACTCGACTTACGGGAGTGCCAAAGGACAGGGGGAGGGGTCATGCCGCTCGATGACCGCAAGCTCGAGGTGCTCCGGGCGATCGTCGAGGACTACGTCGCCACGCAGGAGCCGGTGGGCAGCAAGGCCCTGGTGGAGCGGCACCAGCTGGGCGTCTCGCCGGCGACCGTCCGCAACGACATGGCCGTCCTCGAGGAGGAGGGCTACATCCGGCAGCCGCACACCAGCGCCGGCCGGGTGCCCACCGACGCCGGTTACCGGCTCTTCGTCGACCGGCTGTCCCGGATCAAGGCGCTCAGCCCGGCCGAGCGCCGCGCGATCGAGCGGTTCCTCGCCGGCGCGGTCGACCTGGACGACGTCGTGCACCGCACGGTGCGGCTGCTCGCCCAGCTCACCCGCCAGGTCGCCGTCGTGCAGTATCCGAGCCTCTCCCGCTCCTCGGTGCGCCATCTGGAACTCGTGCCCATCTCCACGACCCGGCTCATGCTCGTGATGATCGCCGACACCGGCCGGGTCGAGCAGCGCCTGGTCGAGCTTCCCGGCCCCGCCGACACCGACGACGTGCTCGACATGCGCCGCCAGGTCAACGCCAAGCTCGCCGGGGAGCGGCTCGCCGACGCGCCGCCGCTGGTGCAGGCGCTGGTCGACGAGTGCTCGCCGGAGAAGCGCAACACGATGGCCTGCCTCGCGTCGGTGCTGCTGGAGACGCTGGTCGAGCGCAGTGACGAGCGCCTCGCGCTGGCGGGGACGGCCAACCTGACCCGCGGCGGCGTGCTGGACTTCCAGGGTTCGCTGCGACCGGTGCTCGAGGCCCTCGAGGAGGAGGTCATCCTGCTCAAGCTCATCGGCGAGGTGGAGCCCAGCACCACCCGGGTCCGCATCGGCGACGAGAACGAGATCGACAATCTGCGGGCGGCATCGGTGGTGAGCACCGGTTACGGACCGGGTACGACAATCGTTGGTGGGCTCGGCGTGCTGGGCCCGACCCGGATGGACTACCCCGGCACCATCGCGACCGTGCGTGCCGTGGCACGCTACGTTGGCGATCTGCTGGCACAGAACTGACGCACAAGCGACGGACGACGGTCTCCAGCGCACAGCGCGGGGCAGACATGAGGACTCGAAACCCTGTGGCCAAGGACTACTACGGAATTCTCGGCGTCAGCCGGGAAGCCACCGACGACGAGATCAAGCGCGCCTACCGCAAGCTGGCCCGTCAGTACCACCCGGACGTGAACCCGGACCCCGACGCGCACGAGAAGTTCAAGGACATCAACGCCGCGTACGAGGTGCTCTCCGACGATCAGAAGCGGCAGATCGTCGACCTCGGCGGCGACCCCCTGGCGCCCGGCGGCGGTGGGGCGGGCGGCCCCGGTGGCCCCGGCGGCGCGGGCCCGTTCGTCGGCTTCCAGGACATCATGGACGCCTTCTTCGGCACGACCGCCGGCGGTGGCGCCCGGGGTCCGCGCCCGCGCACCCGGCCCGGCGCCGACGCGATCCTGCGCCTGGAGCTCGACCTGGTGGAGACGGCGTTCGGGGTCGAGGCGCCGATCACCGTCGACACCGCGGTGCTGTGCACCCAGTGCTCCGGCGCCGGCACCGCGCCCGGCACGCACCTGGCCACCTGTGAGACCTGCGGCGGCCGGGGCGAGGTGCAGTCGGTGCAGCGTACGTTCCTGGGCCAGGTCGTCTCGTCGCGCCCGTGCCAGACCTGCCAGGGGCACGGCACGGTCATCCCGCACCCTTGCCCGACCTGCGCCGGCGACGGGCGCATCCGGACCCGCCGCTCGCTGACGGTGAAGATCCCGGCCGGCGTCGAGGACGGCATGCGCATCCGCCTGGCCCAGCAGGGTGAGGTGGGCCCGGGCGGTGGCACGGCCGGCGACCTGTACGTCGAGATCCACGAGCGCCCGCACGACGTCTACTCGCGCAAGGGCGACGACCTGCACTGCCGGGTCACCCTGCCGATGACCGCCGCGGCGCTGGGCACCCGGCTGACCATCAAGACGCTGGACTCCGAGGAGAACATCGAGGTCAAGCCCGGCACCCAGCCGGCGTCGACGCTGCGCGTCCGGGGCAAGGGCGTGCCGCACCTGCGCGGTCAGGGCCGCGGCGACCTCTTCGTGCACCTCGACGTGAAGACGCCGACGAAGCTGACCCCCGACCAGGAGCGGATGCTGCGCGACTTCGCCAAGACCCGCGGCGAGGACGTGGCGGAGCTCAGCAAGCAGGGTGGTTTCTTCTCGCGCATGCGTGACGCGTTCAACGGCCACTGACCGTGTCGGCTCCACTGTTCCTCGTGGAGGACCTGCCGGCCGGGTCGCGCCACACGCTCGCCGGCAAGGAGGGCCATCACGCCGCGGACGTGCAGCGCGTCCGGCCCGGCGAGGAGATCGTGCTGGCCGACGGGCGGGGCGGGTCGGTCCGGGCCGAGGTCACCGCGGTCGGCCGGGGCAGCGTGGACGTCGTCGTGGGCGAGCGCTCGTACGCCGCCGCGCCGGATCCGCGCCTGGTCGTGGTGCAGGGAATCGCCAAGGGTGACCGGGGCGAGCTGGCCGTGCAGGCGATGACCGAGACGGGCGTGGACGAGATCGTGCCGTGGGCGGCGTCGCGCTCGGTGGCGCAGTGGCGCGGCGACCGCGGGGTGCGCGCCCGCGAGAAGTGGGTCGCCACCGCGCGGGAGGCGGCCAAGCAGGCCCGCCGGCCGTGGCTGCCGGTGGTCGCGGGCGATCCGGACGTCTCCACCAAGCAGGTCGCCGCCCGGCTGGGTCAGGCGGCGGTCGCGTTCGTGCTGCACGAGGAGGCCACCGACCGGCTCAGCGCGGCGAAGCTGCCCGAGTCGGGGGAGGTCGTGCTGGTCGTGGGGCCGGAGGGCGGGATCACCGACCAGGAGCTGGGTGCGTTCGTGGCCGCGGGAGCGCATCCGGTGAAGCTGGGCGACTCGGTGCTGCGGACCTCGACGGCGGGCGTCGCGGCCCTTGCCGTGCTCTCCGTCAGGTTGGACCGATGGTGACCGGTAGGGAAGGGTAGCCTAAGCTCACCCGCATGGTCGCGACGCGTACGCCGGTGCCCGCGCGACCGCGGACCCGGGCGCGGTTGGGCACGGGACTGCTGATCTGCCTCGGCGTGCTCGCGGTCGTGGGCCTGCTGAGCATCGCTCTGGGCACCCGGACCGTCTCGCCGCAGACCGTGTGGGACGCGTTCTTCCACTACGCCGACACCGACGACCAGTCGATCGTGCGCGACCTGCGGGTGCCGCGGACGATCCTGGGGCTGCTGGCCGGCGTCGCGTTCGGACTGTCCGGGGCGGTGATCCAGGCCGTCACCCGCAACCCGCTCGCCGACACCCAGATCCTCGGCGTCAACTCCGGCGCCGGACTCTTCGTCGTCTTCGCCGTCGGCGTGCTCGGCCTGACCAGCCTCTCGCAGTACCTGTGGTTCGGCTTCGCCGGCGTCGCGTTCGCGCTGACCCTGGTGTACCTGCTGGGCTCCGCGGGACGGGCCGGTGCCACGCCCGTACGGCTGACGCTGGCCGGGGTGGCGCTCGGCGCGGTGATGGACGGCATCTCCGGCGGCATCCGGCTGGTGCGGCCGCGCGCGTTCGACTACCTGCGGTTCTGGGACATCGGCTCGCTGGCCGGGCGGCCCGCCGACGTGGCCCTCACGATCCTGCCGTTCGTGGCCGCCGGGACGGTGCTGGCGCTGCTCGTGGCCCGGTCGCTCAACGCGGTGGCGCTAGGGGACGACCTGGCGCGGACGCTGGGCGCGGGCGTGGGCCGTACCCGGGTCCTGGCGACCGCGTCGGTGATGCTGCTGGCCGGCGCGGCCACCGCGGCGGTGGGCCCGATCGGGTTCGTCGGGTTGATGGTGCCGCACCTCGTGCGCTGGATCGTGGGGCCGGACCAGCGCTGGATCTTCGGCTACACCGTCGTGCTCGGGCCGGTGCTGCTGCTCGTGGCCGACATCGTGGGCCGGCTCGTGGTGCGCCCGGGGGAGCTGCGCGTCGGCGTGGTGACCGCGTTCGTCGGCGCGCCGGTGCTGATCTGGTGGGTGCGCCGGCGGGCGGTGAGCGCGCTGTGAGCGTCGATTTCGGACGCCGGGTCCTGACGGTGCGCGCCGGCGGGCACGTGAGCGGCCGGATGGCGGTCAGGCCCGCGATCGTCTGCGTCGTCCTGGCGGCTGCGGCGCTCGCGGCGGCGGTCCTGGCATTGGGTACGGGCGAGTTCACGCTGCCGCCTCGCCAGGTGCTCGAGGCGCTGGCCGGCGAGGGCACCCGCGCGGCGCGGCTCGTGGTCGTCGAATGGCGGCTCCCTCGCGTGCTGCTCGCCCTCATGATCGGCGCGGCGCTGGGGCTGGCCGGTGCGATCTTCCAGGCGCTGACCCGCAACCCGCTGGGCAGCCCGGACGTCATCGGGTTCAACACCGGCGCGTACACGGGTGTGCTCGTCGTGACGGTGTTCGTGGGCAACGGCTACCACCTGACCGCGGCCGGCGCGCTGGTCGGCGGGTTGGCCACCGCCGCGGTCGTGTACGTGCTGGCCTTCAAGCGCGGCGTGCAGGGCTTCCGCCTGATCATGGTGGGCATCGCGATCAGCGCCATGCTCGGCTCGGCCAACCAGTGGTTCGTCACGAAGGCCGACCTGCAGGCCGCGTTCGCCGCCGCGCTGTGGGGACAGGGCAGCCTGAACGGGCTCGGCTGGGCGCAGGTCACCCCCGTCGCGGTCGCGTTGGGGGTGCTCTGCCTGGTGCTGATCGCGTACGGGCCGCGCCTGGCGCTGTTGGAGATGGGCGAGGACGCGGCGGCGGGGCTGGGCGTCCAGGTCGCGCGGGTGCGGCTCGCGTACCTGGTCGTCGGGGTTGCCCTGACCGCCGTGGCGACGGCCGCCGCCGGGCCGGTCTCGTTCGTCGCGCTGGCCGCCCCGCAGCTGGCGCAGCGGCTGACCCGTACGCCCGGGATCGCGCTCGTCCCGTCCGCCGTGATGGGAGCTTTCCTGCTCATGGTCAGCGACTGGCTCGCGCAGCGGGCGTTCGCGCCGACCCAGCTCCCGGTCGGCGTGGTCACCGTGTCGGTGGGTGGCATCTACTTCGTCTGGCTGCTCGTGCGCCAGGCCCGTCGGTGAGAGGGCAACCGTGAGCCTGGCAGCGCGCGACATCACGATCGGCTACGACCGCAGGACGATCAGCGAGCACCTCGACCTCGACCTGCCGGAGGGCCGGTTCACGGCGATCATCGGCCCGAACGCCTGCGGGAAGTCGACGCTGCTGCGCGCGCTGTCCCGGCTGCTCAAGCCCTCGGCGGGCGCCGTGCTGCTGGACGGCCGCGACATCCACGCCCGTCCCGCCAAGGAGGTCGCGCGGCGGCTGGGTCTGTTGCCGCAGTCGTCGATCGCCCCGGACGGCATCTCGGTGGCGGACCTGGTGGCGCGGGGCCGGTTCCCGCATCAGAAGCTGATCCGGCAGTGGTCGCCCGAGGACGAGGCCGCGGTGGTCGCCGCGATGGCCGCCACCGGGGTCGGCGAGCTCTCCGGCGAGCTGGTCGACACGCTCTCCGGCGGGCAGCGCCAGCGCGTCTGGGTGGCCATGGTGCTCGCCCAGCAGACCCCGATCGTGCTGCTCGACGAGCCCACGACGTTCCTCGACATCGCTCATCAGATCGAGCTGCTGGAGTTGTGCGTACGCCTCAACCGTGAGCAGGGCACCACGATGGTGGCGGTGCTGCACGACCTGAACCAGGCGGCCCGGTACGCCGACCACCTCGTCGTGATGAAGGCCGGCGCCGTGGTGGCCCAGGGCGACCCCCGCGAGGTGCTCACCGCGGCCCTGGTGGAGCGGGTGTTCGGGCTGGGCTGCCGGATCATCGACGACCCGGAGACGCACACCCCGATGACGATGGTCGCCGGCGGGGCCTTCGTGCCGGTCGACCCGGCCTGGCCGGACCGGCGGCGCGAGCAGGTCCTCGCCGAGGCCCGCGCGAGAGTGGTCCTCACGGCCGCCGACGTCCCGGCCGGAGCCGCCGAGGCTCCCGCGCTTGACGTCGTCCCCGGGCAGCTCGCGTACGTCATCTTCACCTCGGGCTCCACCGGCCGGCCCAAGGGCGCCATGATCCGGCACGAGGCCATCCACGAGCGGCTGCGCTGGCAGCGCGAGGAGATCCTCCACTTCGGACCGGGCGACGCGGCGCTGTTCAAGGCGCCGCTGTCGTTCGACATCAGCGTCAACGAGATCCTGCTGCCGCTGGTGTCCGGCGGGTACGTCGTCGTGGCCGAGCCCGGCGGGGAACGGGACCCGCAATACCTGCTCGACGTCATCGCCACCGAGGGCGTGACCTTCGTCTACCTGGTCAGTTCCATGCTCGACGTGCTGCTCCAGCTCTCCCGCGGCACGCACCTGCTGGACGGGCTGCGGCACGTGTGGTGCGGCGGCGAGGTGCTCACGCCCGAGCTCTTCGATCGTTTCCGCGCGCAGCTCACCATGACGCTCTACCACGGGTACGGCCCGGCCGAGGCCACGATCGGCGTCTCCCACGTGATCTACAAGGACTCCGCGGAGCGCATCGCCACGTCGATCGGGCGGCCCAATCCGTACACGCAGCTGCATGTCCTGGACGAGGGCCTGAACCCGGTCGGGCCGGGCGTGACCGGCGAGCTGTACGCGGCCGGCTTCCTGCTCGGCCGCGGGTACGTCAACGCGCCCGCGCTCACCGGCTCCAGGTTCGTCGCCAACCCGTTCGGCGTCCCCGGCGAGCGCATGTACCGCACCGGCGACCTGGCCCGCTGGACCGGCGACGGCAGCCTCGAATTCGTCGGCCGCGCCGACCACCAGGTGAAGATCCGTGGCATGCGGCTCGAGCTCGAGGAGGTCGAGGCCGCCGTCGCGACCCACCCCGCGGTGCGCCAGGCCGTCGTCACCCTCCACGAGCGGCACCTGATCGGGTACGCGACCCTGTCGGCGCCCGTCTCCGGGGACGACCTGCGCGCCTGGTGCGCGGACCGGCTCCCGGACTACATGGTCCCGTCGGCGTTCGTGGTCCTCGACGCGTTCCCGCTGACGGCGAACGGCAAGGTGGATCGCCGTGCCCTGCCCGCGCCGGCGATGGGCGGCCCGGCGCGGTCCCGGCAGCCGGAGAACGAGACCGAGGCGCGGCTCTGTGCGGTGTTCGGGTCCGTGCTGGGCCTCGACGCCGTGGGGGCGGAGGACGACTTCTTCGCGCTCGGCGGCGACAGCATCGTGGCGATCGGCGCCGTCCGTGCCGCGCGCCGGGCCGGCCTCTCGCTGCGCGTCCGGGACCTGTTCGCCCACCCGACGCCGGCCGGGCTGGCTCCGGTGGTGACCGAGGACGAGCCGGAGATCGCCGCGGTCGACGCGGTCGGCGAGGTGCCGCCGACGCCGATTCTGACCTGGCTCGACGAGGTCGGCAACGGGCTCGACGGTTTCTTCCAGGCCGTCACGCTGCCCGCCCCCGGGGGCGACGTCGCCGCGGTGATCGACGGCCTCCTCGAAGCACACGACGTGTTGCGCGCGAGCATCGACGGCGCCGTGCTGACGGTCCGCCCGGCCGGTGAGCTGACGTCAGCGGACGTGCTGCGTACCGGTGAGGACCTCGAGGCGACGGTTGCCCGGCTGAGCACCGGACGGCTGGCGGCCTTCTCGCACCTGCCGGAGAGCGGCGAGCTGATCGTCGCGCTGCACCACGTGATCGTGGACGGCGTCTCGCTGCGGGTGCTCGCCGAGGACCTGCGCGGCGGACTGCCGATCGCCCCGGCGCCCACCTCGTTCCGGCAGTGGGCCACGGCCCTGCGCGAGGCCGACTTCAGCGCGGATCTGCCGTTCTGGACTCGTGCCGTGCAGACGCCGGTGGCCCCGCCGACGGCGACCGGCACCGTGGCCACCGAGGAGACGCTGACGGTCACGCTGCCCGTCGAGGTGACCGAGCGGCTGCTGAGTGGCGTACCCGCGGCGATCCACGGGGGTGTCGACGACGCGCTCGTCGCCGCGCTGGTGCTGGCGGTTTCTCCGGACGAGCCGCTGCTGCTGGAGCTGGAAGGCCACGGCCGGGAGGAGGACGTGGCCGACCTCGACCTGTCCCGGACGGTCGGCTGGTTCACCACGCTGTTCCCGGTGCCGCTCGACGTCACCGGCCTCGCTCCGGCCGATGCCGTCAAGGCCGTCAAGGAGCAGCTACGGGCTGTTCCCCGCAACGGAATCTCGTACGGCGTCCTGCGCCATCTCGCCGGTCACCGCGAGCTGGCGGTCCAGCCACAGGTGCTGTTCAACTACCTCGGCCGCTTCGACGACGGCGAGGTCGTGGTCGAGCGGCGGGACCCGCGTATGCCGCTGCCCCGGGCGCTGGAGGTCAACGCGGTGGCCGTGGGTGGCGCGCTGCGCGCGGTGTTCAGCTGGCCGGGCCGGGCGCTCTCGCGCGAGGTGGTTCAGGCGTACGCGGACCGCTGGGCGCAGCTGCTCACCGGCATCGCCGCCGATCCCGCGGTTGCCGGGCACACCCCGTCGGACTTTCCGCTCGTACGCCTCAGCCGATCCGATGTGGACGCCTTCGGTGCCGACCTGCGCGACGTGCTGCCGCTGACCCCGCTGCAGGCCGGGCTCTACTTCCACGCCACGTACGCGCCGGGCGCCGACCCGTACGTGGTGCAGCAGCTGATCCACCTCGACGGCGCGCTCGACCCCGGCCGCCTGCACCGGGCCGCCGCCGGCCTGTTCGACCGCCACCCCAACCTGGCCGCGGCGTTCCGGGCGACCGGCGACGGCGAGATCGTGGCGGTTCTCGGCGGCCCGATCGAGACGCCGTGGCGGTACGTCACGACCGGCGACGTGAACGCGGTCGCGGCCGAGGAGCGCGCCCGCCCCTTCGACCTGGCCCGCCCACCGGCCATGCGGTACGCGCTGGTCCGCCTCGCCGCCGACCGCCACGTCCTCGTGCAGACCGTGCACCACATCGTCGCCGACGGCTGGTCCGTGCCGCTCATGCTCACCGACCTCCTCGCCCGGTACGCCGGCAAGGCTCTGCCGCCCGCGCCTTCGTACCGCGACTTCTTGGCCCGGCGCGGCGAGGGCGACCCGGACGCGTACGCCCGCCTGCTCGACGGCGTGACGGAGCCGACGCTGCTGGCCCCCGGCGCGGACGGTCCGGCCGCGAGCGTGACCGTCACCGTGGACGGTTCGGCCGTGCAAGCGCTGGCCCAGCGGCACGGCGTGACCGTGAGCAACGTGATCGCCGCCGCGTGGGGCGTGCTCGTCGGCCGGGTCACCGGTGGCACCGACGTCGTGTTCGGCTCGACGGTCTCCGGGCGCTCCGGCGACGTGCCCGGCGTCGAGGCCATCGCGGGTCTGCTCATCAACACCGTGCCCGCCCGGGTGCGCTGGAGCGGCTCCGAGACGGTCGCGGACGTGCTGTCCCGGTTCGCGGCCGACCAGCGGTCGGTGGTCGAGCACGAGCAGACCTCGCTCGCCGAGATCCAGCGCCGGACCGGCCTGCCGGAGCTGTTCGACACCCTCGTGGTCGTCGAGAACTACCCGCCCACCACCGCTGCGGACCACGGCGGCCCGCGGATCACGCGGCTCGACGTGATCGAGGCGCCGCACTATCCGGTGACGCTGATGGTCAAGCCGGGCGACACGGTCACGGTCACGCTCACCCACCGGCTCGACCCGGTCGCCGCCGCTCGCCTGCTCGACCAGTACGTGCGTGTCCTGACCGCGGATGCCGACACCCCGGTCGCCGCGATCGACCTGCTCTCCGACGTTTCACGCGCTGAAGTGCTCGCGCTCGGAAGAGGCGGACCGGCCCGCGCCGAGACGTTGGTGCCCGACCTGATCGGGGCGGTCGAGCCCAGCCGGATCGCCGTGCGCGGCGGCACGACGGTACTGACTTACGCCGAGCTGTGGGCCCGCTCCGGCAGCGTCGCGGCGGCTCTGCGCGCGGCCGGGGTCCGGCGCGGGGACGTGGTCGCGGTCGCCACCCGCCGCACGGCCGATCTGCCCGTCGCGCTGCTCGGCGTGCTGCGCGCGGGGGCCGCGTACCTGCCGGTGGATCCGGCGTACCCGGCGGCGCGGATCGAGTTCATGCTCGACGATGCGCGGCCGGTGTGCGTGCTCACCGACGACGCCGCCGGGCGGGCGCTGCCCCCGCACGACCTGCCGGCCGTGCGGCTGCGGACCGCCCGCGGGGAGGCGCCGGCCGTCGAGATCGGACCGCTGGACGCGGCGTCCGTCGTCTACACCTCCGGGTCGACCGGGCGCCCGAAGGCGGTCGTCGGCACCCACGCCGGCCTGGCGAACCGCCTGGCGTGGGCACGCGAGCGGTGGGACGGCGACGTACGGGTCGCGAAGAGCTCGATGAGCTTCGTCGACGGCACCACCGAGCTGCTCGGCGGCCTGGTCGCGGGCGCCACCGTGGTGATCGCCGACGAGACCGCCGCGGCCGACGGAACCGTGCTGGCCCGGCTGGTCGCGGAGTCCGGCGCGACGCAGCTGCTGGCCGTGCCGAGCCTGGCTTCCGCCCTCGCCGAGACGGCTCCCGGGCAGGTCAGCGGGGTGCGCCGGTGGATCACCAGCGGCGAGGCGCTGGACGCCGGCACGGTCGCCGCGCTGGCTGCCGCGTCGCCGCACGCCGAGATCGTCAACTCGTACGGTGCCTCCGAGAACACCGGGGACGTGCTGGCCGGAACCGTCACGCCGGGCGAGACCATCACGCTGGGCCGGGCGGTTCCCGGGGTGCGCATCGTGCTGCTGGACGCGGCGCTGGAGCCGGTGGCGCCCGGCGCGGTGGGGGAGATCTACGTCGGCGGCGTGCAACTGGCCCGCGGCTACCGGGGACAGGGCGGCGCGACCGCGGCCCGGTTCGTCGCCGACCCGTTGACGCCGGGCGAGCGCCTGTACCGCACCGGCGACCTGGGCCGCTGGGCCGGAGACCGGGTCGAGTTCCTCGGCCGCAACGACGACCAGGTGAAGGTCAACGGCCACCGCGTCGAGCTCGCCGAGGTCGAGGCCGCGCTGCTGCGGCGGCTCGGTGTCCGCGAGGCCGTCGCGGTCGCGCGCCGCAACACCCTGCACGGGTACGTCGTGCCCGAGCCGGGGGAGCGGCTGGACCCGCAGGCCCTGCTCACCACGCTGCGCGCCGAGCTGCCGGGGTACCTGGTGCCGGCGAGCGTCACCGTGCTGGACGCCGTACCGCTGCTGCCGAACGGCAAGCGTGACCGGCGCGCCCTGCCGGACCCGGTCGCCGCCGTCGCGGAACCGCCGCGGACGCCCCGGGAGGCGCAGGTCGTCGCGCGCTTCGCCGAGGTGCTGGGCGCGGAGACGGTCGGGGTGCACGACGACTTCTTCGCGCGCGGCGGCGACAGCATCACCGCCATCCGCCTCGTGACCCTGCTCGCCCGCGACGGGATCGACGTGTCCACCCAGGACGTCTTCCGGGACCGTACGGCCGCCGCGATCGCCGCCGGAGGCGCCGACGAGGTGTGGGGCCTGTCCCCGTTGCAGCAGGGCGTGTACTACCAGGCCACCTTCACCGAGGGCGCGAACACGTACATCGCGCAGAACGTGTTCGACCTGGACCGCCGGATCGACGTACCCGCGCTGGAGCTGGCCTTCGCCGCCCTGCTCGACCGGCACCCGACCCTGCGCGCGGCATTCGTCGGGGACCCGCGTCCGCAGCAACGCATTCCCGCGCGCGTGCCCGCGGTCGTCACCGTCGTCGAGGGCGACCCGGAGGCCGTCGCCGCCGCCGACCGAAAGCCGTTCGACCTGACCGAGCCGCCGCTGATCCGGCTGACCGTGGTCCGCAACCCGGACGGCACCGACCGGCTGCTGCTCACCTGTCACTTCCTGCTGTGGGACGGCTGGTCCCGCGAGCTCGTGCTGCGCGAGCTGTTCGCGCTCTACGACTCGCGTGGTACGCAAGGAGCGCTGCCCACCGGCGGTGCGTCCTTCACCGACTATCTGGCCTGGATCGACGCGCAGGACCGGGACGCGTCCGCCGCGGCGTGGAAGGCGGCGCTGGGCGAGCCGACGATCGTCGTGCCGGAGGCGGCCGGGCGCGCGCCGATCCTCTCCGAGCGGATCCTGACCACCCTCCCGACCGCGGTCACGACCCGCCTCACCGAGCAGGCCCGCCGCGCCGGAGTCACCCTCAACGCGGTGCTCACCGTGGCGCTGGGGCTGGTCCTCGGGCACCGCACCGGCCGCGGCGACGTCACCTTCGGCACCACCGTGGCGGGCCGCCCCACCGACCTGCCCGGCATCGAGAACGTCATCGGCCTGTTCCTCAACACCGTGCCGGCGCGGGTCGCCGCGACGCCGTCGGCCACCGTGGTGGAGCTGGCCCGCCGCGCCCAGCAGGACCGCCTGGACCTGGCCCCGCACGAGTACCTCGGCCTGGGCGACATCCAGCGCGCGGCCGGGCACGAGCAGCTCTTCGACACCCTGTACGTGCTGCAGAACTTCCTCGCCGACAGCACGTTCGACGACCTCGAGGCCGCGCAGGGCATCGTGGACGTCGAGTACACCGACACCACGCACTACCCGCTGACGTGGGTGCTGACCCCGGGCGCGAACCTGCGCGTCAAGCTGGAATACCGCCCCGACGTGATCACCGTCGCTGCCGCGCGGTCGCTGGTCGACGACCTCGTCTTCGTGTTGCGGCTGCTCGCCGACGGTCTGGACGTGCCGGCGGGGTCCGTGGGATTGCGTGCTCATCGTCCGTTGGCGGGTGCGCGGGCGGAGATTCCGGACGACACCATCGCGGATCTGCTCGCCGCCCAGGCGCGTCGGACGCCGGAGCTGACCGCGCTGGTCTTCGGGGAGCAGCGGCTGACCTATGCCGAGTTGGACGCGCGGATCGACGCGGTGGCGCGGGGGTTGATCGCGCGTGGGGCGGGGCCGGAGCGGATCGTCGGGCTGGCGTTGCCGCGGGGGATCGACATGGTGGTGGCGTTGTTCGCGGTGCTGCGGGCCGGGGCGGCGTATCTGCCGTTGGATCGTGATCTGCCGGTGGAGCGGCGGCAGGCGATGATCGACGACGCGCGGCCGCTGTTGGTGCTCTCCTCGTTGGACGGGCTCGCGCTTGACGGCGAACCGGTGACAACGTCGGTACATCCCGATGATCCTGCGTACGTCATCTACACCTCCGGGTCGACCGGAAAGCCCAAGGGTGTGGTCACGCCGTACCGGGGGCTGACGAACATGCAGCTCAACCATCGGGCGGAGATCTTCGGGCCGACGGTCGCGCGGGCCCGGGCGGCCGGCGTCGAGCGGCTGCGGATCGCGCACACGGTCAGCTTCTCCTTCGACATGTCGTGGGAGGAGCTGCTCTGGCTGGTCGAGGGTCACGAGGTGCACGTCTGCGACGAGGAACTGCGGCGCGACGCCACGGCGCTGGTGGCGTACTGCCGCGGGAACGGCATCGACGTGGTCAACGTGACGCCGACGTACGCGCAGCACCTGATCGACGAGGGCCTGCTGGACGGGCACCGGATGTGGCTCGTGCTGCTCGGCGGGGAGGCCGTCAGCGAGGCGGTGTGGTCGCGGCTCGGCGGGATCGGCTACAACCTGTACGGGCCTACGGAATACACGATCAACACGCTGGGTGCGGGTACGGCGGACAGTGTCACGCCGACGGTCGGTAAGCCCGTTTTCAACACCGTCGGGTACGTGTTGGACGGCTGGTTGCGTCCGGTTCCGCCGGGGGTGATCGGGGAGTTGTACGTCGGCGGTGCGGGCTTGGCGCGGGGGTATCTGGGCAGCCCGGGGCTGACCGCGTCGCGGTTTGTCGCTGGGCCGGAGGGCGCGCGTCTGTATCGCACCGGTGATCTGGTGCGGGAGCGGGCGGACGGGAACTTGGACTTCCTGGGTCGCAGTGACGATCAGGTGAAGATCCGCGGTTACCGCATCGAGCTGGGCGAGGTCGAGTCGGCGGTCGCGGCGGTGTCCGGGGTGCGGCAGGCCGCGGTGCTGGCCCGCGACGGCAAGTTGCACGCCTATCTGGTCGGCGATGCCGGTCCGGCTGAGGTGCGGGCGGCTGTGGCCGAGCGGTTGCCGTCCTACATGGTCCCCTCGTTGTATGCCCGGGTCGATGCGTTGCCGTTGACCGTCAACGGCAAGCTCGACACCGCCGCGCTGCCGGAGGCGACGCCGATCCTGTCGGCCGCCCGGGGGCCGAGCAACGACCGGGAACGCGTGCTCGCCGGCATCTACGCCGACGTGCTCGGCATTCCCGGGGTCGGTGTCGACGACGACTTCTTCGCCATCGGCGGGGACAGCATCTCGTCCATCGCGGTCGCCGGCCGGGCGCGCAAGGCCGGGCTGCCCGTGACGCCCCGGGACGTGTTCCGCCGGCGTACGGTCCAGGCCCTGGCCGCCGCCCTGCCCGCCGCGGCCGTGGAGACCGTGGCGGACGACGGCGTCGGCGATGTCGCGCTGACGCCGATGCTGGCGGAGACGGTGAAGTCCGGGACGCCGCTGGGCCACTTCTACCAGTCGACGGCGTGGCGCACCCCGGCGGCGCTCACCCGCGTACGCCTCGAGGAGATCCTGCAGGCGCTGCTCGACCGGCACGACCTGCTGCGCGCCACCTTCGACGGCACCCTGCACGTCCCCGCCCCCGGCCTGCGCGCCGCCGGTCTGATCAGCGAGGGTCCGATCGACGAGGACGCCGAGGTGGCCCGCCTGGACCCGGCGAACGGCGTCATGCTTCGCGCCGCCCGGGACGGTCGCACGCTGCTGTTGGTCATCCACCACCTCGTGGTCGACGGCGTCTCGTGGCGCATCCTCGCCGAGGACCTGCGCCGCGCCTGGCGGGGCGAGGAGCTGCCCCCGGTCGGCGCCTCCTTCCGGACCTTCGCGGCTTCCCAGCGGCCGTACGCCGGCCAGGAGCCCTTCTGGCGCGCGACGCTGGCCGAGCCGCGCCCCCTGCTCGGCGACCGGCCCGCCGACCCGGCGGCCGACACCGCGGCGACCGTCCGGTCGATCACCGTGACGCTGCCCGCCGACGTGACCGTGCCGCTGCTGACCACGGTTCCCGCGGCGATGTACGGCGGCGCCGACGACGTGCTGCTCACCGCCCTCGCGGTCGCCGTGAACCGCTGGCGGGGTAGGGACGCGCCGGTGCTGGTCAGCCGGGAGGGGCACGGCCGCACCGGCGATCTCGACCTGTCCCGCACGATCGGCTGGTTCACCGCGATCCACCCCGTACGGCTGGAGCCCGGCACCACCACCGACCTGGCCGCGGCCGCCCGGGCGGTCAAGGAGCAGCTGCGCGCGGTCCCGGGCGGCGGGCTCGGGTACGGCTCCCTGCGCTGGCTGCACGACCACGACTTCGGGCCGGCGCCGGAGATCCTGTTCAACTACCTCGGCCGCTTCGGCGCTGACGACGGCGGTGACTGGAGCCCGGCCGCGCCGCTGCGCGAGGGCGTCGATCCGGCGAACCCGGCCATGCCGCTGGAGATCAACGCGCACATGACCGGCGACGTCCTCGAGGCGACGCTGTCGTGGCCGGCCGCGCTCTTCCCGCAGGAGCGCATCGTCGCGCTCGCCGAGCACTGGACGACCGTGCTGCGCGAGCTGGCCCTGACCGACGTGAGCGGGCACACGCCGTCGGACTTCCCGCTCGTGGCCCTGGCCCAGCAGGACGTGGACGCGTTCGCGGACGCCACCGACGTGCTGCCGCTGCTGCCGCTGCAGGAGGGCATGTACTTCCACGCGCTGACGTCCGATGTGGACACGTACGCGGTGCAGCAGATCGCCGAACTCACGGGTGAGGTGGATCCGGCCCGGCTGCGCGCGGCGGTGGAGGCCGTCGTACGCCGCCACGCCGCCCTGCGCGCCTCGTTCCGTGAGCTGCGCGACGGCCGCATCGTGCAGGTCATCGCGGCCGGCGTGCAGGTGCCGTGGCGCGAGGTGGACCTCACCGGCGCCCCGGACCGGCTGGCCGGGGTCGCGGTGGAGGAGCTGGCGGAGCCGTTCGACCTCGCCCGGCCGCCTCTGCTGCGCTACGCCCTCGTGTCGCTGAGCGCCACCGAGCACCGGCTGGTCGAGACGATGCACCACATCCTCGCCGACGGGTGGTCGTACCCGCTGGTGTTCTCCGACGTCGTGGCCGCGTACCACGGGCGGGAGCTGCCGGAGCCGGTGAGCACGTTCCGCGACCACGTGGAGTCGGTCGTCACCCGGGACCGCGAGGCCGCCCGGGCCGCCTGGCGGGTCGCCCTCGACGGGGTCGAGCCGGCTCTGCTGTACCCGGACGTCACCCGGGTCTCGCACCACCACAGCGTCTTCGCGTCCGTGGACCGCGCCGGCGACCTGGCCGCGGTGGCGCGGACGCACGGCATCACCGTCAGCACACTCCTCCACGGCGCGTGGGGTCTGCTGCTGGGCCGGCTGCTGGGCGGCGACCGGGTGGTGTTCGGCTCGACCGTGTCCGGCCGCGGCGGCGACCTGCCCGGCGCCGAGTCCATCGTCGGCCTGCTCATCAACACCGTGCCGGTCCCGATGGCGTGGCGCCCGGACGAGCCCGCCCGCGACGTGCTGCGCCGCCTGCAGGAGCAGCAGACCGACGTGCTCGACGTGCAGCAGGTCGGCCTCGCGGAGTTGAACCGCCTCGCCGGGGTCCGCGAGCTGTTCGACTCGATGGTCGTGGTGGAGAACTTCCCGGCGGTCGCCGCCGGTGACGCGCCGGGCCTCGGCGTGCGCGGCTTCACCGGTACGGACTCGCCGCACTACCCGGTCTCGCTGGTCGCGTTCCCGGGCGACCGCCTCACCCTCGAGATCAAGTACGACGCGGCCGTCGGCGCGGCGGCCGCGGACCGGCTCGTCACCCTGGTGGCGTCCCTGGTGAACCAGCTCGTCGACGACCTGGACCGGCCCGTCTCATCGCTGTCCCTCGGCGGCGTCAGTGGCATCTCGCACGAGCTGAAGACGGATGACATTCTGGATATTTCCACCGAGCGTCCCGAGGCGGTCGCCGTCGGCAACCTCACCTACGCGGAGCTGGAAGCCCGGGCCAACCGGCTCGCGCACGAGCTGATCGCCCGCGGCGTGTGGCCGGAATCCCGGGTGGCGGTCAGCCTGCCGCGGTCCGAGGACCTGGTCGTCGCGCTGCTCGCGGTGGTCAAGGCGGGCGGCTGCTACGTGCCTGTCGACGCCGCGGCGCCGGCGGCCCGGCAGCGGTACATCCTCGACGACGCGCGACCGGTCTGCGTGATCGGCGAGGGCGGCATCGGCGTGGAGGCCCCCGGCCGTCCGGAGACCCGGCCCGACGTGGGGCTGAGCCCGGACAACGCCGCGTACGTCATCTACACCTCCGGCTCCACCGGCGAGCCGAAGGGTGTCGTGGTCACCCACCGCGACGTACGGGCCCTGTTCGCCGCCGCCGAGCCACTCTTCGAGTTCGGGCCGGACGACGTGTGGACGATGTTCCACTCGTACGCGTTCGACTTCTCCGTCTGGGAGCTGTGGGGCCCGCTGCTGCACGGCGGCCGCCTGGTCCTCGTCCCGCACGACGTCGCCCGCGACCCGCAGCGGTTCCGGGCGCTGCTGCGCGACGAGAAGGTGACCGTGCTCAACCAGACGCCGTCCGCGTTCCACCCGCTCGTCGAGGCGGACGCGGCCGAGCCGGACCGGTTGCCGCTGCGCTACGTCGTCTTCGGCGGCGAGGCCCTCGACCTCTCCCGCCTCGCCGCCTGGTACGAACGCAACGAGAACCCCTCGCTGGTCAACATGTACGGCATCACCGAGACCACCGTGCACGTGTCGTTCCGCGCGCTGACGCCGGCCGACGTGACCCGGCCCAGCGTCATCGGCGGCGCGCTGCCCGGGCTGACCGTGCACGTGCTGGACGCGTACCTGCAGCCGGTGCCGGAGGGCGTGACCGGCGAGATGTACGTGGCCGGCGCCCAGCTCGCCCGCGGCTACCTGGACCGCCCGGCGCTGACCGCGTCCCGCTTCGTCGCGAACCCGTACGGCCCGGGACGCCTGTACCGCTCCGGCGACCTGGCTCGCTGGGAGAACGGTGAGCTGGTCTACCTGGGCCGCTCGGACGAGCAGCTGAAGGTCCGCGGCTACCGCGTCGAGCCCGGCGAGATCGAGGCGGCGCTGCTCGCCCTGCCCGGGATCGCCAACGCGGCCGTGGTCGTCCGCGACGGTCGGCTGGTCGCGTATCTCGTGGCGCGCGCCGGTAGCCGCCCGGACGCAGACGCGATCCGCGCCCACGTGGCGTCGGTGCTGCCGGACTACATGGTTCCGTCGGCGTTCGTGACTCTCGACGCGCTGCCACTGACCGTCAACGGCAAGCTCGACCGCGACGCGCTCCCGGCGCCGGCCCGGACCGTCGCCGAGCCGGTCGAGGCGGTGGGGGAGAGCCCGGCGGTCACCGCGGTGCGCGGGTTGTTCGCCGAGGTGCTCGGCGTGGACAGCGTCCCGGCCGACGGCGACTTCTTCGCCCTCGGCGGCGACAGCATCGTCGCGATCCAGCTGGTGAACCGGGCCAAGCGCAGCGGCATCAGGTTCTCGCCGCGGGACGTGTTCGTGAAGCGCACACCCGCGGCGCTGGCTTGCGTCCCGGACAAGCCGAGCGCACCGCCGGTGACGGGCGACGGGGTCGGCGAGGTGGCCTTGCTGCCGATCGTGCACCGGCTCGCCGAGCTGGGCGGCGGCATCAACCGGCTGCATCAGGCCGACCTGCTGCGTACTCCGCCGGGTGCGACGGCTGCCCGGTTGCAGGCCGCGCTCGACAGGCTCGTCGAGCATCACGACGCGCTGCGACTGACGCTGAGCCGGCCGGCGCCGATGCTGTGGTCGCAGGAGGTCCGCGCGAGCAGCTCGGTCACGCTCACCACAGTGGACGGTATGGATCGGGAGCTGGTCCGGCGGGAGGCCGAGGCCGCGGTCAGCCGGCTCGATCCCGAGGCCGGTCGCGTCCTGGAGGCCGTGTTCTTCGCCGACCAGGACCGGCTGTTGCTCGTCGCGCACCACCTGGTGGTCGACGGCGTCTCGTGGCGCATCCTCGCCGAGGACCTGTGGCAGGCGTACGAGGGCCGCGCGCTGGACCCGGTGGGGACGTCGCTGCGGTCGTTCGCCCGTACGCTCACCGAGGAGGCCGGCAGCGCCGCGCGCCTGGCCGAGTTCCCGCACTGGCAGCGGACCCTCGCGCCGGGCGGCGAGCTGAAGCCGGACGCCGTGACGTTCGGGCTGACCGTGGGGCAGACCCGCGATCACGAGCTGCGCATCCCGGTCGACCCGTCGGTGCTCACCGGCGACGTCACCGCCACTCTGCTGACCGCCCTGCACGCGGCCGTGAACCGGTGGCGCGGCACCGAGGCCGACCTGGTCGTGGACCTGGAACGGCACGGCCGCGAGCCGATCGGGGACGCGGACCTGTCCCGTACGGTCGGCTGGTTCACCTCGATCGCCCCGGTGCGGTTGCCGGAGCTGCCCGCGGGCGACGGGCTCGGCTACGGCCTGCTGCGCTATGTGAACCCGCGCAGCGCCGCGGCCCTGGCCCGGCTCGGGACCCCGCAGGTGCTCTTCAACTATCTCGGCAAGTTCGCCGAGGACGAGGCGGCGGACCTCCGCGTGCGCCCGGATGACGATCTCGGTACGCCGTACCTGCTGGAGATCAACGTGGCGGCGGTCGGCGGCGAGCTGCGGGCGGTGCTCACGTACGCCGACGAGGGCCTGGGGCCGGACGCGACCCGGGCGATCGCGGACGGCTGGGCCGCCGAGCTGGCCCCGGCGGCCGAGCGGGAGTGGCCGCTGTCGCCGCTGCAGGAAGGGCTGTTCTTCCAGGCGAGGCTCGCCGGCGACGCGGACGTCTACATCGCGCAGAACGCGTTCGACGTGGATCACCGCCTCGACGTGCCGGCCCTGGAACGCGCCTTCGCCGCCGTCCTGGACGCCAACCCGGCCGCGCGCCTCGCGTTCACCGACGCCGGCCGCGACAAACCGGTGGCCCTGCTGCGCGGTTCGGTGCCGGCCACCGTCGAGGTGATCGAGGATCCGGCCGACCTGGACGCCGTGATGGCGGCCGACCGGACCCGCCCGTTCGACCTGACGGAACCGCCGCTGGCCCGGCTCACCGTCGTGCGGCTGCCCGGCGGGCGCGACCGGCTGCTGTTCACGTACCACCTGCTGCTGTGGGACGGGTGGTCGCGGGAGCTGGTGCTGCGGGACCTGTTCGGCGCGTACGCCGGCCGGCCCGTACCGGAGAAGAGCGCCGGCTTCGCCGACTACCTCGCGTGGATCGACCGGCAGGACACCGCGGTCTCCCTCGGGGCGTGGGCCGAATCGCTGGCCGGGGTCGAGCCGACCATCCTCTACCCGGCGGCCACGGGCACCCGGCCGGTGCTGGCCCGCAGCCTCGCGGTCCGGTTCACCGAGGAGCAGACCGCAAGCCTCACCGAGCAGGCCCGCGCCGCCGGGGTCACGCTCAACGCGGTCCTCAGCACCGCGCTCGGCATCGTGCTGAGCCACGCGTCCGGCCGCTCCGAGGCCGTCTTCGGCACCACGGTGGCCGGACGCCCGACCGAGCTCGACGGCATCGAGGAGGTCGTCGGCGTCTTCCTCAACACGGTGCCGCAGCGCGTCACCCTCGGCGCGGCCGAGCCGGTGCGCGACGTCCTGCGGCGGGTCCAGGCCGAGCGGCTCGACCTCATGGCCCACGAGTACGCCGGCCTGGGCGAGATCCAGCGCGCGGTGGGCCGCGGCCCGCTCTTCGACAGCCTGTACGTGCTGCAGAACTTCCTCACCGACGACACGTTCGACGACCTCGAGGCCGAGCACGGCATCGTGGGCGTCGCGGCGGCCGACGCCACGCACTACCCGCTGACCTGGGTCGCCACCCCGGGCCGCGCGCTGCGCATCCGGCTCGAGTACCGGCCCGACGTGGTCGCGGCCGAGCAGGCGCAGGCGCTGCTGGACCGGCTGCACGCGGTGCTGGCCGGCTTCGACGCCGACGCGAGCGTCGCATCGGTCGCGCTGCCCACGCCTGGACCGCGGATCGGCGTGGCCGCCGACATCCCAGAGGTCACGATCGCGGACCTGCTCACCGAGCAGGCCGCCCGGACTCCGGCCGCCGCCGCGCTCACCCACGACGGCACCACGCTCTCGTACGCCGAGCTGGACGCGCGGATCGACGCGGTGGCGCGGGGGTTGATCGCGCGTGGGGCGGGGCCGGAGCGGATCGTCGGGCTGGCGTTGCCGCGGGGGATCGACATGGTGGTGGCGTTGTTCGCGGTGCTGCGGGCCGGGGCGGCGTACTTGCCGTTGGATCTGGACCTGCCGGCCGAGCGGCGGCAGGCGATGATCGACGACGCCCAGCCCTTTTTGGTGCTGGATTCGTTGGAGGGTCTCGCCGTCGAGGGCGGACCGGTGCGGGTGGTGGTGCATCCGGATCATCCGGCGTACGTCATTTACACGTCGGGTTCGACCGGTAAGCCGAAGGGTGTGGTCACGCCGTACCGAGGGCTGACGAACATGCAGCTCAACCACCGGGCCGAGATCTTCGGACCGACCATCGCCGCGGCCGGCGGGCGGATCCTCACGATCGCGCACACGGTCAGCTTCTCGTTCGACATGTCGTGGGAGGAGCTGTTGTGGCTGGTCGAGGGTCACCACGTGCACATCGCCGACGAGGAGTTGCGGCGCGACGCCACCGCGCTGGTCGCGTACTGCGCGCGGCACCGAGTCGACGTCGTCAACCTCACCCCGACGTACGCGCAGGCGCTGCTCGACGAGGGGCTGCTCGGCGGCGACCACCGGCCGTGCCTCGTGCTGCTCGGCGGGGAGGCCGTCAGCGAGGCGGTGTGGTCGCGGCTCGGCGGGATCGGCTACAACCTGTACGGGCCTACGGAATACACGATCAACACGCTGGGTGCGGGTACGGCGGACAGTGTCACGCCGACGGTCGGTAAGCCCGTTTTCAACACCGTCGGGTACGTGTTGGACGGCTGGTTGCGTCCGGTTCCGCCGGGGGTGATCGGGGAGTTGTACGTCGGCGGTGCGGGCTTGGCGCGGGGGTATCTGGGCAGGCCGGGGTTGACCGCGTCGCGGTTTGTCGCTGGGCCGGAGGGCGCGCGTCTGTATCGCACCGGTGATCTGGTGCGGGAGCGGGCGGACGGGAACTTGGACTTCTTGGGTCGTAGTGACGATCAGGTGAAGATCCGCGGTTACCGCATCGAGTTGGGCGAGGTCGAGTCGGCGGTCGCGGCGGTGTCCGGGGTGCGGCAGGCCGCGGTGCTGGCCCGGGAGGGCAAGTTGCACGCCTACCTGGTCGGTGACGCGAGCCCCGCCGAGGTGCGGGACGCTGTGGCCGAGCGGTTGCCGTCCTACATGGTCCCCTCGTTGTATGCCCGGGTCGATGCGTTGCCGTTGACCGTCAACGGCAAGCTCGACACCGCCGCGCTGCCCGTTCCCGTCCCGGTGACGACCGCGTCCCGGCCGCCCGCCGACGAGCGGGAGCGCCGCCTCTGCGAGCTCTTCGCCGACGTGCTGGGCGTGGCCTCGTTCGGGGTGGAGGACGACTTCTTCGACGCCGGCGGGCACTCGCTGACCGCCCTGCGGCTGATCGGCCGGGTGCGTGCCGAGCTGGGCGGGGACCTGTCGCTGCGGGCGCTGTTCGATGCGCGTACGCCCGAACGGCTGGCCCGGGTCGCCACCGGCCCGGCGCGTGCCGCCCTGACCACCGGGCAGCGGCCCGAGGTTCTGCCGCTCTCCCCGGCGCAGCAGCGGCTGTGGCTGCTCGACCAGCTCGACCCGGGCTCCAGCGCGTACGCCTACCCGCTGCTCGTCCGCCTCGGCGGGCATCCCGACGGCACCGCGCTGAGCCGCGCGCTCGCCGACGTGGTGGCCCGGCACGAGGTGCTGCGGACGGTGATCCGCTCGTCGGCGCAGCACATCCTGCCCGCGCCGGCGGCGATCCCGGTGGAGACCGGCACCTCGGTCGCCGACCTGGTCGCGCGGCCGTTCGACCTCGGCACCGATCTGCCGATCCGGGCCGCGGTCGTCGACGAGGGGGACTCCAGCGTGCTGGCGCTGGTGCTGCACCACATCGCCATGGACGAGTGGTCGGACCGGCCGCTGCTGCGTGACCTGGACGTCGCGTACGCGGCCCGCGTCGCCGGTCACGCCCCGGACTGGGAACCACTGCCCGTGCAGTACGCCGACTACGTCCTGTCGCTGCCGGAGCCGTCCGGCGAGTTCTGGCGCGACGCGCTGCGCGGCCTGCCCGACGAGATCGCCCTGCCCGCCGACGGGCCGCGTACGGCCACCCGCCACCCGGCCGGGGTCGTCACGGCGACGCTGCCGGCCACCCTCGCCGACCGGCTGCGCGACATCGCCCGGGCGGAATCGGCGAGCCTGTTCATGGCCCTGCACGCCGCCGTCGCCACCCTGCTGTCCCGGCACGGCGCGGGCACCGACATCCCGATCGGCAGCCCCACCTCCGGCCGCGGCGACGCCGCCCTCGACGACCTCGTCGGGTTCTTCGTCAACACGATCGTGCTGCGCACGGACCTGTCCGGCGCGCCGAGCTTCGCCGAGCTGCTGCGCCGTGTGCGTGCCGCCGACCTGGCCGCGTTCGAGCACTCCGGTGTGCCGTTCCAGCAGGTGGTGGAGCTGGTGAACCCGCCGCGGGTGCCCGGGCGCAACCCGCTCTTCCAGGTGATGATCGGCTACTTCCACCGGCCGGCCGGCGGGGGGCCGCTGCTGGGCCTGCCCGTGCTCGACGCACCCGGGCACGCCGCGGACGCCAAGGTGGACCTCACCGTCACCTTCGTCGACGGCGGCCCGGACGGCATCGACGTCACTCTCGAGTACGACACCGGCCGGTTCACCGGCGCCACCGCGGCCCGCCTGCTGGATCGCCTCGGCGTGCTGCTCACGGCCGTGGCCGACGACCCCGGCGGCACCGTCACCCGGGTGCCGGTGCTCGCCCCCGAGGACGTGACCGAGCTTTCGCAACCGTCGGACGTGGAACCCGCACCCCGCGCCGCCGTGGTCCGCCCCGGCGATGTCGCCCTGATCGCCGACGGTGTCCGCCACACGTACGCGGACCTCGACCGGGCCTCGGACGCGGTGGCCGCCGCGCTGGCCGCCCGCGGGGTGGGGCCGGAGAGCATCGTCGGCATCGAGCTGCCCCGCTCGGCGGACCTCGTCGTCGCCGTGCTGGGCGTGGGCAAGGCGGGGGCCGCGTACCTGCCGCTCGACCCGGCGTTCCCGCAGGCCCGCCGGCGGTTCATGGTCGACGACGTGCAACCGGCCGTGATCATCGACGCGGCGTTCCTGGCCGGCGTCTCACCGGCCCCGGCCCCGCAGGTGACCCCGGCGCCGGACAACGCGGCGTACGTCATCCACACCTCGGGCTCGACCGGCCGCCCCAAGGGCGTCGTGGTCACCCACCGCGACCGGGAGGCGTTCCTGGCCGCGCTGCCGCTGGAACCCGGCGAGCGCCTGCTGGCGGTGACGACGCTGTCCTTCGACATCTCGGTGCTCGAACTGCTCGGCACGCTGCGCGCCGGGGGCACGATCGTGCTCGCCTCGCCCGGGCAGGTGCGCGACCCGGTGCTGCTGGCCCGGCTGGTGGAGACCGAGCGGATCACCGCGATGCAGGCCACGCCGTCGCTCTGGGCGGCCCTGCTGGAGGCGTCCGACGTGGACCTGTCCGGCGTACGGGCGCTCGTCGGCGGGGAGGCGCTGCCCGTGCCGCTCGCCCGGGACCTGCACGAGCGCGCCGCCGCCGTCGTCAACCTGTACGGCCCCACCGAGGTCACCGTGTGGGCCACCGCCGAGGAGGTCGACGCCGCCTGGGACGGCTCGATCGGCCGTCCACTGCCCGGCACCACCGCGTACGTGCTCGACGAGTGGCTGCAGCCGGTGCCGCCCGGGGTGGCGGGGGAGCTGTACCTCGGCGGGGTCCAGGTCACCCGGGGCTACCTCGGCCGGCCGGGGCTCACCGCGTCCCGGTTCGTCGCCGACCCGTACGGCCCCGGCCGGCTGTACCGCACCGGGGACCTCGCCCGGTGGCGCGCCGGGCGCCTGGAGTACCTGGGCCGCACCGATCACCAGGTGAAGGTCCGCGGGTTCCGGATCGAGCCGGGGGAGGTCGAGGCCGTCGCGCTGGCGCATCCCGGCGTGACCCGGGCGGTCGTGGTGGCGCGCGGTGATCGGCTGGTCGCGTACGTGACCGTCACGCCGGAGTTCTCCCGGGCGTCGCTCGCCGCGCTGTTCGAAGCGGCGCTGCCCGGCCACATGATCCCGGCGGTCTGCCACGTCCTCGACGAGCTGCCGCTCACCCCGAACGGCAAGGTCGACCGCGCCGCGCTGCCCGAGGTGGACGCCGCGACGACCACCCGGACCCGGCCACGGTCGCGCACGGAACGGACGGTGGCCCGGATCATGGCCGACGTCCTCGGGGTCGCGGAGGTGGGCGTCGAGGACGACTTCTTCGCGCTGGGCGGGCACTCGCTGCTGCTCGTCCGGCTGGCCACGGCCCTGCGGCGCGAGCTGGGCGCACAGCTCCCGGTCGCCCGGCTGTTCACCGCGCCGACGGCCGCCGCGGTGACCCGGCTGCTCAGCGGGGACGCGCCGGCCGGGGACGCCCTGGCTCCCGTCCTGCAGCTCGCCGCGGGCGACGGCCCGCCCCTGTTCTGCCTGGCCCCGGCGAGCGGGCTGAGCTGGCAGTTCGCCGGACTCCGGCGGCATCTGGGCGTACCCCTGATCGGTCTGCAGTCGCCGCTGCTCTCCGGCGGTGCGCGGCCGGCGACCCTGACCGCGCTGGCCGCGGAGCACGCCGACCGGGTGGAGGCCGCGTGGCCGGCCGGGCCGGTCCGGCTGCTCGGCTGGTCCTTCGGCGGGGCCGTGGCGCTCGCGGTGGCGGCGGATCTGCACGCCCGCGGCCGCGAGGTGACGTTCGTGGGCATGCTGGACGCCCGCCGCGACGGCGCCCCGGCGGCGGCCACGGTGGCGGCCCTGCTGACGGAGATGGGCTACCCGGTTCCGGACGCGGACCTGACCCTGGAGCAGGCGGTGGCGTTCGTGCGGGACGCCGGCGGTGCCGTCGCCGCCCTGACCGGCGGGCAGATCGCACGGGTGCTGGAGAGTCACCTGGCCGCCGACGCCCTGATGGCGGACGCCGTGCTGCCGGCGTACCCGGGGAAGGTCTGGTTCGTCGAGGCCACCGTGCCGGAGCAGGGCTTCGCCGGGCCGGCCGCACCGGCGTGGCACCCGCTCGTGGCCGGCATCGAGGTCCATGAGCTACCGGTGGCGCACTCGGAACTGCTGGACCCGGCGGCGCTGCAGAGGCTCGGCCCGCTGCTGGCCGCCGCCCTGGGGACGTGACCACAACGCAAGGGGCGGCCCGCGAGGACCGCCCCTTGCGTTCGTGCCCGCCGGTCAGCAGCCGCCGGGACCGCCGTACCGGAAGTTGCGCTGCCCCTCGGCCTCGGCCTTGGCGGAGGTGTAGTACGCGCCGTTCGTGTCTTCGAACAGCTCCGCCTTCACCGGCCCCTGGCCGTTGGTCAGCGAGATCGTCCCGAAGGTCGCGGCGTTCGATTTGCTGCCGAGCGCGCCGTTGCCCATGTCGGTACAGGGCGTCGTGCTGGCGGCGGTCACCTCGCCGTACCACTGGACCAGGGTGGACTTGGTGTAGGCGCCGTCCCACAGGCTGTCGGGGAAGTAACCCAGCCACTCCGAGTCGTACGCGACCCACCACACGCCGTCGAAGTGCTGGATGCCGAAGCGCTTCGTCGTGCCCGTCGGGAGCGTGTCACCCGGCTTGACGTTGTCGCTCTTCGAGACGAAACCGCACTTGTTGTAGCAGGTGCGGTTGTGGTCCTTCCAGTAGTAGACGAACAGGTGCGGGTCGTCGTCCTTGTTGGTCTTGCGGTCGACGGTCCAGCCGACCTCGACGGTGTTGCCGGCTTCGTAGTCCTGCACCGCGATCTCGGCGAGCGTGTGGGCGTCGTTGGTGCTCAGCCACGGCTTGCGGATGTCGAGGTTCGCCCACGAGCCGTCGGACGTGCCGAACTGCCGGGCGCCGGCGTAGAAGTAGGTCCATTCCGCGGCGGCCTTGGGGGTGGCGGTGCCGGCGGCCGTGACCGCCGCCGGCGCCGGGGCGGCCACCTTCGTGCCGAGGATGCGTTCCCGCTTGAGGGAACCGGAGGGGCCGGTGCGGCCCTTCGGCCCGTACCCGGCGACGGTGGTGTGCGATGCGTTCTCCGGCGCGGCGTCCGCGCCGGCCGCGGCGACCTCGGCGCTGTCGGCGCCGACGGGGGCCTGCTTGGCGGGGGAGGGCGCCTCGCCCCACGGCAGCAGCGGCGGTGCGCTCGGCTCGTCGGCCGGGGCCGGCGCCTCGTCGGCGGCCTGCACGGCCGGCGCGGTGTCGTCGGCCTCCGCGGCTGACGCGGCGGCGGGCGCGCTCGGGTCCGGGGTCTCGGCGGCATCCGCGCCGAGCGTCCAGACGACTCCCATCGAGCCGACCACTGCGGCGGCCAGGCCGGCCGCCAGCAGACCACGGTGTGCTTTCGACACGTGTCCGTCCTCGTTCGTCGGGCGCTCGGGAGGGGGAGCTCCCGGCACCGGCTGTCGCAGGCGTCGCCGACCATACAACGCGCTCGATGGCGTCGGCTGCGGCCGAGCGACCAGGGATTTCATCCGAACGGCCGAGGTCGATGAGTAAGGCTGCGGTTTGCTCTTCATATGTGTCGATTCGCGCGCGGTCCGCCGGCGGCCCGCATTCACCCGTACGGGGTCAGGCGGCGGCGGACAGGTCCGTGACCGTGGTGGCGGGGTCACCGTCCGTCGCGTTGCGCAGCTGCGGCACGAGCACGTCGAGCGCATAGAGCAACGCGTTCGGCCCGCTGTACGCCAGCGCCCCGCCCAGCGGTGTGGAGAAGGAGGTGTAGAGGACGCGATCCTCCTTGACGACCTTGAGGCGGCTGAACGCCGGGGAGGCCGCCATGTCCTTCTTGGTCGCTCCGTTGACGAACAGCACGTCCCGGTCGAGCAGGTCGAGGCGTTCCTCGCTGACGTCCTCCGACTCGGACTGCGCCGCGAAGCCGAGGGCGTCGAAGAGCGCCCGGCGCGGGTCCTTGGCCGGGATCAGCCAGTGCTGGCCCTTCTCCGGGCCGAAGTCGACCACGAGCGTCTTGCCGGCGAACTGCGGGTTGGCCCGCTTCGCCTCGTCGATCCGCGCGTTGACCTTGGCGACCAGCGCCTCCGCCTCGGCGTCCTTGCCCAGCGCCTTGCCGACCGTACGGGTCTGTACGTCCCACGGCGTCTGCTCGTCGGCGTACGCGGAGGACTGGATGACCGTCGGCGCGATCTGCGAGAGCTTCTCGTACGTCTCCTTGGTGATCGTCTCGTAGATCGCCAGGATCAGGTCCGGCTGCTGCTTGATGATCGCCTCGAAGTTCAGCTCGGCGGAGAACGTGCTGAGCTGCTTGCCGCCGAGCGCAGCCTGCACCCACGGGTACGCCGGGTACTCGGTGAACCACTCGCGGGTGCTGACCGGCACGACGCCGAGCGCGAGCACCGGGTCCTGGTCGTTCCAGCCGACGGTGACCACCCGCTCGGGCCGCTTCTCGATGGTGGTCGAGCCGAACTTGTGCTCGATGCTCACGGGGAAGGCGCCGGCCGCGGAGCCGGAGGCGGCCGGTGCGGGGCCGCTGTCCGTATCGGACCCGCACGCGGTCGCGGTGGCGGCTGTCAGCAGGCCGGCGGCGGCGACGGTGAGGACCCGTCGCCAGCCGTGGACGCGGGAAGTCATGGTCTCTCCAGGGGTCGGTGATCCGTTGGCTGAGCCGCCAGATTAGGTTAGGCTAACTTTGCTTCGCCGCCCGGGGGTCCCGCCCCGGCCCGACCCCTGAGGACCACAGACATGCAGCGCACCCTGCTCGGTGGCAAGATCCACCGCGCCACCGTGACCCAGGCGGACCTGCACTACGTCGGCTCCATCACCGTCGACCGGCTCCTGATGGACGCCGCGGACCTGGTCGAGGGCGAGCAGGTGCACGTGGTCGACATCGACAACGGGGCGCGGCTGGTCACGTACGTGATCGAGGGCCCCGCCGGCTCCGGCGTGATCGGCGTCAACGGCGCCGCCGCGCGGCTCGTCTCGGTCGGGGACCTGGTCATCATCATGTCGTTCAAGCAGGTCGACGAGGCGGAGCGGGCCGCGTACCGGCCGCGGGTCGCGCACGTCGACGAGCGCAACGAGCTCGTCGAGATCGGCTCCGATGCGTCCGAACCCGTTCCCGGCGCCGCCGATCAGATCTCCGGCAAGGTCCTGGTGCGCTGACGCCGTGGGCGCGGTGACGGTCTGCCGGGACTGCTGCTGCGGCAGCAGCGACAAACACCCCGGGTTCGATCACGACGCGCAGCTCGCCGCCCTCCGCGGCGCGGTGGGGGAGCGTCACCGGGTACGCGTGAGCGAATGCCTGCGCGTCTGCGAGCGGTCCAATGTGGTCGTGGTGCACCCGGCCCCCGCCGCTCGCCGGGGCGGCGCCCGCGTGGTCCACCTCGGCGACGTCCTCGACGAACGGCTGGTCGGCGCGGTGGCGGACTGGCTCGACGCCGGCGGCCCGGGGCTGGCCCGCGTGCCCGCCGTGCTGATGGATCGAATCTTCGACCCCGCGGATCACGCGGACTGACAGCGGTTCGGGTCTATGCTTTGCGCGCGACGATCGAGGACTTCGCAGCCGAAACGTTAGGACCGCGCACGTGCAGATGACCGCCTCGCTGCCGCATTCCGGGAGCGCCGTTGTCGCCCGTCACCCGTAACCAGTCGCCCGTCAGCCGTAATCAGAGGAGTCTGCCGGTGAGCGCCCCGGAGCAGAACGGCGGGCCGACGGTCCGCCGGCTCCAGCTGGGCGCACGCCTGCGCAGCCTGCGGCTCGCCGCGGGCATCAGCCGCGACAAGGCGGGCTACGAGATCCGCGGCTCCGAGTCGAAGATCAGCCGGATGGAGCTGGGCCGGGTCGCGTTCAAGGAGCGTGACGTCACCGACCTGCTCAAGCTGTACGGCGTCACCGATCCGCGGGAGCACGAGCGGCTGCTCGCGCTGGCCCGGGAGGCCAACTCGCCCGGCTGGTGGCACTCGTACGGCGACGTGCTGACGACGTGGTTCCAGAACTACCTCGACCTCGAGCAGGCCGCCGAGCTGATCCGCACGTACGAGATCCAGTTCGTGCCCGGGCTGCTGCAGACCGACGCGTACGCCCGGGCCGTCATCATGCTGGGCCACGGCACCGCGTCGGCCGACGAGATCGACCGCCGCGCCGACCTGCGGATGGCCCGCAAGCAGCTGCTGGCCCGCGAGGACCCGCCGCGGCTGTGGGCGGTGATCGACGAGGCGGTGCTGCGGCGCCCGATCGGCGGCAAGGCGGTGCTGCGCGAGCAGATCGAGCACCTGATCGAGGCGTGCCGGCACCGCTACATCCGGCTGCAGGTGATCCCGTTCCGCTCCGGCGGCCACGCGGCGGCCGGCGGCGCCTTCACGATCCTGCGCTTCCCGCACCAGAACCTGCCGGACGTCGTCTACATCGAACACCTCACCAGCGGGCTCTACCTCGACAAGCGCGAGGACGTCGACCACTACGCGGCGGCGATGGGCCGGCTGTTCATCGAGGCGGAGCCCCCGGACCGCACGCCGGACCTGCTCCGCGAGGCCCTGCGCGCGCTCGACGACTGATCCTCAGCGGGGGAAACTCGTCAGGTAGCCGCCCATCGTCGTGAAGTAGTCGTGGGCGGCCAGCTCGGTGCCGTCGTCCGTGCGTACCTTCTTGACGAGCAGGGCCTTGTTGCGTCCCCGCCGCGCTTCCGCCCCGGCGACCACCGCCACGCCGTCGCCCTCGCGGTAGAAGATGCGGCCGGGGGTGCCGCCGTACACGGCCTGGGACACGCCCGCCTGGACGATCTCGAGGCGGCGGCCCCGGTGGAAGCAGAACGCCTGCGGGTACGGCGCCGACTGGGCCCGGACGAGGCGGGAGAGTTCCTCGGCGGTCCACGTCCAGTCGATGCGGATGTCCTCCTCGGAGCGCTTGTGGAAGAAGCTGGCCCGGGAACGGTCCTGCGGCGTGAAGTCGCGGCGGCCGGTGGCGATCTCGGCGAGCCCGTCGACCGTGATCGGGCCGAACAGCGCGAGCGTCCGGTGGAACAGATCGGTCGCCGAGTCCTCGGGGCCGACCGGGACGGCGCGCTGCAGCACGATCGGGCCCGCGTCCAGAGTCTCGTCCATCAGGTGCGCGGTCACGCCGACCTCCTTCTCGTCGTTGAGCAGGGCCCAGATCAACGGCGAGAAGCCCGCGTACGCCGGCAGCAGCGCGTCGTGCACGTTGAGCGTTCCGAAGGCGGGCAGGCCGAAGACGCGCGGCGGGATCCAGGTGCGCCAGTTGGTGGCCACGATGACGTCGGGGGCGGCCTGCTTGAGGGCGTCGTACAGCTCGTCGTCGTCCGGCCGGTCGCGGATCAGCACCGGCACGCCCGCCGACACCGCGAGCTCCTCGACCGAGTCCGGCCAGACCTTCTCGTACGCCCCTTCGCCGCGCGGATGGGTGACCACCATGACGACGTCGTGCTCGGACTCCAGCAGAGCCTGCAGCGTGCGATGCCCCCACGTCTGGAACCCGAACATGACGACTCGCATGGATTTCTCTCCCTCACCAGGCTCTGCGAACGACGGCGTTGCTTAGGTTAGGCTAACCAACACCTCGGGGTCAGGTCGGCCCCGCCGCCGGAGGGGACGGTCATGTCTGAACCTGAGCTCGATGTCGTGGGGATCGGCTTCGGCCCGTCGAATCTCGCCCTGGCCGTCGCCGTGTCCGAGCACAACGACGGCGCCGGGCCGGGCGGAGCCGTCACCGCGCGCTTCCTCGAGCGGCAGGCCGCGTTCGGCTGGCACCGGGGCATGCTGCTGGACGACGCGACCATGCAGGTGTCGTTCCTCAAGGACCTGGTGACGCTGCGAAACCCCACGAGCGAGTTCAGCTTCCTGCGCTACCTGCACAGCCGGGGCCGGCTCGTCGACTTCATCAACCACAAGAGCCTGTTCCCGCTGCGGGTGGAGTTCCACGACTACTTCGCCTGGGCCGCCGAGCAGGTCGCCGACCAGGTCACGTACGACGCCGAGGTGCTGTCGGTGACCCCGGTCCAGGACGCGGCCGGCGACGTCACCGCGGTCGACGTGCTCTCCCGCCGGGACGGCCGGCTCGTCACCCACCGGGCCCGCAACCTCGTCGTCGGCACCGGCCTGCGGCCCCGGCTACCCGACGGGGTCACCGCGTCGCCGCGGATCTGGCACACCAGCGACCTGCTGCACCACCTGCCCGGCGTACGGGACGCGCGGCCGCGCCGCTTCGTCGTGGTCGGCGCCGGGCAGAGCGCGGCCGAGGCCGTCGCGACGCTGCACACGGAATTCCCCGACGCCGAGGTGTACGCCGTGTTCTCCCGCTACGGCTACTCACCGGCCGACGACAGCTCCTTCGCCAACCGCATCTTCGACCCGGACGCCGTCGACGAGTTCTACCGCGCGCCCGAGGACGTCAAGCAGCTGCTGATGGACTACCACGGCAACACGAACTACTCCGTGGTGGACATCGACCTCATCAACGACCTCTACCGGCGGGCTTACCAGGAGAAGGTTCTGGGCCGGGAACGCCTGCGGATCCTGAACGTCTCCCGGCTCACCCAGGTGACGGACGGGCCCGGCGGCGTGACCGCCACCGTCCAGTCGCTGCTCACCGGGGACGTCACGACGCTGGAGGCCGACGTGGTGGTGTGCGCGACCGGATACCACCAGGCCGACCCGTACGCGGTCCTCGGCGACCTCGGAGGTCTGTGCCTGCGCGACGCCCAGGGCCGGCCCCAGGTGGGACGCGACTACCGCGCTGCCACCGACCCGCGCGTACGGGTCGGCGTCTACCTCCAGGGCGGTACGGAGCACAGCCACGGCATCACGTCGGCGCTGCTGTCCAACACGGCCGTACGAGTGGGGGAGATCCTCGAGTCGGTTCTCGCCCGTCGTGCCGCCCCGGCCGCGCTGGTGCCCGCCTGACCGTCCGCGCCCGGAAAAATCTTGGGGGGTCGATTAGCACTGTTTACCAATGTCGACTCATCCGTTCGGCCAGTTCGTGGCTTGATCGTTGTCCTGGTTCGTTACGCGGAGGAAACTTCGTCCGCGCGTTGATCCCTCCCCCTCGACGCCTAGGACGTGTTCATGACGCAGCCCCGCCATCCCGCCACCGCACCGACCCGCAAGCGAAGTCCGCTGCCGTGGGTGCTTCTCGCCGTCTTCCTGGTCGCCCTCGGGGTCGTCCTGGTCCCGAAGCTCATCGGGGGCGACGACGAGAGCCCCGCCCCGGTCGCCGCCTCCGAGGCCGACCCGCTGCTGACGGCCGCCGACAAGTGCGACCCGGCCAAGGAGGGTCTCAGGCTCTCCGACAAGAACCGCAAGCTGACCGTCAACGGTGCCGGGGAGAAGTTCCCGGTCGGGCTCAGCGACGCGGCGATGACCTGCGTGTTCGACACGCTCGGCATCCCCGGCGCGCTGAGCTCCCGGATGACCTCCACGGTCGGCGCCGACGGCCAGCTCGAGGGCGAATGGCCCGGCTACACGGTGGTCTGGACCAACGACAACGCCAAGGGTCTCGACCTCGTCGTCACCCGCGACGAGAGCTGACGCGGGTCAGCCCTCGTCACCTGCGACGAGGGCTGACACCCTTCACAGCTCCAGCGAGGCGGTCAGACGCGGGTCGTCGAGCGCGTGCGCGGCGGTGACCGCGTACGCCCCCGGGATGGTCCGCCAGCCGCCGTCCCACACCTGCCAGGTGCGCTCCGGCAGCGGGATGCGTACCGTCACGGTCTCCCCGGGATGCGCCTCGACCGGCGCGAAGCCGGCCAGCCAGCGGGCCGGCCGCTCCGGGGACACCCCGGTCGCGCCGATGCCCTCCGGCGTGACGCCCGCGGGGCCCGCGTACATCTGCACCACCTCGCGCCCCACCCGGGCGCCGGTGTTCGTCAGGCTGACGACCGCCTCCGCAGGCGACACCTCGAGCGTCTCGTACCGCCAGGTGGTGTAGCCGAGACCGTGGCCGAAGGCGTACAGCGGCGGGGTGCCGGCGCGGTCCCACGCCCGGTATCCGATGAAGACGCCCTCGTCGTACTCCACGACGCCGTCGCGGGGCGTCACCTGCAGCACCGGGCAGTCCTGCTCGCGGCGCGGCCACGTGGTCGGCAGCCGCCCACCCGGTTCCGCGACGCCCAGCAGCACGTCGGCCAGCGCCGCCCCCGCCTCCTGGCCCGGGAACCACGTCAGCAGCACGGCCGCCACGTCCTCCACCCACGGCAGCAGCACCGGCGAGCCGGCGTTGACCACCACGATCGTGCGCGGGTTCGCGGCGGCGACCCGGACCACCAGCTCGTCCTGGTCGCCCGGCAGCTCCAGCGACGCCCGGTCGAAGCCCTCCGACTCCACCTGCTCGGTCGTGCCGACCACGACGATCGCGACGTCGGACTCGCGGGCCAGCTCCACCGCCTCGGCGAGCAGGCCCTCGGCCGAGACGCCCGGCGCCTGGTGGCCCAGCGTCGCGGAGACCGTGTGCGCCATCCCCGGCTGGATGCTCTGCCGCAGCGTCACCTCCACGGGTACGCCCGCAGCCAGCGTGACGCCGGCCCGCTGCTCCTTCGGCGAGAGCAGGAGGTCCGCGCGTCCCGTGCCCGGCGGGTGCAGCGTGCCGGAGTAGATCGTCTCCCCGCCGACGATCAGCTCGAACGTGCCGAAGCCGGAGACCGCGAAGACGTGCTCGCCGTCCTCCCCGGGCGTGAACGTGGTCCGCAGCTCCAGCCCCGTGACCGCCTCCGGCGCGATGCCGCCCGGCAGGTCACCGATCCAGCGCACCGCCGCGACCGGCACCGTGAACGCGTGGTCCGCCCCGAGCAGCGTCACCGACGTCTCCTGCGGGAGCGCCGGCAGGAACGGCCGCGGGTCCGCGCCCACCGCGTGGGCCACGTCGATGCCCGGCAGCGCGCGGGTGAGCCCCTCGAGGGGCGAGATCACATGCGGCGGGGTCACCTGGGCGCTGCCGCCGCCGAGCACCCGCGCGTCGGTTGCCAGCGCGCCGATCACCGCCACCCGGGTCAGGCCCGCCGGCTCCAGCGGAAGCGCGAAGTGCTCGTTGCGGGCCAGCACGAAGGACCGGGCCGCGACCTCGTGCGCCACGGCGTCCCCGTCCAGGTCCGCGGGGGGCGTCCGCACCGCCGGGGGTACGCCGTCCAGCACGCCGACGCGAGCCGCGAGCCGCAGCACCCGGCGTACCTTGTCGTCGATCAGCTCCTCCGCCACCTCGCCGGAGCGCACCGCCGCGACCAGCTTCGGCCCCCAGGGGTTCTCCATCGCCGGCATGGCGATGTCGAGGCCGCCCAGCGCCGCGCCGACGGTCTCCCGGGCGGCGCGCCAGTCGGAGACCACGACGCCGTCGAAGCCCCACTCGTCCTTGAGCACGTCCGACTGCAGCGGCCCGTTCGAGGCCATCGGCAGGCCGTTCACCCCGTTGTACGCGCTCATCAGGCCCCAGCCGCCCGCGGCGACGACGCGCTCGAACGGGGCCAGGTAGACCTCGCGCAGCGCGCGCTCGCCGATGCGGACGTCGACGGTCATCCGGTCGGTCTCGAAGTCGTTGCCCACCAGGTGCTTGACCGTCGTGCCGACGCCGTGCTCCTGCACGCCCTCGACGAAGCCGGCGCCGATCTCGCCGCTGAGCAGCGGATCCTCGGAGTAGCACTCGAAGTGCCGGCCGCCCAGCGGCGTGCGCTGCAGGTTCACGGTCGGGCCGAGCAGCACGTGCACACCCTTGCGGCGCGACTCCTGACCGAGCAGCCGCCCGGCGGTGCGGGCCAGCGCGGGATCCCAGGTCGCGGCCAGCGCGGTGGGGCTCGGCAGGGCGATCGACGGGTCCTCCGGGGCCCAGCCGGTGCCGCGGACGCCGATCGGGCCGTCCGACATGATCAATGAGCGCAGGCCGATGCGGGGGATCGCCGGCAGCGACCAGAAGTCCTGGCCGCCGAGCAGCGACACCTTCTCCTCCAGTGTCAGCTGCTTGATCAGATCGGTCAGGTCGTCCATGGAAGCGCTCCCATCGCATTGGCTGGGGATGATCTTACGTACGCAGGTACGAGGCCCCGTTCAGGTCGATGATCGATCCCGAGGCCCACTCCGCCTCCGGCGATGCCAGCCAGTGCACCGCGCTCGCGATCTCCTCGGGCCGCGCCACCCGGCCGAACGGGCTCTGCGCCCGGATCTCCGCGCCCCGCTCGGCCTTCAGGTGCTCGTTGGTCATGTCCGTCTCCACGAAGCCGGGCGCCACGTTCGCCACCGCGATCCCATACGGGGCCAGCGCCACCGCCAGCGACTGCGCCATCGAGTTCAGGGCCGCCTTGCTCGCGCCGTACGCGGGCTGCTGCGGCTCGCCCCGGAACGCCCCGCGGGACGAGACGTTCACGATCCGGCCGCCGCGCCCACGCATGTGCTGAGCCGCCGCCCACGCCGCGTTCGCCGCCCCGAACAGGTTCACGTCGAACGTCCGGCGCCACATCGCCTGCCACTCGTCGTACGCCGTACCGAACACCGGGTGCGGCGGATCCGCCCGGCCGAACGCGCCGGCGTTGTTCACCAGCACGTCCAGCCCACCCAGCCCGGCCGCGGCCGCGTCGACCATGCCCCGTACGGCTTCCGGATCGGCCAGATCGGCCCGGACCACGACGTGCCCGTCACCGGGCAGCGCGGCGACCAGCTGCTCCGCCAGCGCGGCGGAGTCGCGGTGATGCACCGCCACCCGATCGCCGCCGGCCGCGAACCGCTGGGCGATCGCCCGTCCGATACCGCGCGAGGAACCGGTCACCAGGATCGCCCGACGTGTCATACCGCCACTCTAGGATCACCGTCGTGGACTCCCCGACGAACGCCCTGCGGCGCCTCGAGCGCGCCGTCCGCAAGGTCCAGGCCGACGCCCGCGTGCCGGCCCTCTCGGTCGCGCTGCACCGGGCCGACCGCGAGCTGTGGACCTGCACCGTCGGCGACTCCGGCAACCCGGCGCACCCGCTCGACGCCGGCAGCCGCTTCCGCATCGGCTCCGTCACCAAGACCTTCACCGCCGTGCTCGTGCTCCAGGCCCGCGACGACGGCCTGCTCGACCTCGACGACCCGGTCTCCGCCCACCTCGACGTCCCCGCACACGGCAGCGCCACCATCCGCAGCCTGCTCTCGCACACCGCCGGCTACCAGCGCGAACCCCACGGCGACGTGTGGGACGTCCTCGTCGCCCCCGACGACCGGCAGCTCCTCGACGACCTCGCCCGGGCCGAACGCGTCCTGCCCGCCAACCGCCGCTACCACTACTCCAACCTCGGCGTCGCGGTCCTCGGCCAGCTCGTCGCCCGCCTCCGCGGCGGCACCTGGGCCTGCGTGCTGCAGGAGCGCATCCTCGACCCGCTGCGCCTGACCGCCACCACCGTCGAGCCCACCGCAGGCGCGGCCGTCGGCTACCTCGTCGACGCCTACTCCGACGCCGCCCGCCCCGAACCCCAGCTCGACATGGGCGGCGCCGCCCCCGCCGCGCAGCTCTGGAGCACCGCCACCGACATGGCCCGCTGGGCGGCCTTCCTGGCGAGCCCCGAGCTCATCGACCCGGGCGCCCGCGTCCTCGCCCCGGCCACCCTCGACGAGATGCGCTGGCCCCGCACCACCACCGACGAGACCCTCTGGTCCGGCGGCTTCGGCCTCGGCCTCATCCTCGTGCCCCAGGGCGGCCGCGTCGTGCACGTCGGCCACGACGGCGCCATGCCCGGCTTCCTCGCCGGCGTGTACGGCCGCCGCGGCGGCGACGGCAACCCCGGTGCCCTCGGCGCGGCGGTCCTCGCCTCCTCCGGCACCGCCACCGAGATCAACGACCTCGTCCACGACCTCCTCACGATCGCCACCGAGACCGACCCCGCCGACATCCGCCCCTGGTCACCGGGCCCGCCCGCCCCGCCGCGCTACCGCACGGTCCTCGGCACCTGGTGGAGCGAAGGCTTCCAGCACACCTTCAGCTGGCACGACGGCACCCTGCAATCCCGCGCCGCCGACGCCCCCGCCGACCGGCCGCCCTCGATCTTCCGCCCCCTGCCCGACCAGCCCGACGTGCTGCGTACGGTCTCCGGCCGCGAAACGGGCGAGCTGCTCCGCCTCACCCGCGACGCCGAGGGGGCCGTGGTGCGGATGCACTGGGCGACGTACCGGTTCACCCGGCAGCAGGAGACGTTCGACGGGGTGCCGGTGTCGCAGGGCTGAGCGTTCGTGCCGGTCGAGGCGGCGGGCTTTCCGCTTCCCTTGCCGGGGCCGGGCTGTTCGTCCCCGGGGGACGGCATTGCGCTCTTCGCGCGGCCGACTGTGCGCTTCCCTACGCGGTCGGCTTTCGGCTCTTCCGCGCGATCGGCTTCCGCTCTTCCGGCGTGGTCGGCTTTTCGATCTTCCCCGCGCGGCTGGCTTTCGGCTCTTTCCGCGCGGCCGGCCTTTCGTTCTCGACGCCGCCACCGACGGGCGCAGCGGCGGCCCCTTCTCGCGGCGCCGACCCGGGAGGCCGGCCGCCTTTTCGGTGGCGGCCTGCCGGTTCGCGGCCGTCGCTCGCCGCCGGTTCATCGCGTCGTCGCCGTCCGTCCACCGCCCCGTCCCCGGCGCGGGCGAACGGTCGGCCCGAGCGCTGCGGGACGCGCCGGAAGGGGCCGGAATCGCCTCGGCGGGGGCGGCCCCGAGCGGATACGATGGCACGATCCTTAGGCGCACCGTCGACCCACGGCGGGGATGAGAAAGAGAGCAGGTGGCGTAGGCCGTACGGCCGCCCCTATGACCGGCACCGACCACAGCAGCGCTGCCGCTCGGGTGCAGACCAGGATCGAGGTCTCCGACCCCAAGATCATGGTGAACCTGCTCGGCACCAAGGACGAGATCCTGCGGCTCGTCGAGCGCACCCTCACCAGCGACGTGCACGTCCGCGGGAACGAGATCACCGTCACCGGCGCCCCGGCCGACAACGCCACCGCGGAGCGGCTGTTCTCCGAGCTCATCGAGCTCATCGAGAAGGGCGAGACGCTCACCGTCGACGCCGTCCGGCGGACCGTCGCCATGCTGGAGCAGAACACCGCCGAGCGCCCCGCCGAGGTGCTCACCCTCAACATCCTGTCCCGCCGCGGGCGCACCATCCGCCCCAAGACGCTCGGCCAGAAGCGCTACGTCGACGCGATCGACGAGAACACCATCGTGTTCGGCATCGGCCCCGCCGGCACCGGCAAGACGTACCTCGCCATGGCCAAGGCCGTGCAGGCGCTGCAGGCCAAGCAGGTCAACCGGATCATCCTCACCCGCCCGGCCGTCGAGGCGGGCGAGCGGCTCGGCTTCCTGCCGGGCACGCTCAACGAGAAGATCGACCCGTACCTGCGGCCGCTCTACGACGCGCTGCACGACATGCTCGACCCCGAGACCATCCCGCGGCTCATGCAGGCGGGCACCATCGAGGTCGCCCCGCTGGCCTACATGCGTGGCCGGGCACAACCGCTGACGGCCAACGTGCTGACGCCGGACGGTTGGCGTCCGATCGGCGAGCTCACGGTCGGTGACCTCGTGGTCGGCTCCAACGGGCTCCCCACGCCCGTTCTGGGGGTGTATCCCCAAGGGCAGAAGGACGTCTACCGGGTCACGACCCAGGACGGCGCCTCCGCGCTGGCCTGCGGCGAGCATCTGTGGACGGTCCGGACGCCCGACGACAGGAGTCACGGGCGGCCGTCCCGGGTCCTGCAGACCCAGGACATGATCGGGCGGCTGCGGCGTGGGCATGTCCATCGCTACGAGCTGCCGCTGGTCGACGCGGTCGAGTTCGTGCCGCAGGATGTGCCGATCGCTCCGTACGCCCTCGGTCTCCTGCTCGGCGACGGCTGCTTGACGACCAAGACGACGCCGTCGTTCACCACCGCGGATCCCGAGCTGGCCGGAGCGCTCGAGGCTGAGCTTCCCGGCATCGAGCTCGAGCGCATGAACGACGTGGACTACGTGCTCCGGAACGTTGCCGGCGGACGCGGTGGGGTGATCGTCGCCAACCCGGTGACCGTTGCTCTTCGTGAACTCGGCCTGGCCGGAACGAGGTCGAACACGAAGTTCGTTCCGGCGGTGTACCAGCGCAACAGCGCGGCGGTCCGCCTGGCACTGCTTCAGGGCCTGCTGGACAGCGACGGCGGCCCGGTCACGCAGCGCGCCAGGACCTGCCGGATCCAGTACACAACGTGTTCGTCGCAGCTGCGCGACGACGTCGTCTTCCTGGTGCGTTCGCTGGGAGGAGTCGCGTACTGGCGCCGCCGCCCAGCCCTCGGCCGGAAGCCCGGCTTCGCGGGTGGGCGTCCGGTGGAGTATCGGAACGACGCGTTCGTGCTCGACATCCGCCTCCCCGCCGGGATTCAGCCGTTCCGTCTGAAGCGCAAGCAGGCTGCGTACGACGCGACCAGCGGCGGTCGCCCGATGCGGTTCATCGAGTCGATCGAGCCCGCGGGGCAGGCGGAGACCGTGTGCATCCAGGTGGGCGCGGCCGACTCGCTGTACGTGACGGACGACCTGATCGTCACGCACAACACCCTCAACGACGCGTTCATCATCCTGGACGAGGCGCAGAACACGACGCCCGAGCAGATGAAGATGTTCCTGACCCGGCTCGGGTTCGGCGCCAAGATCGTGGTGACCGGCGACGTGACTCAGGTCGACCTGCCCGGCGGCACCACGAGCGGCCTGCGGGTGGTGCGGGAGATCCTGCAGGGCGTCGAGGACGTGCACTTCGCCGAGCTGTCCAGCTCCGACGTGGTGCGCCACCGGCTCGTCGCGGAGATCGTCGACGCGTATGCGCGCTACGACGCCGAACAGGAGCAGGGACAGGTGCAGCAGCAGTCCGTCCGAGCTGTGCAGGGTCGCGCCGCCGGCAACGGCCGTCGGCGGCGCTGACCGCGACGAGACGAACGGCCCGGGGCGGCCACGCCGGCCGCGTGACTGCCCGGGCCGGGCGACCGCGCTGACGGGGCAGCCGCTCCCCGGCGGGCCGGCCGCCGCCTCGGACGGGAGCCCCTCTTGCGGGGTGACCGCCGCGTCGGACGGGGCGCTGCCCCGGGCGCGGTGGCCGCTCCAGGCGGGGTGGCCGCGCCGGCGGGTGGCCACCGGCCGCTCGCGACGACATGGCCGCGCCGGCCCTGCCGGCGGGGTGGATGTGCCGGATGAGGGTGGCCGCGCTGACGGGCGGGGACCCGGAGCGGGATACTGGGACGACCGGCCGGCGCCGTCAGGCGCGGCGGCAGGAGCAACGGCGACCGTCATGACCGGCGGGCGCTGACCGAGCACCACACCGAGACCAGGGGTAGCGCACCACAATGTCCATCGAGATCGCCAACGAGTCGGGAGTCGAGGTCGACACCGACGCGATTCTCGCGGTGGCCCGGCACGCGCTCGAGGAGATGGGGGTCAACCCTCTCGCCGAGCTGTCCATTCTGCTGGTCGACATCGACTACATGACCGAGCTCAACCATCGCTGGATGGGCAGTGACGGCCCGACGGACGTCCTCGCCTTCCCGATGGACGAGGGCAGCGTCGACCACGGCCCCGGCGAGGCGGGGACCGGGGAGCCGGCCCTGCTGGGCGACATCGTGCTCGCCCCCGAGGTGGCTGCCAAGCAGGCCGTCACCGCCGGGCACTCGGCCGCGGACGAGCTGCATCTGCTCACCGTGCACGGGGTGCTGCACCTGCTCGGGTACGACCATGCCGAGCCGGACGAGGAGCGGGAGATGTTCGCGTTGCAGGCGCGGCTGCTGCAGAGCTGGCGCTCCGGGCGGCGGACCGGCTGATCGCCATGGACCCGTCACTTCTGGCCGCAACGGCCGCAATGGCCGCGAAGGCCGCGACGGTCACGAAGGCCGCGGCGGTCGCGACGGCCGCGACGGTCGCGACCGCCGTCGGCAACCCCGGCGCCGCGTCGGCCGTCGGCAACGCCGGGGCCGCGTCGGCCGTAGGTGACCCCGGGGCAGCATCGGCCGTAGGCGACCCCGGGGCCGTGACCGGCCTGGCGGACCTCTCGCCGGCCGCGATGTCCTCGCTGGCCGCGACCGCCGCCGGCGCGGCCGATCTGCCGGACATTCAGCTGATCGTGTACGCGGTGATCCTGGTGTTCCTGGCCGGTCTGGCCTCCATGACCGACGCCGCGCTGGCGACGGTGTCCCCGGCGCGGGCCGCGGAGATGGAGCGGGAGGGACAGCGGGGCGCCGCCGCGCTGGCTGCGGTCGCCGGTGACGTCGTCCGGCATCTCAACCTGTTGCTGTTGCTGCGGCTGCTCTGCGAGCTGACCGCGACCACGCTGGTGGCGCTGGTCGCCGTGGACAGCTGGGGTGCGGGCTGGCGGGCGGCCCTGGTGACCGCTGCCGCGATGACGCTGGTCAGCTTCGTCGTGGTGGGGGTCGGGCCGCGGACGGTGGGGCGGCAGCACGCGTACGCGGTCGGCAAGGCCACCGCGCCGCTGGTGCGGTGGATCGGGCGGGTGCTGAACCCGCTGGCCTCGCTGCTGATCCTCATCGGCAACGCCGTCACGCCCGGGAAGGGGTTCCCGGAGGGGCCGTTCGGCAGCCAGGTCGAGCTGCGCGAGCTGGTGGACCTGGCGGAGCAGCGCGGCGTGGTGGAGCACGGCGAGCGGGAGATGATCCACTCGGTGTTCGCGCTGGGTGACACCATCGCGCGCGAGGTCATGGTGCCGCGTACCGAGATGGTGTGGATCGAGGGGCCGAAGACGCTGCAGCAGGCGTTGTTCCTGTTCCTGCGGTCGGGTTTCTCCCGGATCCCGGTGATCGGGGAGAGCGTCGACGACGTGCTCGGCGTGCTCTACCTGAAGGATGTGGTGCGGCGGACGCAGAGCGGCGACCCGGCGGCCTCGGCCGAGCCGGTCGCGGAGCTGATGCGCCCGGCCACGTTCGTGCCGGAGTCGAAGCCCGTCGACGACTTGTTGTCGGAGATGCAGGCGGCCCGCACTCACCTGGTCATCGTGGTGGACGAGTACGGCGGCACCGCCGGTCTGGTCACGATCGAGGACATCCTCGAGGAGATCGTCGGCGAGATCACCGACGAGTACGACGTGGAACGCCCGCCGGTCGAGCACCTGGAGGACGGGGCCGTCCGCGTCACCGCCCGCCTGCCGATCGAGGATCTGGGCGACATCTTCGGCGTGGAGCTGCCCGCCGACGAGGTCGAGACGGTCGGTGGCCTGCTCGCGCAGACGCTGGGCCGGGTGCCGATCCCCGGCGCCACCGTGGACGTCGGCGGTCTGCACCTGATCGCCGAGGGCACCACCGGCCGCCGCAACCGCATCGACTCGGTGCTGGTGCGCCGGGTCGAACCCCCGTCGGAGGAGTCCGGCGACGACGAGAACGCACCCGAGACCGAGGAAAGACAGCACGCCGATGCCTGATCAGAACAGCACCGCCGCCGAGCTCAGCGCCGAGGACGCGAAGCTGGTCACCCTGGCCCGCGGGGCCCGCGCCCGGGTGGGCGCGGCCGAAGGAGCGTCGGTACGCGACCAGGACGGCCGCACCTACGCGGCGGCGACGGTCGCGCTGCCCAGCCTGCAGCTGACGGCCCTGCAGCTCGCGGTGGCCTCGGCGGTGGCGGCGGGCGCGACGAAGCTGGAGGCGGCGGCGGTCGCCACGCAGGCGGAGACGCTGGACGAGGCGGGGCGCGCGGCGGTGCGGGACCTGGCGGCGGACGCGCCGATCCACGTGGTGGCCCCGGACGGCACCCTTGCGGGCACGGTGACGCGGTGACGGACGCCGGTGGGGCCGGTGAGCGCGGCGCGAAGCGCGAGCGGAGCGAGCGCGGTGAGCCGGGAGGCGAGCGGCGGTTGACGCCGGGGGAGCGGAACGCGCAGCGACGGCAGGAGCGGCAGGCAGCGAAGCGCCAGCAGGAGAGCGGCGCGAAGCAGAGCGGCGCGAAGCAGAGCGGCCCCACCCCGGAAAGAAAACCACGTCATCGTCGCGGCGGGGCCGGGAAGGACGCCGTGAGCCCGGGGCCACGGACTTCTGGCGGTGCGGGTGGCGCCCGTACCGAGAGAAAGGTGCACAAGCACAAGGCCGCCGGCCGGGCGATCGGCCCGGATGACGCCTACCGTGCCGGGTTCGCCTGTTTTGTCGGCAGGCCGAATGCCGGCAAGTCGACGCTGACCAACGCGATCATCGGGCAGAAGATCGCGATCACCTCGAACAAGCCGCAGACCACCCGGCATGTGATCCGCGGGGTCCTGCACCGCGACAATGCGCAGCTCGTGCTCGTCGACACGCCGGGGCTGCACCGGCCGCGCACGCTGCTCGGCGAGCGGCTCAACGACCTCGTGCGGGAGACGTGGAGCGAGGTCGACGTGATCGGCGTGTGCTTCCCCGCGGACGAGCCGGTGGGGGCGGGGGACCGGTTCATCTCCGCCGAGATCGCCGCTTTGAAGGCGACCGTGATCGCCGTGGTCACCAAGGTGGACCTGGTGGATCCGGCGACGCTGGCGGAGCGGCTGCTGGCCGTCGGCAAGCTCTACGACTTCGCCGACATCGTGCCGGTCAGCGCCGTCTCCGGGCACCAGGTGGACACGCTGGTCGACGTGATCACGAAGCATCTCCCGGAGTCGCCGCCGCTGTATCCGGACGACGTGTTGACCGAGGAGCCGGAGCAGGTGCTCATCGGGGAGCTGATCCGCGAGGCCGCGCTCGAGGGGGTACGCGACGAGCTGCCGCACTCGATCGCCGTGCTGGTCGAGGAGATGTTCGCCGAGGGTGGACTGACGAAGATCTATGCCAACGTGTACGTGGAGCGCGACAGCCAGAAGTCGATCGTGATCGGCACCCGGGGCGCGCGGCTGAAGGACGTGGGCATCCGGGCGCGCGCGGAGGTGGAGGCGCTGCTGGGCCGGAAGGTGTACCTCGACCTGCACGTTCGGGTCGCGAAGGAGTGGCAGCGGGACCCGAAGCAGCTGCGCCGGCTCGGATTCTGAAGGTAGTTCGATTTATCCATATTTGTGGGCATAGTCACGTAGGCCCGGTTTCACGTTGCCGCGCGGCGCCTTGTTTCGATAGGCGTTGGGGCCATGCGAAACCGGTACCTCGACCTGCTGCGCGCCGTCGCGACCGTTCGAGTGGTCGTGTACCACGCCACCGGCTGGGCCGCGCTGACCGTCGTGTTCCCGGCGATGTCGGTGATGTTCGCGCTGGCCGGGTCGCTGATGGCGGCGTCGCTCGACCGGTCCGGGCCACTCGCGGTGGAGCGCCGGCTGCGCCGCCTGCTGCCGTCGCTGTGGGTGGTCGCCGTGATCGCCGTGCCGGCCATGCTGCTCACCGGTCTCGCGTGGGACTGGAAGGTCCTCTACTGGGCGTTCCCGCTGCAGGACCCGCCGGCGAACGGCTGGGGTGCGATGGCGCTGAGCGCCACGTGGTACCTGCGCGACTTCCTCTGGTTCGTCCTGCTGTCGCCGATCCTGCTGCCCCTCTTCCGGCGTCTGCCGGCCCTCGTGGTCGCGGTGCCCTACGCAGCGCTGACGATCATCACGCTGAGCGGGCTGACCGTGCATCCGATCGTGCGCGACATGGCGCTCTACGGCGGCGCGTGGCTGCTGGGCTTCGCGCACCACGACGGCCTGCTGCGCCGGCTGAGCCGGCGGGCCCTCATCGCCGCTGCCGGGTCGCTCGCCGCGGCCGGCGCGGCCTGGATCGTCACCCACCCCGGACCCCGGGGGTACGACCTCAACGACATCCCGCTCGGCAACGCGCTGTGGTCTGCGGCGTTCATCCTGGTCGTCCTGGGGTACGCCCCCGTCGCGACCGCGGCGCGCCCGGGCCGGCTCCTGATAGTCCTCAACGCCCGCGCCCTGACGATCTACCTGTGGCACGTGCCGGTGATCGTCGCCGTGACGAAGCTGGGCGAGGCGCACGGGCTGCCCACGCGCGGCTGGGTCGGCATCAGCTGGCGGCTCACCGTGGTCGTCGCCCTGGTGGGCCTCGCGGTGCTGCTCGTCGGCTGGGTCGAGGACGTCGCCGCCGACCGCCGGCCGCGGCTGCTCCCGGGCCGGCGGCCGCGCAGCGCCCCGGTGTCACCGGCCGTACCGCGGATGGCCGTCGCAGCGAGTAACGTCCGATCGGTGGCCGAAACGTCGCGCACATGACCACCGCGCCCGCGCGGGTGCGGCGGACGTACTACGTCCTGGGCTTCGGCAACACCTTCGCGGCGTCGCTGATCTGGGGTGTCAACACGATCTTCCTGCTGGACGCCGGGCTGACGAACCTCGAGGCGTTCGCCGCGAACGCGTTCTTCACCGCCGGGATGGTGCTGTACGAGGGCGGCCTCGACACCGTCTTCGCGCGCGGGCAGGTGGTCTCCCGGGCCGGCATGCTGCTGGGCGCGGGCGGCGGTGGGTACGCGCTGGTGGCGGCGGCGATGCCGGTGCGGCAGGCGTACCTCAACGGCATGATCCCGTCCCGGCAGCGGGCCACCATCCTGTCCTTCGACTCGCTGATGTCCTCCGCGGGCGGCGTCGTGGCGCAGCCCGCGCTGGCCGCGCCGCCGACGCCTGGGGCTATCCGATGTCGTACGTGGCCTCCGCCGCGCTGAGCGCCTGCGCCGTGCCGCTCGTGTGGCTCTCCCGCCGCGAGAGGCCGGCGGCGGACACCGGGGTGGAGCCGGCCGCTACGCCGACGTGACCGAGATGTTCCCGCTGGTGGCCCGCAGGTCCAGCACGTTCGCCGCGGTGGGGCTCGACGTCACGTCGGACTCGAAGTCGCCGGAGCCGGTCCGGTGCAGGATGCGGTAGGCGCCGCCCGGCACGGCCACGTCGATGTTCCCGCTGGTCGCGCGGGCGGTCACCGACGCCGGCTGGGCCAGCCGCAGGTCGACGTTGCCGGAGCTGGCCTCGGCCTTGATCGCGCCGCCGCCGGTCAGGTCCGTCGCCTCGATGTCGCCGGACGAGACGTCGAAGGTCGCGGGGCCGGTCAGCGCGCTGGCGGTGATGCTGCCCGAGGTGGCCTTCGCGGTGGCCTGGCCGGTGACGCCCTGCAGGGTGATGTCGCCGGAGGTCACCGAGACGTCGGTCGACGCCACGCCGGTCAGGTTCAGGCTGCCGGAGTGCACGCCGCCGCGGACGGCGACGCCGGTGGGTGCCTCGATCTCGTACGAGACCCGGCATTCGCGGCCGCAGCTCGTGTCGATGGTCAGCGTGGTCCCGGTGAGCTTGTACGAGACGTCGGGGTCGGCGCCGTTGCTGCGGACGATCCGCCGGATGCGCGTCTCGTCGATGGCTGCCGCGGTCACCGCCACGTCGCCGCTGTTGCCGCTCACCACGATCTCGGTGACCTTCACCTTCTCGGTGTCGTCGTAGGTCAGCCGGGCGCCGATCCCGCCCCCGCAGCCGGTGAGGGCGGTCGCCGCCGCGGCGGTGACGACGGTGAGGGCTCCGGCGCGCAGGACCAGTCTCGTGCTCATGCCCCAGACGCTATGAGCCCGGGTACGCCGTACGCCATCGGTCCTCCCACCCACCCGTCCCCGAGATGACCCTGAGATCCGGGTCAGGGTCTGTCGTACCCAGGGGGCAGAATGTCGGGGTGCCCGCCGGATACCGACGCCAGCTCTACCGCGACGACGCGGTGGTGCTGCGCGTGCAGAAACTCGGCGAGAGCGACCGGATCATCACGCTGCTGACCCGCCGCCACGGCCGCCTGCGGGCCGTCGCGCGGGGGGTGCGACGCACCACCTCGCGCTTCGGGGCCCGGCTGGAGCCGTTCGGCCACATCGACCTGCAGCTGGCCGGCTCCCCCGAGGGGGTCGGCAGCAGCCTGCACTCGATCAGCCAGGTCGAGGGTCTCGCGCTGTACGGCAAACGCTTCCTCGAGGACTACCCCCGCTACACGGCCGCCAGCGCCATCGCCGAGACCGCCGAGCGCCTCACGCCGGTCGAGCGGGAGCCGTCGCTGCGGCTCTTCCAGCTGACCCTGGGGGCGCTCAAGGCGCTGGCCGCCGGCGAGCACGCGACGAGCCTGGTCCTGGATGCGTACCTGTTGCGGGGGATGGCCTTCGCCGGCTGGGCCCCGGCCCTGGCCGAGTGCGCGGTCTGCGGCACCCCGGGCGGTCACGGCGCGTTCTCCGTGCCGGCCGGCGGCTCGGTCTGCCCCGACTGCCGCCCGCCCGGCGCCGCGCATCCGGCCCCGGCGACGCTCGCCCTGATGCTCGCGCTGACCCACGGCGACTGGACCGTCGCCGACGCCGCCGAGCCGCCCGTACGCCGTGAGTGCAGTGGCCTCGTCGCCGCCCACCTGCAGTGGCACATGGAGCGCAACCTGCGCGCCCTTCCGCTAGTCGACCGACGGGAGCCCTCCCAGTGAACCTTTTTCAACCTGGCATCAAGCCCGACGGTGCCGAGCCGTCGGCCGGTGGCGGGCAGGGTCGGCCCCGCCACGTTGAAAAAAGTTCAGTGACGCGTCCGCCCACTCCGCACATCTCCGGCGCCCGCCCGCCCGACCTGCCCAAGGGGGCGATCCCGCGGCACGTGGCGCTGGTGATGGACGGCAACGGCCGCTGGGCCAAGGAACGCGGGCTGTCCCGCACCAAGGGGCACGAGCAGGGCGAGTTCTCGCTGTTCGACACCATCGAGGGCGCGATCGAGCTCGGGATCCCGTATCTGTCGGCGTACGCCTTCTCCACCGAGAACTGGAAACGGTCCCCGGAGGAGGTGCGCTTCCTCATGGGCTTCAACCGTGACGTCATCCGCCGCCGCCGCGACCAGCTCGTCGACCTCGGTGTCCGGGTGGTCTGGTCGGGCCGCGCCGGCCGGTTGTGGAAGAGCGTCATCTCCGAGCTGCAGACCGCCGAGGAGATGTCGCGCGGCAACTCGACGCTGACCCTGCAGTTCTGCGTGAACTACGGCGGCCAGGCGGAGATCGCCGACGCGGCGGCCGCCATCGCCCGGGACGTGGCCGCGGGCAAGCTGCGCGCGGACCGGGTCACCGAGAAGACCATCCAGAAGTACCTCTACCACCCCGAGGTGCCGGAGGTTGACCTGTTTCTGCGCCCGTCGGGGGAGCAGCGGACGTCCAACTTCCTGCTCTGGCAGTCGGCGTACGCGGAGCTGGTCTTCCTCGACACCCTCTGGCCCGACTTCGACCGCCGCCACCTCTGGTACGCGTGCGAGCTCTACGCCCAGCGCGACCGCCGGTTCGGCGGCGCGATCCCCAATCCGATCGCCCCGGCGTGACGGTCCGTCACCTCTACCTGGCCCGGCACGGCGACGCTGCGGAGGGCGGTGGGCTGACCGCGGCGGGACAGCAGCAGGCTGAGTGCCTCGCGCGGCGGCTGGCGGACGTGCCGCTCACCTCGATCACGCACAGCCCGGAGCGCCGGGCGGTGGAGACGGCGGCGCTGCTGTCCGGGCCCGCCGCCGTCGAGTCGGAGGCGGTCGGCGACTACGTGCCGTACGTGCCCGATCCGGTGCCGTCGGCCTTCGCGGCGCTGATCGCGGACTGGACCGCTGAGGAGCTGGCGTCGGGGCCGCGGCTCGCCGCGCAGGCGCTGGACCGGTTCGCCGGTCCGGCCCCGGACGGCGCGGAGCGCCACGACCTCGTCATCACCCACGCCTACCCGGCGGCCTGGTTCGTCCGCGACGCGCTGCAGGCGCCGCCGGAACGCTGGCTCGGCCTCAACCACGCCAACTGTGCCCTCACGGTGATCCGCTACAGCGACGACCGGCCACCCGGCCTGCTGGTGTTCAACGACATGTCGCACCTGCCGGCGGAGTTGCGCTGGACGGGCTTCCCGCCGCACCTGCGGCTCAGCCGGTGATGATGGCGACCGCCGCGTCCACGTGGGAGAGGTCGGGCAGCACCGCGTGCGCCCCGGCCAGCGCCAGCTCCGCCATGCTCGTCGCGCCGGTGGCCACGCCGATCGCCAGGGCGGCGTTGGCGAGCGCCGCCGAGACGTCGTTGGTGGTGTCGCCGATGACCACCGGGCGGAAGCTCTCGCCGTACTTGGCTTCGGCGCGTGCCCGGCAGCGGCGCACGAGCGTGGCGCGCACGCTGTCGTCGGTGCCGTAGCCGCCGATCTCCGCGTCGAAGACCGCGGTGAGGTCGAAGGCCGCGACCTTCGCGGCCGCGACCTGCGGCACGTTGCCGGTGACCAGCGTCTGCACGACGTCGCCGCGGGTGCTCAGCTCGTCGAGCACCGCCCGCACACCCGGCATGAGCTCGCCCTCCTGCGCGAACAGGTGCCGCGATCCGTGCACCCGCTCCACGTAGCGGGCGAAGAACCGTTCCGGCGTGCACCCGGTGACCCCGTGCGTGGCGAAGACCTCCGCGCAGATGTCCAGGTCGGTACGCCCCCCGAAGCTCGGCGTGGCCCGCCACGGCAGGCCGGTCACCTCGGTGAACGCCTCCCGCCACGCCTGCGCCGCGACACCGCCACCCCGTAGCAGGGTGTAGTCGATGTCCCACATGACGAGGCGTCTCACTGCCCGGCCAGTCTCCGCTCGACGTGCTCCACCTTGGCGTTGAGCGCGTCGGTCACGCCGGGGCGCACGTCCGCCTTGAGGGTCACGCTGACCCGGGGCGCCTGCGCGGCGACGACGTCGACGGCCTGCTTGACCACGGCCATCACCTCGTCCCACTCGCCTTCGATCGTGGTGAACATGGCGTCGGTTCGGTTCGGCAGCCCGGAGGCGCGGACCACCCGTACGGCCTCGGCGACCAGGTCGCCGACGGACTCGGAGGCGCCGAGGGGCGTGACGGAGAAGGCAACCAGCATGGGGCCATCGTGGCAGACCCGGCCGCCGGCGAGGCGTCGACCGTCATCGAATTGGGAGGGATTTTCGGGCAGAGATACTTTCGCGCGGTTTTGCGGCGCGGGCCGGGGAGTAAGAAGTGCGGGACACGCCCGCCGCACCGAGGGAGAGACCCGTGCCGATCCACCGAGGCCATCTCGCCGCCGTGACCGCCGCCGGATGCGCATTGACGCTGACGGCCTGCAGCACGGCGTCCTCTCCCGCGGGGCCGGCGAGCTCCCCACCGGCGAGCTCCCAGTCGGCTGGCTTGCCACCGCCGAGCTCCCCACCGGCAAGCCTGCCGCAGACCTCGGCCGTGCCCGGGAAGAACGGCACAGGCAGGATCCTCGAGGGCGAGCGGCAGGTCGTCATCACGCCCGTGGACTCGTTCGAGTCGGTGGTCGCCGTCGACGGCAAGGGCCGGCTGAGCCTCACCGACGGCCCCTCTGACAAGACCCTGTTCGTGCTGGTGCCGGTGGGGGAGGGCAAGCATTTCATCAGGACCGCGAAGGCCGGCGAGAGCGGCGAGCCGGCCTGCATGGGCCTGCGTGAGGGTGGCGGCGCCGCGAAGGTGGTGGCCGCGGCGTGTGACGCGAGCCGGTCGGGGCAGCGGTTCACGTTCGAGGCCGGGAAGCCGCGCGACGGCCGGCCCACGTACGCGATCGGCGCCCAGGGTGGCCTGCACCTGCGGGCCGACCGTTCCGGGCTGGTGGCCGTCCGCGGCGCGGGCAGCAGCTTCACGCTCGCCGACAACGGCGCCGCTCCGGCCGGCCCGGGCGACTAGCTCTGCCTCGACGTGTTCGTCCGGTGGTCATCCGGGTGACACCCGGCGTTGAGTGCGGGACGCGAGATTGACGCCGTCACCGCGTCGATCACGCAGGAGCTCCGGACATGGGTCACGGCCACCACCACGATCACGATCACTCGCACGCCGCCGCCGCCGGCGATGTCTCACCCGCCCTGGACCCGCACGTACCCGACAGCGAGCTGTCGCCCGCCGACGTCTCCCGCCGGGGCTTCCTGCGCGGCGCCGGGCTGCTCGGCGCCGGCGCGGCCGCGTCCGTGCTGGCCTCGCCGTCGGCCGCCGCGGCCGCCGGGCTGCCGCACGCGCACGGGCCGGCCGGGGGCGGTGCCGCGCAGGGCGGCTTCCGCTGGTTCGCCGGGGACCACCACATCCACACCCAGTACAGCTCGGACGCCCAGTACCGGGTGATCGACCAGGCCAAGCACGGCCGCGCGTACGGCCTGGACTGGCTGGTCATCACCGACCACGGCAGCAACGCGCACGCCAAGATCGGCGTGGAGAAGGTGAACCCGGACATCCGGGCGACCCGCGAGGAGCTACGGGACCTGCTCACGTTCCAGGGTCTGGAGTGGAACATCCCGGCCGCCGAGCACGCGACCGTCTTCGTGCACCCCGGCCGCAACGAGGTCGACGTGCTCAAGCGCTTCGAGCAGGCGTACGACGGCTCGCAACTGCCGGGCACCAACACCGAGGCGCAGAACGAGGCGACCGCGATCGCCGGCATCAAGTTCCTCGGCGAGCAGGTACGCCAGCGCAAGATCGAGGGCGCGCTGTTCCTCGCCAACCACCCGTCGCGCCGCGGCATCGACTCGCCGCACGAGATCCGCAACTGGCGTGACGCCGACCCGACCGTGGCGATCGGCATGGAGGGCGCGCCCGGCCACCAGGCGGCGGGCATCAAGGCGCCCAACGGCCGCGGCGGGGCTCGCGGGCTCTACGACAACAACCCGTCCGCCGCGTCGTTCCCCGGCTACCCGCTCGAGACGTACCGCACCTGGGGCGGCTTCGACTGGATGACCGCCACGGTCGGCGGCCTCTGGGACAGCCTGCTCGCCGAAGGGCGCGCCTGGTGGATCACGGTGAACTCGGACAGCCACGTGGTCCACCTCGACCAGTCCCAGCGCGGTCCGGGCAGCGACTTCGAGGCCAACGGCAAGTACGACGACCCCGTCTACAACCCGGCGGTCAACACCGCTGCGGGCGACTTCTGGCCCGGCTTCTACGGGCGTACGAACGTGGGCTCGACGTCGTTCTCGTACAAGGCGGTGATGGACGGCCTGCGCGCCGGGCGGGTCTGGGTCGACCACGGCCGGCTCGTCAAGAGCCTCGACGCCCGGGTCCGGGTCGCGGGTGACCGCCGGCCCGCCACGGGTACGCCGCTCGGCGGCGTCCTGCAGGTGCGCCGCGGCACGGCCACCGACCTGACCCTCGAGATCGACCTGCAGGACGTGCCGAACTGGGCGCAGTTCATCCCGGTCCTCAAGCGCGTCGACGTGATCGTCGGCTCGGTGACCGGCCCGGTCGCGGACAAGGACTCGTTCACGGCCCCGGACACCCGGGTCGCCAAGTCGTTCGAGGTGTCGCCCGGCGCGAAGAAGCTGACGGTCACGTACCCGCTGGGCCGCCTCGACAAGCCGTTCTACCTGCGCCTGCGGGGCACGGACGGCAACCGTACGCAGCCCGGCCTGCTGGGCGCCGCGGTCGACCCGTACGGCCCGCAGCTGGACGTCGCCGGCGACGCCGACCCGTGGGGCGACCTCTGGTTCTACACCAACCCGATCTGGGTCCTGCCCCGGTGACCTCGCTGTCGCCGACCGGCTTCGACGGCCTGCCGGTCGTCGAGGCCGGCGGCCACCCGGACACGGCCGCCGCCGAACACTGGCTGGCGTCGCTCGACCCGCAGCCGGTGCTCGCCTGCACCCACCTGGTCCGCGAACCTCGCCCGCAGGTGACGTGCACGCTGATTTTCGCCGGCGAGCCCCCCGCGGACCTGCCGCGCGCCGAGGGGTCTCGTGACGGCGGCCGCGCGGTCGTCTTCCCCGGGGTGCAGCGGCTGACCGGCGAGCTGACGGTCGCCGACGTCCTGGCCGTCAGCGCGATCGACCGCGTCGAGATCCTCGGCGGCGGATCGGCGGATTCGTCGGCGGTGGTCCGGACGAACGACTTCGTGCGTCCGCAGTGGCGCGACGGCGCGCTGGTGCTGGTGACGATGCCGGCGGTGGGCGGCGTGCTCGTCCCGTTCGAGACCCGCAACCCCACCCCCTGCTGCGCCGCGCACTGAGGCACGATGACCGCATGACCGATCATGAGGAGCACCGCGTCGTCAGCGCCGGCCGGGAGGTCGCGGCCGCGGCGGCGGGCATTTTCGAGCTCATCGCGGATCCCGCGCAGCAGCCGCGGTGGGACGGCAACGACAACCTGGCCGAGGCGCCGGCCGGCCAGCGCGTCCACGCCGTCGGCGACGTCTTCGTCATGACCACGACGAACGGCAACGTCCGCGAGAACCACGTCGTCGAGTTCGAGGAGGGCCGGCGCATCGCGTGGAAGCCCGCCGAGCCGGGCAAGCCGGTGGTGGGGCACCTGTGGCGGTGGGAGCTCGAGGAGCTCGGGCCGGAGTTGACCCGGGTCACGCACACGTACGACTGGACCCACCTGACCGACGAGAAGCGCCTGCCCCGAGCCCGCGCAACGACGGCCGACAAGCTGCGGGCCTCCGTCGACCGCCTCGCCGCCCTCGCCGAGCGCCCCTGACGGCCGGTCGGGCTGTCAATCGATGGTGCCGGGCTCGGCCACCCAATACATCCGTCGCAGCTCCCCCACATACGGAACTCAAGAAGGTATACAAACAGTCGGGGTGGTCAGCCGAGGATCGGGTTGAAGAAGCCGGTCAGGACGCTCGTTGTCAGGGCCGCTGCCCCCAGCACCCCGGCACCCACCACCAGCGCGACGTCCGCACCCGTGAAGTGCTGTCTGCGGGCGTACGTGCGCGGCGTCGTGGAGTCGAAGCCGCGGGCGTCCATCGCCGTCGCGAGGCGGCCGCCGCGGCGAAGGGCGCCCACGAGCAGCGCGAACGCCGTCGACGTGAAGAGGCGCAGCTTCGCCAGCGGGTTGCGGCCCGCGTCGATGCCGCGGGCGCGGCGGGCCAGCGACAGCATCTGCCATTCCTCGGTGAGCAAGGGGATCAGGCGGAAGGCGGCCAGGGCGCCGATGGCGAAGCGGGCCGGGGCCTTGGCGTTCTGGACGAGGGCGTCGGCGAGGTCGGTGGGGTCGGTGGTGGCGAAGACGATGATGCCCGGCAGGGCCACCGCGAAGACGCGCAGGACGAGGCCGAGCGCGCCCGCGACCACGCCGGTGGTGATGTCGAAGGGGCCGACGGCGACCAAGTGGGCTCCCGTACGGTCCGCGGCGAACAGCACCATCGTCACGAGGATGCCCGCGGCGGCGAGGGTGAGCGGCCACGCGCGGCGGGCCAGGACGCCGTAGCGGACGCCGAAGAACGGCAGGACACCCAGCTCGACGGCCAGGGCGAGGGCCGGGGTGAGCGGGTCGAGGGTGGCGATCAGGGGCGCCGAGAACAGCAGCGCCGCGCCGAGCTTCGCGACCGGGTTGCGCCGGGCCAGCGGCGCCGCCGGGTCCGCGATCGGCTCCAGGACCAGTGTCACGGCCGCAACCGGGGCAGCGGCGGTGGTGCGGGGACGCCGAGGGGGTGGACCCGGTCGGCGAGCGAGGTCACGAACGCCTCGTCGTGGGTGACGGCGACGATGCCGTGGCCCTCGTCGCGCAGGGCGGCGAGCAGGGCCACCAGCTCGATCCACGTACGCCGGTCCTGCCCGAAGGTCGGTTCGTCGAGCACCAGCAGCCGGGGCGCCGTGGCCAGAGCCGTCGCCACGCTGAGCCGCCGCGCCTCCCCGCCGGAGAGCGTGTGCGGATTGGCCCCGGCCAGCGCCGTCAGCCGCAGCCGGGCGAGCAGGTCGTCCACGGTGGCCGACACCTGGGCGGGGGAACGGCCGAGGCGGCGTGGCCCGAGCGCCAGCTCGTCGGCGACGCGGCTGGTGACGAACTGGTGTTCCGGGCTCTGGAACACCGAGCCGATGCGGCTGGTGAGGTGCGCGGCTCGCCACTTGTGCGGCGGTCTCGCCTCGCCGAAGGCCTCGATGCGGCCGGCCGTGGGGGCCAGGAGGCCGCCGAGCAGCAGGGCCAGGGTGGACTTGCCGGCGCCGTTGGGGCCGGTCACCGCCAGGACCTCGCCGCCCCGGGCCGTCATGCTGACCTCGGTCAGCCGGTGCCGGAAGGCCGCGGCGTGTGCCCGTACCAGATCATCGCCCGGCGCCGCGACGGCCGGGTGCCGGGGCAGCGGATAGCCCGGCACCCAGACCCCCTGCTCGGCCAGCGACGGGCCGTGACCGGCGAAGACGACCTCGGGCGCGCCGTCGGCGGCGACGCCGCCGCCCGGCGCGAGCACCACGACCCGGTCGATCAGCGGGAGCGCCTCGGCGACGCGGTGCTCGACGACGATCAGCGTGCTGTCCCGGTCGTGGGCCCGCGCGATCGCCTCGCGGATCAGCTCCCCGCCGGCCGGGTCGAGGTTGGCGGTGGGCTCGTCGAGCAGCACCAGGCCGGGCCGCAGGGCCAGCACGCCGGCGAGCGCGAGGCGTTGCTGCTCGCCGCCGGAGAGCGCGGAGGTGCCGCGGGTGATCGGGTACGGGAACCCGACCCGGTCCAGCGCGTCGCTGACCCGCGGCCAGATCTCGCCCGCGGGCACGCCCCTGTTCTCCAGGCCGAACGCCACGTCGTCGCCGCTGCGGGCCATGACGAGCTGGGTCTGCGGGTCCTGGAAGAGCAGGCCGACGCCGTCGCGGGCCTTGCGCGGATCCAGCCCGTCGATCTCCACGGTGCCCTCGGCCTCGCCGGAGTCCTCGGGCAGCAGCCCGGCGAGCGCGGCGAGCAGGGTGCTCTTGCCGGCCCCGGAAGGTCCCAGCAGCAGCACCCGCTCGCCGTGCCGGATGCGCAGGTCGACGCCGCGGACCGCCCAGGACCGGCGCCCCGCGTGGCGCCAGCCGAAGTCCCGCAGCAAGACCTCCGCCATGGTCAGACCAGTGCCCGGTCCCGGCCCGCGGCGAACCTGTCGAGCACGCCCGTCGGCGCCAGCGCGCGGGTCAGCGCCCAGCTGCCGGCACCCGCCACGACCGTGCTGCTGACGATCGTGAGCAGGGCGTACGGGATCCGGTAGTCCCAGAGCGCGTAGCTGCCGTTCCACACGAAGAAGTCGAACAGCGCGGCGCTCAGCCCGGTGAGCGCCCCGGCGAGCAGCGCGGCCGGCAGCTTCCACGACCGGTAGAGCAGCATCGCGAAGGCGAGCTCGGCGCCGAGGCCCTGCACGAGGCCCTGCGGAATGACGACCGCGCCCCACTGCGCGCCCAGCAGCGCGGAGATGATCGCCGCGACCGTCTCGGTGTAGAGCGAGGCGCCGGGCTTGCGGATGATCAGGCCGGCGAGCACGGCCGGGATCAGCCAGACGCCGTAGAGCAGCGTCTGCGCCGGCGGGAAGAACGCGAACGCGCCGCCGGTCGCTCCCCAGAGCAGGTTCCAGGCCCAGAAGATGACGCCGAACGCCACGGCGATGATCGAGGCGATCACGATGTCGATCGTGCGCCAGCGGTACGGGTTGGTGTAGCCCTTCATGTATGCCTCCCAGCGGTACCGGGAGGAGACGCACGCCACGGCCGGGCTGAACCCGGACGCGGCGCGGCTGGAGAAGACCGAGCTCCCTGCGCTGGCATTACCCAGATCAGGTTCGAGGGTCTGCGGGCGGTGACCCGCACTCTCAGCGCTGTGCGCTCCCCTGTCGGATGAATCCTTTTCGCGACCTACCTTGACCCCCGCATGGCGGGGGCTATGTGCTGTGTCTCCACCGTCGCGAAGAGGATTCACTGCGGTGTGTTTCGATGACGCTAACACCGTACGGCCGTACGGGACAGCGTAGGAGGCGTCACATGGAGATCAAGGCCAGAGGGCTCACCTTCGACGTGTACGAGGGCGGCCCGGCCGACGGCGCCCCGGTGCTCCTGCTGCACGGCTTCCCGCAGGACCACCGCGAGTTCGACCTGATCCTGCCCCGGCTGCACGCGGCGGGGCTGCGCACGTACGCCCTGGATCAGCGCGGCTACTCGGCGGGCGCCCGGCCGGACGCGGTCGCCGACTACCGGCTGACCGAGCCCACGGCCGACGCGGTGGCGGTGCTCGACGCGCTCGGCGTGGAACGGGCGCACGTGATCGGCCACGACTGGGGCGCCCAGGTGGGCTGGCTGCTCGCCGCGCACCACCCGGACCGGGTCCGTACGCTCACCGCGGTCTCCGTGCCGCACCCGCGCGGGCTTGCCGTCTCGCTGCGCAACCAGCCGTCGCAGCGGCTGCGGTTCGCGTACATGAAGGTGTTCCAGTCGCGGTTCGCCGAGCGGCTGCTGCTCGCGCGCGGCGGCGAGGTGCTCAAGCGGATGATGCGCCCGATCGGGGCCCGCGCCGACCGGTACGCGGCCGCCATGGCCGAACCGGGCCGGCTCACCGGGGCGCTCAACTGGTACCGGGCGCTGTCCGGGCGGCAGCTCGCCGGCGTCGGCAAGATCACCGTGCCCACCACGTACGTCTGGAGCGACGGCGACCCGGTCGTCGGCCGGTCCGCGGCGCTGGCCACCAGCACGTGGGTCGAGGGGGACTATCGCCTGGTCGTGCTGCGCGGCGTCGGGCACTGGGTGCCGGAGGAGGCGCCGAACGCGCTGGCCGACGTGGCCCTGGCACGGATCGGCGTTTGACGTTACGGCCGGCCGGGAATCCGTGGCGCCACATGACGGTGAGGAGACGACCAGATGGCCGCCGAGAAGCGCCGGATGAAGAATGAGACCGAGAAGCAGCGCTGGGACCGCAATTTCGCCGATCTGCTGCAGGAGCTGCGGGTCGCTCAGACCGGCGTGCAGATCCTGTTCGCCTTCCTGCTGACGCTGCCGTTCAGCAGCGGCTTCCCCAAGGCGACGGAGTTCCAGCGGGACACGTACATCGTCGCGCTGGTCTCGACCGCCTTCGCGACCGCGCTGATCATCTCGCCGGTGGCGTTCCACCGGGCGCTGTTCCGGCAGGGCCGTAAGCCCGAACTGGTCCGGCACGCGCACCGGATGGCGACCGGTGGTCTCGCCTTCATGCTCATCGCCATGGTCAGCAGCGTCCTGCTCATCACCGACTACCTGCTCGAGACCTGGGTCGCCGTGCTGTTCACGGTCGTGACCGCGGTGTTCTTCCTGACGTTCTGGGTGGCCATCCCGATCGCCCGGCATCACTGGCTGGACGAGGACGTCGACGAGGAGAACGAGGACTTCGCGGAGGACGCCGCGGAGCCGAACGCGGAACCTACCGTTTCGTCGCGGGCCTGAGCCCGAGGTCGCGCAGCTCCAGCGCGGCCAGGGCCTCGACCGCCGCGGCGTCGCCGTTGCGCCAGGACTGGGCGATGTCGGGGCCGAGCGCGGCGAGCTCGTTCAGCGGCCGGCCGGCCAGCGCCCGCAACGCCAGCAGGTCACGGCCGGCCGGCTGGTCGCGTACCACGGCGGCCACGCCGGCCCGGCGCATCCAGCGCAGCCGCCGCGGCAGCCACAGGAACAGCACGAGCGACAGGGGCACGGCGACGGTCAGAAGCGCCATCGCGACCGCCATGTTGTCCACGACCTCCTGCTGCTGCCGGCCCGCCTCGGCGAGCTGCGACGCCGCCCCGGCCGCGCTGGTGAACGGGGCCGTCAGCTCGTCGCCCACCAGCGGCACGCGGCCGACCTTGCCACCGATGTCGCCGAGGTTGCCGGCGATCCCGGTGCCGGCCTCCTGCAGCTTCTGCCCGGGCACGCCGAGCTTCTCGACCATGTCGTTCACCCAGAACCCGGCTCGGATCCACGCGTAGACCCACAGGACCACGGCCAGGTCGGTCAGCAATTGGCGTACGGCGGTGGGCAGCCGGTCGGCGTACATCTTCACGCGCGCCAGCCTCCCACGGGAGGGCTAGGACTGCTGGGCCGCGCACTCCGGGCAGGTTCCGAAGATCTCCATGGTGTGCGAGACGTCGACGAAACCGTGCTTGCCGGCGACCCGCTGCGCCCACGTCTCCACGGCCGGGCCCTCCACCTCGACGGTGCGCCCGCACGAGCGGCAGACCAGGTGGTGGTGGTGTCCCTGGCTGCACCGCCGGTACAGGTGCTCGCCGCCGGGCGGGCGCATCACGTCGATCTCGCCGGCGTCGGCCAGCCCTTGCAGCGTGCGGTAGACCGTGGTCAGACCGACCCGCTCGCCCCGCTCGCGCAGGATCGCGTGCAGGTCCTGGGCGCTGTGGAAGCCCTCGCAGTCGGCGAGGAGGTCCCGGACCGCGGTGCGTTGCCGGGTGTTGCGGACAACGGTTCCCTCGTCCGTCACGATCCCTCCCTTGCGTGGCTGACGGCGTCGGCGACGATGTGCGCGACGTGTTCGTCCACGAGCGAGTATGCGATCTCGCGTCCACGCCGTGCACCCCGCACCACGCCGGCGCCGCGCAGCACCCGCAGGTGCTGCGAGACCAGCGGCTGCGGCGCACCCAGCTTCTCGACCAGTTCGTGCACGCACCGTTCGCCGCCGCCGAGCTCCGCCACGATCGCGACGCGGATCGGCGCCGACAGCGCGCGCAGCAGCTCGCCGGCCGCCTCGTACGCCTCGTAGCCGGTGGCGACGCCGTGCACCGGATCCGCGCTCATCGGGCGCCCGCCTCCTGCAGCACGACGTCGGGTGGTTCGCCGTTCTCGGCGGGGCGTTCGGCCGGGATGTGCCGGCGCAGCACCCGCCACGTCGCGCCACCGACGGTGACGGCGAGGAAGGCCGCGATCGCCAGGATGACGATGGTGGCGCCGGGTGCGGTGTCGGCCTCGCCGGCCACCCAGACCCCGGTCGCCGCGGCGGTCAGGCCGATGCCCATCGCCACCGCCATCGTGCTGCGGAATCCGCGGGTGATCTGCTGCGCCGCCGCCACCGGCACCACCATGAGGGCGCTGACGAGCAACAGGCCGACGGTGCGCATGGCGATCGTGACGGTCACGGCCGTCGTGGCGGCGATCACGAGATTGAGCGTACGCACGGGAAGCCCGGAGACGCGCGCGTACTCCTCGTCGTGGCAGACGGCGAACAGCGCCGGCCGCAGCGCGAGCATCGCGACGAGCACGGCGGCGCCCAGGATCGCGATGACCGTCAGGTCCTGCCGGGTCGTGGTGATCAGCGAGCCGAAGAGGTACTGCGTCAGGTTGGCGTTGGCGCTGTCGTGGGACAGTCCCACCAGGACCACACCGCCCGCGATGCCGCCGTAGAACAGCAGGGCCAGCGCGAGGTCGCCGGACGTACGGCCGCGTTCGCGCACCAGCTCGACGCCGACGGCCCCCACCACGGCGACGATGACCGCGGTGAGCACCGGCGACTGCTGCAGCAACAGCCCGACGCCCACACCGGTCAGCGCCACGTGCCCGATGCCGTCGCCGATCAGCGACAGCCGGCGCTGCACGAGGTAGATGCCCAGCGCGGGGGCGGCCAGCCCGATGACGAGCGCGCCGGCCAGGGCCCGCAGCATGAAGTCGTACTGAAAAAGACTCATGCCTTCGGTCCTGTCGTGGGCGGCGGGTGGGGCGGTCGGATGGTCATGACTAGTTCGCCGGCATTCTGTCCGTGGGGGCCACGCAGATCCTGGGCTGTTCCGGCGTCGCGTGCGGGTGGACGTGGTCGTGGTGAGGGCCGGCGTGATGCCCGGCCGGCTGGGGGACCGCACCCTCGTACGCGATCAGCCCGTGGTGCACGACGACGGCCCGGTCGATCAGCGGCTCCAGCGGGCCCAGCTCGTGCGCGACGAGCAGCACGGTGCCGCCGCGCTCGACGAAGCCGGCCAGCGCCTTCGCGAAGGCCTCCTGGCTGGCCACGTCCACCCCGGCGGTCGGCTCGTCCAGGACCAGCAGGTCGGGGCGGCCGGCCAGGGCGCGGGCGATGAGCGTGCGCTGCTGCTGGCCGCCGGAGAGCGTGCTGACCGGGTCGTCGATGCGCTCCAGCAGACCCACGTCGTCCAGCGCGGCGCGGACGGCCGCGCGGTCGGCGGCGCCCGGGAACCGGAAGATGCCGCGGCGGGCGAGCCGGCCCGAGGACACGACCTCGCCGACCGTGGCGGGCACCCCGCTGCCGGCGCCCATGCGCTGCGGCACGTACCCGACGCGGGCCCACTCGCGGAAGCGGCGCTGCGGGGTGCCGAAGAGCTCGATCTCGCCGTCGGCGAGCGGGACCAGGCCCAGGATCGCACGGATCAACGTGGACTTGCCGGACCCGTTCGCGCCCAGCACGGCGACGACCTGACCGGCGCCGACCTTCAGCGAGACGTCACGCAGGACCGTGCGGCCGCCGTACGCGACGGCGGCGTGGCGTACCGAGACGACGCTCATGACGTGCACCCCAGGGCAGTGGTGAGCGCGGCGAGATTGGCGCGCATGACGGTGAAGTAGTCGGCGCCGGGCTCGGTCACGCCCTCGATCGGGTCCAGGACCGCCGTCCGCGCGCCGACCTCCCGCGCGATGGTCTCGGCGACCTTCGGGCTGACCAGGGTCTCGAAGAAGATCGTGGTGGTTCCCGTGGCTCTCGCCTCCTCGGCGACGTGGGCGAGGCGCCGCGGGGACGGCTCCGCCTCGGGGGAGATGCCGGTGATGCCCACCTCGGTGAGCCCGTACCGGTCGGCGAGGTAGCGGAAGGCGGCGTGGCTGGTCACGAGCTCGCGCCGGGCGCAGGTGGTGAGGGCCTTCGCGTACTCGCCGTCCAGCGCGGTCAGCTCGGTGCGCAACGTCCCGGCCCGGCTCGCGTACGCGTCCGCGTGCGCGGGATCGGCCTGCGCGAGCCGCTCGGCCAGCGCGCCGGCGATCGTGGCGTAGCGGGCCGGGTCGAGCCACACGTGCGGGTCGGCGCCCTCGCCCGCCTCGGCGTGCTCCTCCTGGCCGGGCTCGTGCTCGTGCTCCTCGGACGGGAGCAGCCGCACCACGGCCCCGGCGTCGAATGCGCGGTCCCGCGCCTCGAGATCGACCGCCTGGTCCACGGCCGGCTGGAAACCCTTCAGGTACACCACGAGCCCGGCGGTGCTGACCTTGCCCACCTGGCGCGGGCTGAGCTCCACGTCGTGCGGCTCCGCGCCGGGCTTGGTCAGCTGGATGACGCGGACGGCGTCGCCGCCGACCCGCTCGGCGAGGAACTGCAGGGGGTAGAAGGCCGTGACCACGTCGAGGCGGCCGTCGCTGAACCCGCTCGGGCGCTCGGCGCATCCCGCCGTCGCGCCGAGCAGCAGGGCTGCGGCGGTCGCGGCGAGAGCCCGGCGGGGGAGCATGACACCACAATGCGCCGAGTTGGTAATGATTGTCAAAAGCGCATACGTCAGAGCGCCTTGGCCAGCGCCGCCGCGAACAGCAGGGTCAGCAGGATCAGCCGTACGGTCCGCAGCGCCGGCGTCTGCACCGGCCACGTCGTGAAGGTCAGCGCCGTCAGGGCCGCACCGAGCAGGAACAACAACGCGGCGCCGACGATGCCGGGCAGGAACAGGCCCGCGACGAACACCACCAGCGCGGCGATGAAGGCCGTCGTCGGGTTCACGGCGGCCAGGCGGCGCAGCAGGTTGCCGGGCGGGGACGGGGTCACGTCGGGCTCCTCGGGGATGCGTACGCTCACGTCATGCTGGTGCTGAACCGCTTCGTCGTCCCGCCGGACACGCAGGACCCGTTCGTCGAACGGGCGCACGCCGCCCTGACCGCCCTGGCGGCGAGCGCCGGTTACCTCTCCGGCCGCCTGACCCGCGCGCTGGACGACCCCGCCTACTGGACCCTCGTCACCGAGTGGGAGTCCGTCGGAGCCTACCGCCGGGCGCTCGGCGGATTCGACGTCAAGGTCCACGCCACCCCGCTGCTGTCGGAGTCGCTCGACGAGCCGTCGGCCTTCGAGACCCTGGCGAGCGCCGCGCCCGGCGCCGGGGTCGAGGCCCGGGCCAGCGACCGGGCCGCCGAGCCCTGGCGCTGAGCCGTACGCTTGATCGCATGACCACCCTGGGTGCGCCCCCGCCGCCGGGCCCCGCCGGCCCGCCACCGCAGCAGGGGCCGTCTCCTGAGCCGGCGCCGCCGCAGGGTCCCGGCGTGTTCCCGCCGTTCCCCGCGCCGCCGGTCGAGGGCCGCGGCCGCCGCGTCGGGCTCGGGCTCGGCCTCGGCGCCGGGGTGCTCGTGCTCGTCCTCGGCGGCGGGCTGGCCGCGGTCATCGGGCTCACCACGGTCGCCACCCGGGCCCTCAACGAGCAGGCCGACGTGGTCGTCAGCGACTACCTCGACGCGGTGCGCGACAAGCGCTACACCGAGGCGTACGACATGTTGTGCCAGCAGACGAAGGACACCGAGACCGAGGCGGAGTTCACCAGCCAGGTCTCCGCCGAGAAGCCGATCGCGACGTTCGACGTGGGTGACGTCGAGCTCACGCAGATGTCGGCCCCGGTCGACGTCACGTACACCGACGGCTCCAGCGCCGAGCTCCGGGCGTACCTCGCGCAGAACCGCCGGACGGGCGGTTTCGAGGTGTGCCGCGTCGAGGAGTAATCTCCTGATTTTGTCCGCATCCCTTTAGTCCCCGCCGACAACCAGCCGGCGTAGGAGGAACATGCCCGTCGACCGTATCGACGCCGTCGTCAGCCTGGCCAAGCGCCGCGGCCTCGTCTTCCCCTCCAGCGAGATCTACGGAGGCACCCGCTCGGCGTGGGACTACGGCCCGCTCGGCGTGGAGCTCAAGGAGAACGTCCGCCGCCAGTGGTGGCGCACCATGGTGCAGCAGCGCGACGACATCGTCGGCCTCGACTCCGCCGTCATCCTGGCCCGCGACGTGTGGGCGGCCTCCGGGCACCTCGACGCGTTCGTCGACCCGCTGACCGAGTGCCAGTCCTGCCACAAGCGCTTCCGGGCCGACCACCTCGAGGAGGCGTACGAGGCCAAGCACGGCTCGGCCCCCGCCTCGCTGAGCGAGCTCAACTGCCCCAACTGCGGCAACAAGGGGACGTTCACCGAGCCCAAGATGTTCAACGGGCTGATGAAGACGTACCTCGGCCCCACCGAGAGCGCGGAGGGCCTGCACTACCTGCGGCCCGAGACCGCCCAGGGCATCTTCGTCAACTACAACAACGTGGCGACCGCCGCGCGCAAGAAGCCGCCGTTCGGCATCGCGCAGGTCGGCAAGTCGTTCCGCAACGAGATCACCCCGGGCAACTTCATCTTCCGTACGCGCGAGTTCGAGCAGATGGAGATGGAGTTCTTCGTCGAGCCCGGCACCGACGAGACGTGGCACGAGTACTGGCTCGAGCAGCGCTGGAACTGGTACCGCGACCTCGGCCTCGCGGAGAACAACCTGCGCTTCTTCGAGCACCCCAAGGAGAAGCTCTCGCACTACTCGAAGCGCACGGTCGACATCGAGTACAGGTTCCGCTTCGGCGGCACCGAGTTCGCCGAGCTCGAGGGCATCGCCAACCGCACCGACTTCGACCTGAGCACGCACTCCAAGCACTCCGGCGTCGACCTGTCCTTCTTCGACCAGGAGAAGCAGGAGCGCTGGGTGCCGTACGTCATCGAGCCGGCGGCCGGCCTGACCCGCGCGGTGCTGGCGTTCCTGCTCGAGGCGTACGACGAGGACGAGGCCCCCAACACCAAGGGCGGCGTCGACAAGCGGACGGTCATGCGCTTCGACCCCCGCCTGGCCCCGATCAAGGTCGCGGTCCTGCCGCTCTCGCGCAACCCGGAGCTCTCGCCGAAGGCGCGCGGCCTCGCCGACACGCTCCGCAAGCGCTGGATGGTCGAGTTCGACGACTCGCAGGCGATCGGCCGCCGCTACCGCCGCCAGGACGAGATCGGCACGCCGTTCTGCGTGACGGTCGACTTCGACACGCTCACCGACGACGCGGTGACCGTCCGGGACCGCGACACGATGAAGCAGGAGCGGGTCGGCCTCGACGCGATTGAGGACTACCTAATCAAGCGCCTGCCGGGTTGCTAGAACGCTTGTAGCCAGTGGCGGGTGGTCGTCCAGCCTTCGAGGCGGCGGCCGCCCGCCGCTGTCGTTCCGTCGGCGGCGAAGCGGCCACCCCCGGCGACGTGGCGCAGGCCGGCGAGCGCCGGGGTGAGCCGGTCGCGCACGGCGGGCCGGGCGGCGGTGAGGATCGCCTCGAAGTCGTCCAGGACCGGTCCGGGGTCGGTCGCCCCGGGCACGGCCAGGTAGAAGATCACGTTGCGCCACGCGTACGCGATGTCCTTGATCATCGGCAGCGGGCGCGGGTCGCCGGGCAGCCGGGCGGTGAGCCGGCACCCGGCCTCGAAGGCCCGGCGGGCGAGCGTCGCCCAGTCGCCGGCGGGGGTGACACCCGCGCGCACCAGCGTGGCCAGGTTGTGCGTGGTGAGGATCTGGCCCTGCTCGATGAGCATGCCGCCCGCCGCGACGGTGAACGTGTGCCGCCAGGCCCCCGTCCGCGAACGGCACAGCCACTCGAAATCGGCGTCGGGCGCGGCGACCGCGGCGTAGTCGATGTCGTAGTAGCGGGCGTACAGACTTCCCTCGAGCAGCTCGCCCGCCAGCCGGGCCGCACGCAGGAACTTGGGCGAGAAGGTGCCCATGAAGATGTCCGCGGCGAGCTCCTCCACCCACGGCAGCCCCGCACCGGCCTCCCGGCTCAGCGCGGCGAGCTCGCGGACCAGCGGGTTGGGCAGCAGCGTGCCGGGGAAGCCGTCGATCGCCAGCTCACCCAGCCGGCGCAGGGTGGCGTGGGCGTCGCGACGGGTGTCGTCGCCGGCCTCCCGGTACGGGCGCACGGCCGCCACCCACGGCAGCTCGGTGAGCCGCACCTGGCTTTCCAGGTTCCGCAGCAACAGGGACCGGCGGTTGCGGAACGCGCGGTACGTCGCCGCCATCAACGCCCGCAAAGCCGGATCCCGGTACGCGGCAGCGCTCGTCTCGGCGGCGATCTGCGGCACCAGCTCGGCGAGCACCTCGGCGGATGGGACCACGCCGGCCTCGATCAGCTCGGGGATCCGCCCGGCCCGCGCCCGCCGGATCACGCCGCGGATCGACGGGGGGATCGGCGTACCGGCCGGTACCGCGTACACCTCGGCCTCCGCCTCCCGCACCGGGACGCAGAGCGCCTCCACGTCCCGTACGCCCCGGCCGGGGTCGAGCGTCGCGAGGCGGCCCACCACCACCCGCGCGAGCAGGTGGTGGGCGGGTATGCGAGCCTCCCGCGCCTGCCGCTCCCGCAGTGCCGCGTGCTCCGGCGAACCGGGCACGCCCCGCCGGGCCAGCATCGAGCCGGCGACGTGACGCAGCAGCCCGAGCGCCTTCGGGGGCAGCTTCCTGTCCGCGACGGCCTGCTCGGCCGCCGCTCGCAGGACGGCCAGGTTCTCCTTCGGCCGACGGTGCTTGCCGCAGCGGGTGTGCGCGGCCGCGAGCTGCTCGTAGCGCCCCAGCAGACCCCGGGCCCGGTCCCGCCAGCCGGGCGGGAACACCGCGGCCACGGTCCCGTCGGCGTCGCGGGTCTCCAGCCACAGCGTCAGGAACTCGTCGGCGAGCGGATTCCACACGGTCAGCGCCTCGCGCATCGCCGCCACCCGGGGGTTCTCCCGGCGGCCGGCCAGCGCGGCGCTGACCTGCCCGGCGTCGGCGCGCCAGACGAGCTGCGGGTCCGGCCCGCCCGCCGGGTCCGGCACCGGGGTGAAGCACAGGCGGTCGGCGTACGGGCCCATCTCGTCGACCAGGGCGAGGGCCGCCGCCCGGTCACCAGCCCGCAGCAGCCACGCCACCGTCAGCAGCGCGGCCTGTTCCGGCAGCTCGAGCCGGTAGCCGCCGCTGTCGAGCAGCGCGCCCAGCTCGGCCTGCCCGGCCTCCGTCAGGTGGTACGCGAACAGCGCGGCCCGGTCGGTGGCGATCCCCGGGCGGGTCTCGTGGGGGCGCAACGGTCCGGCCGCTGCGGGCGTACCCGTGGCGAAGCCGCCCCTGACGACCTCGGGGGTCACCCAGGCCGGCAGCCCGGCGACCGGCGTGCGTGACCCCGGGTTCACGGCTCCGGACGCCATCGCCCGCATGACCTGCACCCAGCGCCGCACCCGCCCGTCGGCGCGCTCACGGGTAGCGGCGTCCTCGTGGGTCAGCGCGGTGACGAGGGCCGTCGCCAGCTGGGCGTGCGGGTAGCCGCTCTCCTGCATGTCCATCGCCAGCGTGGCGGGTGCTGCCCCCGCGCCCTCCGGGGTAAGAGCCCGGTGCTCTGCTGCTGAGCTACACGCTGCGTTCCGTCGCCGTACGGTACGACATCCCGCGCGGCGTGCCGATCAGAATTCGAAGCCGCCCGGTCGCTCGTTGCGGTCGGCGATGAGCCCCGCGAGCGTCGCCACGGCGATCTCCGCGGCGGTCCGGCTGCCGATGTTCAGCCCGATGGGCCGGTGCACCCGGGCGATCTCCTCGTCCGGCACGCCGAGCTCCTTCAGCGCCGCGATGTGCGGGCCCTGCTTGTGCGGGTTGCCGATGATGCCGATCCATCGGGCGTCGCCGGCCAGCGCCTCCTTGAGCACCGCGCCGAGCTCCGGCCGGTGATGGTCGGTCAGCACGATGTCGGTGTGCCCGGTCACCCCCGCGGCGGACAAGTCACCCACGAAGGAGTCGCCGTGCGGCCTCGGCGAACCCTGCAGGCGTACCGGGTCCGGCTCCACCAGCGTGCACCGGAAACCCACCTCCAGGCCTATGCGCAGCAGCGCCTCGGCGACCGGGGATTCGAAGACGGCGACCAGGTGGCGGGGGCTCTGCTCGGTCTGCACAGGCTGACTGTGCCAGACACCGGTGTGTAATGCTCGACTGCGTGACTCTCGCACTCTCCGCCAAGCCGTTGACGCTGGGCGGCCACCAGGTGTGGCCGCCGGTCGTGCTCGCGCCGATGGCCGGCATCACCAACGTGGCCTTCCGCAAGCTCTGCCGCGAACAGGGCGGCGGCGTGTACGTCTGCGAGATGATCACCACCCGGGCCCTGGTGGAGCGCATCCCCAAGACCCTCAAGATGATCCAGTTCGGGCCGGACGAGGACTTCCGCAGCCTCCAGCTCTACGGCGTCGACCCGGACGTGACCGCCGCGGCCGTCCGGATGGTCGCCGAGGAGAACCTCGCCGACCACGTCGACCTCAACTTCGGCTGCCCGGTCCCCAAGGTCACCCGCCGCGGCGGCGGCAGCGCGCTGCCCTGGCGGCGCAAGCTTTTCGGCCGCATCGTCAAGCAGGCGGTCGAGGCGGCCGCGCCGGCCGGCATCCCGCTCACCGTCAAGATGCGCAAGGGCATCGACGACGACCACCTGACCTACGTCGAGGCCGGCCTGATCGCGCAGGAAGCGGGCGTCGCGGCGGTCGCACTGCACGCGCGTACGGCGGAACAGCGCTACTCGGGAACGGCCGACTGGGATGCGATCGCGACCCTGAAGCAGGCCCTCGACGTCCCGGTGCTCGGCAACGGCGACATCTGGGAGGCCTCCGACGCGATGCGCATGGTCGCGCACACCGGCGTCGACGGCGTGGTCGTGGGCCGCGGCTGCCTCGGCCGCCCCTGGCTGTTCAAGGACCTGCAGGCCGCGTTCAACGGCGTCGAGTCCCAGGAGCTGCCCACCCTCGGCGAGGTGGCGGCCATCATGTCCCGGCACGCTCACCTGCTGGTCGAGGCGCTGGAGGACGAGAAGCACGGCTGCGCGGACTTCCGCAAGCACGTCGCCTGGTACCTCAAGGGCTTCCCGGTCGGCGGCGACCTGCGCCGCAGCCTGGCCATGGTCTCCTCGCTCGCGGAACTCGACGACCTGCTCGGCAGGCTCGACGCCGACCAGCCGTTCCCGGCCGAGTCGCTGGGCCAGCCCCGCGGCCGCATCAACGCGCCGGGCAAGGTGTCGCTGCCGTACGGCTGGCTCGACAGCCGCGACGACGACACCGTCCCCGAGGGCGCCGAGATGGAGAACAGCGGCGGATGACGAGGAGGCGGGGAGGGCGCCATGTGCCCTCCCCGCCTCTGCCGCGGGTGTACGCCCGGCTTAGACGTCGAGGTCGTTCTCGATGCGCTTGAGCTGGTGCCGGGCCATCGCCAGGTTGGCGCGGTCGCGGCGCAGGGCCACGTACAGGAACAGGCCCTTGCCGGACCGGCTCGTCAGCGGCCTGATCATGTGGTACTGGGTGTCCAGGGTGATGAGGATGTCCTCGATCTTCTCGCTGAGGTTGAGCATCTCCATCGCCCGCAGCTTGGCCCGGACCACGTCGGTGTTGCCGGCCGCGGCGACCGTCAGGTCGAGGTCCTTGCCGCCGCCGGCGGTGCCGAGGGCCATGCCGCTGGTGTGGTCGACCAGCGCGACGCCGACGGCGCCGTCGATGTCCATGATCTCTTTGAGTGCGGTGTCCATGTCGGGCATGGTGTTCCTCCGTCTGTGCTGATGTGCAGGGGTTTTCGTAAGACCTCAGCGGCCTCGGATGGAGCTGGGCAGGGTGGCCATCGGCGTGCGCCGCGCGAGCGGGATGGCCGGGCCGTTCTGCGTGGGAATCTCCGGCCGCAGGGCCGGCGGAGCATCGAGGACCAGGACCTTCACGAGCCGGCGTACGGCACGGCGGGCCTCGAGGTGCACCATCGCCAGGTTGGCGTTCCCGGATGTCACGAGGGTCAGCAGGGCGCTGGGCCCCGCGGTGTACGAGGTGATGTATCCGCCGTCGCACTCCACCACCGATTCGCGCAGCTCGCCGTGGTTGACGGCGTGCGCGAAGCGCCGGGCGAGGGCGAGGTGGGCGGCGGCGAGGGCGGCGATGCTGTCGGGTTCGATGCCGTGGGCGTCGTGCGCGACGACCATGCCGTCGGTGGTGGCGAGGACACTGCCGGCGAGTTCGGGCAGCCGGTGGCGGAGGTTGCCGAGTTCCGTCAGTACCGCCGGATCCACCGTCATCCTCGGTGTCTCCTTCCTCATGTGGCCGTCAGCGGGGGCGCCCGCGTCACCGCAGGGCCCGCAGCGCGGTGCGGATGCGTTTGAGCAGGACTTCGTCGGTGCCCGGGTGCGGCGGCGCCGGCTGGGCGACGAGCTCCTTGGGAAGCTTCGCGCCCGGTTTGCGCCGGGCGAGCCGCGGCGCCCGGTTGGCCGGGCCGGGCTCCGCCTCGCGGGGTGGGTCGCCCGAGGCCAGCCCGGGCCGGGCCCGCGTGACGATGGGTACGGTGGGCCCGTCCGGCACCGTCGCCGGGGACGCCGCGGCGCTCTGCGCGGCCGAGCCCCGGGCCCGGGGCAGCCGGAACGCCGGACCGGTACCGCCGACCCGCTCCCCGGGCGACTCGATCAGGCCGAGCGCCGCCAGCCGCCGCAGCTCCTGGACGGTGGCGTAGCCGGCGCGCCCCAGCAGCAACGCCAGATCGGCCGGCGTGCGCTGACCGTCGGCGTGCACCAGCAGCTCCCACTGCGCCGCCGTGACGGTGATCCGCTCGCGGGGCGGCCGGGGCACCGGGGTGACCGCCGCGGTGTCGATCCGGACGTTGGGGAAGATGTCGTCGAGCAGCCGCGCCCGCCGCCGGGACTCGCGCACCACCGCGGCCGCGTCGATGCGGACGACGTCGCCGAGCCAGTGCGCGGCCCCGTCGAGGAAGTTCACCGGCGCCGCAGCCGGGGCCAGCGCGAAGTACGCGGCGTCGTAGGTGGCGCCCAGCACGCACAGCTCCAGTTCCCCCTGGGTGATGTGACCCTGTTCGAGCAGCAGCCGCCCCACCCGGGCCTGCGAGGTGGCGGTGTCCAACGCCGCCTGCCAGGTACGCGGCGCCAGCCGGCCGGAGGCGGTCAGCAGCTCACCGACGCCCGGGGCCGCGGCCGACTCGGCGTACGTCACCCGGCCCTCGACCAGGTAGAGCGTGCCGCCCGGCGGACCGCCGACAACCAGGGCGCCGGTCCGCCCTTCACCGGCCGCCTGCGTGAGCAGGCTGCCGGGCGCCGCGGACGTCGGGGGCTTCACGGTGGCTCCTTCCTGCTGTCACGTCGAGATCAGCTCGTCGGCGAGCCGCTCCATGCGCCGGCGGGCCACGGCGAGGTTGCCGCGGACCCGGTCCAGCCACACGTAGAGCACCAGCCGGCTGTCGAAATCGGTCCGGACGAGCCGCAGCAGGTGATAACCCCCCGCGGTCGTGATGATCAGGTCCTCGAGGAGGTCGTGCGGCACGGCCGAGACGAACAGCGACCGGCTCTGCGCGGCCTGTACGACGTCGGCCGTGCCGGCGGCCGCGGCCTCGTGGTCCTCGTTGGGTGCGGCCCCGGTCGTGGCGACCGGGAAACCGCTGGTGTAGTCGACGATGCTGGCCCCGATCGCGCCGGGAATCGCCATGGCCTCCTGCAGACAGTGCTCGACCCCGGGCACATCTCTCCTCGCCGAGTGATGCTCCCGCCGGCGGCCCCGCAAGCTGCCGGCGGTTCGGGTGGTTCCCCTTCTGCTCGGGCGGGATCTCGGGTTCCCGCCGTCACAAGGGGCCATCCTGCGGGTGAGGCGCGCTCACAAGTCGCACCCGATGTGCGTCAGTGCGTCGATTTGCTCAGCCGGCGGTGTGCGTACGCGCGCGCGGTCTTCGGCGCGGAGCCGGGCGGGTCAGCAGCCGCTTCGCCGTCTCGGAACCCAGCGTTCCCAGGTCACAGTGCGGGAACGTGCCGAACCAGTGCCGCTCGCCCGGTACGAACCGCAGCGGCGCATCGTCCGCCTCCAGGAGCACCTGGGTCGCCGCAGTGATCGTCGCCACTACCCGGCACGCCAGCTCGTGATGACCGAGGTGCCCGTCGCGCAGCAGCAGCCGGCCGACCCGTCCCTCGCCGTGCCCGGCCGCGTACGCCGCCCGCCACTGTTCCGCGGACAGCCGGCCGCAGCCCACCAGCCGCGCCCCGATACCCGGGCAGGCCGGCGACTCGGCGTGGGTGATGCGCCCGGCGACCAGATACACGACCCCGCCCGGGGTGCCGCCGACATGCAGGGCGCCGGTGCAGCCGGCCTCGGCCAGCGTGGTGAGCCGGCGACGCAGCGAATTCATCGATCGATCTCCTCCTTGCGGCCAGTGTCGGCGGCCCCGGGCGGGAGGATGTCGCACGACGCGTGCGTTGTTCCCCGGTGGTGGGGACGCCGTCTGCGCGTAACATGATCGTCACTTTCGATGGCGTCTCGTGGAGGTTTGCCGTATGCCCAGCCGGTGGGAGCAGATCGTCGTCGACGCCGACGACCCGGCGCGGCTCGCGCGGTGGTGGGCGGAGGCGCTCGGCTACCGGATCGTGCACGAGGCGCCCGACGAGGTCGAGATCCGGCGCGGCCCGGACGAGCTGCCCGGCCTGCTGTTCACCCCCGTTCCGGACGCCAAGACCACGAAGAACCGCCTGCACATCGATCTGCGCCCGGACGACCAGGAGGCCGAGGTCGAACGGCTCGTCGACATGGGCGCCCGGCCGGTCGACATCGGCCAGCACGACGTCGGCTGGGTGGTCCTCGCCGACCCCGAGGGCAACGAGTTCTGCGTCCTCGCCTCCCGCAGAACCGAGTAGCCCGGCCACCCGTGCGCTTAGGGTTGATCGCATGACGGGCGACGCGGAACGCCGGGTCACCGAGCCCGCGAAGGACAGCGGATACGGCCGCACCCCGTACGAACGCGACCGCGCCCGCGTGTTGCACTCCGCGGGCTTCCGGCGGCTCGCGGCCAAGACCCAGGTGCACACCGCCGGCTCCGACGACTTCCTGCGTACCCGCCTCACCCACTCGCTCGAGGTCGCGCAGATCTCCCGCGAGATGGGCGCCCGCCTCGGCTGCGACCCCGACGTCGTCGACGTCGCCGGCCTCGCCCACGACATCGGGCACCCGCCCTTCGGTCACAACGGCGAGGCCGCCCTCGACGCGATCGCCCGGCCCTGCGGCGGCTTCGAGGGCAACGCGCAGACCCTGCGCGTGCTCACCCGCCTCGAGGCCAAGGTCGAGGGCGCCGGCCTCAACCTCACCCGTGCCTCCCTCGACGCGACCTGCAAATACCCCTGGCCGCGGCGCCCCGGCACCCGCAAGTTCGGCGTCTACCCCGACGACCTGCAAACCTTCCGATGGGTACGCGCGGCAGCCCCCGAGGACGACCGCCGCTGCCTCGAGGCGCAGGTCATGGACTGGGCGGACGACGTCGCGTATTCGGTGCACGACGTCGAGGACGGCATCCACGGCGGCTACCTGTCCCTGCGGCCCCTGCTCGACGACCCGGACGAACGCGCCGAACTGTGCACCGACGTGGCCGCCACGTACTCCGACGAGACCCCCGAGGCGCTCGGCGAGGCGCTCGACCTCCTCCTCGCCGACGACGTCGTGACCGCCGCCGCCGACTACGACGGCACGTACCGGGCGCAGGTCGCGCTCAAGCGGATGACCAGCGTGCTCACCGGCCGCTTCGTCTCCTCGGCGGTCGGCGCCACCAACAGCCGCCACGGCTACGAACCGGTCCGCCGCTACGCCGCGGACCTCGTCGTACCCCGCACGGTCCGCAACCAGTGCGCGCTCCTGAAGGGGATGGCGTTGCGCTACGTGATGCGAGCCCGGGCCGCAGAAGACTGGTACGAACAACAGCGCGCGATCCTGACGTCCCTGGTCGAGACGCTCTGCGACCGAGCACCCGACCACCTGGACCCGATGTTCGCGGCCCTCTGGAAGGAAGCCGGCGACGACGCGGCCCGCCTGCGCGTGGTCGTCGACCAGGTCGCCTCGCTGACCGACCCGGCAGCCGTCGCCTGGCACCGGACCCTCGTGGCAGGCCGCCGATGACGCGAGGCAGTATGTAGCCGTGGCGGGCAGGGTCAAGGACGAGGACATCGCGCTGGTCCGCGACCGCACCTCGATCGCGGACGTGATCAGCGAGACCGTGACGCTGAGATCGGCGGGCGGCGGCAACCTCAAGGGCCTCTGCCCCTTCCACGACGAGAAGACCCCCTCCTTCACCGTCTCCCCTGCCCGAAATGTCTACTTCTGCCTCGCCGGTGAGACTCGCGTCATCACCGACCAGGGCGTACGCGAGATCCGTGACCTGGCGGGTGGCCGGCACCGGGTCATCACGACGCACGGCCGCTTCGTGGAGGCGCCGTTCCACTCCTTCGGCGAGCAACCCCTCGTCCACCTCCGGCTGACGCGTAACGGCCAGAAGAAGACCATCCGGGCGACGATGAACCACCGATGGTTCATCCGCAGCCGCGGCAGGGGCGTGGAGAAGCGCCTCGAACGGACCACCGCCCAGCTGAAGCCCGGCGATCGGCTCGCCCATGTGTTCCCGCGGGCGCTCGCGAACCGCGACGGCGGCCACACGCTGACGCCGTCGCCGTTCGGCATCGCGCGCGGCGTCGTCTTCGGCGACGGGACAGTACTCAACAAGGGCAGCGTCGCCTTCCTGTACGGGGACAAGGACCGTGACCTGCTCAAGTGGTTCCCGCTCAACGACACCTACGTCAGCGAGAATCGGATCACCGTCACCGACCTTCCGGCGTACTTCAAAACGGACCTTCCGCCGCTGACCGAGTCGCTGTCGTACCTCTACGGCTGGCTCTCGGGGTACTTCGCGGCGGATGGCGACGTGGCCGCGGACGGCTGCATCTCACTCAACTCCGCCAAGCGCGAGCACCTCGAGTACGTGCGCGACCTCTGCACCAGGATCGGGGTCGGCACATACGGGATTCGCGAATATGTCCGGACCGGCTTCCCCGAGCAAGTGCGCGCCGACGGTTCCGCCGGTTACACCGCGCCCATGTACCGGCTCACCCTCATGGGTGGCGACCTGCCAGAGGAGTTCTTCCTCATCGCGGCTCACCGCGGGCGATTTCTCACCGCGCGCAAGAAGTACGAGCGCCGCGGCTGGGTCGTCGAGGCGATCGAGGACCACGGCGAGGTCGAGGAAGTGTTCTGCCCCGTCGTCGACGGCACGCACGCATTCGTGCTCGAGGACAACATCCTCACCGGCAACTGCCATGGCTGCGGCGCGGGTGGGGACGCGATCAAGTTCCTCATGGACGCCGAGCATCTGAGCTTCGTCGAGTCGCTCGAGCGCCTCGCCGGCAAGGCCGGCATCCAGCTGCGCTATGAGGCGTACGCGGATGATCGGGCCGGCAGCGCGCCCCGCCCGCAGACCGGTCAGCGGCAGCGGCTGATCGCGGCGCACGCCGCCGCCGCCGAGTTCTACCGTGACCAGCTCGGCAAGGCCGGCGCGCGCAAGGCCCGGGAATTCCTCGCGCAGCGTGGGTTCGGACGCGACGCCGCGGAGAAGTACGGCTGCGGCTTCGCCCCCGAGGGATGGGACCTGCTCACCAAGCACCTGCGGCAGAAGGGTTTCACCGCCGAGGAGCTGACCACCGGGGGCCTGGCCAAGCCGGCGCGTTCCGGCTCGCTGATCGACCGCTTCCGCCGCCGGCTGCTGTGGCCGATCCGCGACCTGAGCGGCGACGTCATCGGGTTCGGCGCGCGCAAGCTGTTCGACGACGACGACGGCCCGAAGTATCTGAACACCCCGGAGACGCCGCTCTACAAGAAATCCCACGTCCTGTACGGCATCGACTTCGCCAAGCGGGAGATCGCCAAGCGCGGCCGGGCGGTCATCGTCGAGGGGTACACCGACGTCATGGCGTGCCACGAGGCGGGGGAGCCGACGGCGGTGGCGACGTGCGGCACGGCGTTCGGCGTCGATCACATCGGGGTGCTGCGGCGGCTGCTGATGGACAGCGACAGCTTCACCGGCGAGATCATCTACACGTTCGACGGCGACGCGGCCGGGCAGAAGGCGGCGCTGCGGGCGTTCGAGGAGGACCAGCGGTTCGTCGGGCGTACCTTCATCGCCGTCAGCCCGGACAACATGGACCCGTGCGAGCTGCGTCTCGCCCGCGGTGATCTCGCCGTACGCGACATGATCGCCGGCCGTGAGCCGCTGGTGGACTTCGCGTTGCGCCAGACGCTGGCGCGGTTCGATCTGGACACCGTCGAGGGCCGGGTCGAGGCCATGCGCAAGGCCGCGCCGCTGGTCGCGAAGATCAAGGACCGGGAGAAGCGTCCCGAGTACGCGCGCAAGCTCGCCGGCGACCTCGGTATGGACCTGGAGCCGGTGCAGCGCGCGGTGGCCGCCGCGATGACGCCCGACGCGCCGGTGGTGGCCCAGCGCCGCGCCGCGGAGAGCCCGCAGCGCCAGGTCGAGCGGGAGACGCTGAAGCTGGCCCTGCAGCTGCCGGTCCTGGCCGGCCCGATGTTCGACGCCATCGAGGCCGACTCGTACGGCGACCCGGTGCTGCGCGCGGTCCGGGAGGCCGTCGCGGCGGCCGGCGGCACGGCCTCGGCGACCGGCGGCGCGGTGTGGATCGAGGCGGTCCGCGACGCCTGCCAGGACCTCGGCGCGAAGGCGCTGATCGGCGAGTTGTCGGTCGAGCCGCTGCTGGTCGACGGCGAGGCGGACCTGCGGTACGTGCAGATCACGCTGGCCCGGCTCCAGGTCGGCTCGGTGACCACCCGGATCAAGGACCTGAAGTCGAAGGTCCAGCGGCTCAACCCCGTGGCCCACAAGGACGAGTACCTCGCGCTGGCCGGCGAGCTCTTCTCCCTCGAACAGCACGCTCGCGCGCTCCGCGAGCAGGCAGCAGGTGCATTGTGAGTTTGTTCCGCCGCCGTCCCAAGCTTCCGCCGGCGCTGCGCCCGCCGCTGGAGGCCGACGAGCGCGTGCTCGCCTGGGCCTTCGTGGGTGAGCCCGGCGAGCAGGTGGTCGTGGCCACCAACCGCGGCCTGTGGCAGCCCGGCGGCCGGCGCCTCGGCTGGCACGAGATCCACAAGGCGGAGTGGTCGGGCCGCGAGCTGCGGATCACCCCGGCCGAGGTCGCGCAGGAACGCCCGGGGTACACGGTGATGGTCGACGCCCCGATCATCGGGTTCCTGCTGCTGGAGCCCGGGGAGCTGCCGGACCAGGTGCGCACGCGGGTGACCCGCTCGGTCGCGTACACGTCGCACCATCCGCTGCCGCCCAACGGCGGGGTCCGCGTGGTCGGGCGTCGCATCAGCGGCGCCGACGGTCTGAGCTGGTCGGTGCGCTACGACGCCCGTACGGCGGTCGACGCGGATCCGGTCGTGGACGTCACCGACCAGCTGGTGGAGGCGGCCCGGGAGGCCACCGCGCCGCCCGCCTGACCGGGATTTTGTCGGACCCCTTCACTAGGGTCGGCCGGGTGACACTCATTCACGCTCGCGGGCTGGTCAAGCGGTTCGAGGGCTTCACGGCCGTCGACGGGATCGACGTCGACGTGGAGCGCGGCGAGGCGTTCGGTTTCCTCGGCCCCAACGGGGCGGGCAAGAGCTCGACCATGCGGATGGTCGGCTGTGTGTCCCCGCCGACCGGGGGAGTGCTGCGCATCCTCGACATGGATCCGCTGCACGACGGCCCGAAGATCCGGGCCCGGCTCGGCGTGTGCCCGCAGCTCGACAACCTCGACCTCGAGCTGACCGTCCGGGAGAACCTGACGACGTACGCCCGGTTCTTCGGCATCCCGCGGCGGGTGGCCCGGCGCCGGGCCGACGAGCTGCTGGAGTTCGTGCAGCTCAGCGAGCGCGCCGACAGCAAGGTCGAGCCGCTGTCCGGCGGCATGAAGCGCCGGCTCACCATCGCCCGCGCGCTGGTCAACGAGCCCGAGATCGTGCTGCTCGACGAGCCCACGACCGGGCTCGACCCGCAGGCGCGGCACCTGGTCTGGGAGCGGCTGTTCCGGCTCAAGCAGCAGGGCGTGACGCTGGTGCTGACCACTCACTACATGGACGAGGCCGAGCAGCTCTGCGACCGGCTCGTGGTGATGGACGGCGGCCGGATCGTGGCGGAGGGCTCGCCGCGCGCCCTCATCGACCGGTATTCGACGCGCGAGGTGGTCGAGCTGCGCTTCAACGCCGAGTCCCAGGAGGCCTTCGCCGAGAAGCTGGCCGGCGTGGGGGAGCGCCTGGAGATCCTGCCCGACCGCATCCTGCTGTACGTGCCCGACGGCGACGACGCGGTGGCCGAGGTGCAGGGCCGCGCGTTGAGCCCGGCCAGCGTGCTGGTGCGCCGCAGCAGCCTCGAGGACGTCTTCCTGCACCTCACCGGCCGGACGCTGGTGGACTGACATGACCTGGTACGTGCTCGAATATCACCTGGTCAGCTATCGCCGCATCTGGCGTTCCAGCGTCCTGTCGTCCTTCGTGCTGCCGCTGCTGACGATGCTCGGCTTCGGCGTGGGCGTCGGGGCGTATGTGACCGGCGGCGTCCAGGGGGTGCCCTACCTCGACTGGATGGTCCCGGGTCTCATCGCCTCCACGGCCATGCAGGTGGCCATCGGCGACTCCAGCTGGCCGGTCTTCGGCGGCTTCGAGTGGCAGAAGATCTACTTCGGCCAGGCGGCGGCGCCGCTGCGCGTGGCCGACATCCTCGACGGCCACCTGCTGTTCGTGGTCTTCCGCACGCTCACCAGCTGCGCGGCGTTCCTGCTGATCGCCACGGCCTTCGGCACGATGCACTCGCCCTGGGCCCTGGCGACTCTCCCGATCGCGGCGCTGGTGGGGCTCTCGGTCGCGACCCCCACCTTCGCGTACGCGGCGTCCATCACCAGCGACAGCTATCTCGCGATCCTGTTCCGCCTGGGGGTGATCCCGATGTCCCTCTTCTCCGGCGTGTTCTTCCCGGTCGAGTCGCTGCCGGCGATCCTGCGCTGGATCGCGTACGCCCTCCCGCTCTGGCACGGCGTCGACCTGAGCCGCGCCGCCACCCTCGGCACGGCTCCGGCCTGGTCGGCGGCCGGCCACGTGCTGTACCTGGCCCTGTGGGCGACGGCGGGCTGGCTGCTCGCGCTGCGCCGGTTCCGGAAGCGGCTGGTGGTCTGACATGACTCTCCACCCGTCGGCTGCGCACGCCCCCGCTTCAGGTGCGCCCGCCCGGACTTCGGCCGCCCCTGCTCCCCCTTCGGCCTCGGCCGCGCTCGCGCCCGCTTCGGCCTTTTCCGTTTGGCCTTGGAGGTCGCTGTGGTGACCCTCGTGCTGCCGCGGCTGGTGTCCTTCGAGGGCGCGGGCCGCCGGTCGGCGTCGGTCGTCGAGCGCAACGCGGCGACCCTGCGCAGCGCGTACTGGCTGGTGATGGTCTCGGGGTTCCTCGAGCCGGTCCTCTACCTCTTCTCGATCGGCGTGGGCGTCGGCGCCCTCGTGGGTGACCTGACGCTGCCCGACGGCCGGGTCATCGAGTACGCCGCGTTCGTGGCTCCCGCCATGCTGGCCTCGTCCGCCATGACCGGCGCGCTGTCGGAGACCACCTTCAACTTCTTCGGCAAGATGAAGTTCATGAAGCTGTACGACGGGATGCTCGCCACCCCGGTACGGCCGATCGAGATAGCCCTCGGCGAACTGGCCTGGGCCATGATCCGCGGCAACATTTACGCGGCCGCCTTCCTCGTCGTCATGGTCGTCATGGACCTCACCACCGCACCCCGGGCCCTGGCGGCCTTCGCAGCGGCGATCCTCGTCGGCTTCGCCTTCGGCGGCGCGGGCATGGCGCTGTCCACGTACATGCGCAGCTGGCAGGACTTCGACCTGATCGCCTCGGCCCAGTTCGCGCTGTTCCTCTTCTCCGGCACCTTCGTCCCGGCCCAGGCGTACCCCTCGATCCTCCGCTGGCTGGTGGAAGCCACCCCGCTGTACCGCTCGGTCGACCTGATCCGCGCGATCAGCACCGGGGCGACGGGCTGGCTCCAGGCCGTCGACGTGGTGTACCTGCTGGCGGTGTTCGGCGTCGGCCTGGCGATCGCGGGGAGGCGCATGGAGAAGCTCCTCTGCAAGTGACCCCGCGCGGCGCCCGGGTCCTGTCGCAGGCGCCCAGGCCGGAGATGCCAGGCGGCCGTCCTCGCGGCGATGCCGCCGGTTGGGCTCGCCGCCGGCTGGTTGGGCTCCCCGCCGGCCGGGTGGGCTCGCCGCCGGCTGTTTGAACTCGTCGCCAGCTGGTTGGGCTCGCCGTCGGCCGGTTCGGCTCACCTCCGCCGGTACCAGCTCGCCTCCGCTCGTCGTCGCCCCGCGCCTCTGTCCGGCCGGCCATGTGCCGCGCGGTGTCGCCTCGTGGGGATTCCCGCCGCGCTTTCTCGCCCCGGCCCGCGCCGTCCGGCCCCCAGGCCGCGCCGTCGCACCCCGCCCACCGCATGCCGTCTCGCGCCAGCCGGGCTCCTCTCGCCGCCACGCCACGCCGCTCCGTGCCACGTGGTCTCGTGCCGCGCCGTCGCACCCCGGGGCGACCGCACCCGCGCTGGGCCGGACCGCACCACGCCGGGCCGGGCTGGGCGGCGCTCACCGGTGCCGGCCGCGCCGGTTCCGCGCTGTGCCGCGCTCACCCGCGCCGTGCCGCACTCAGCCGTGCCGTGCCGTGCCGCGCCGCCGTGCCGCGCCTTGCCGTGCCGGGCCGCGCCGCGCCTTGTCGCGCCGTGCCGCGCCGTGGGATCGACCGCTGATCGCCGACGGAGATCTTCCGGTCGCCCGGCTTCTTGAACTGGACCTTGGGTTTGCCCTTCATGTAGTCGCGCATCGTGTC